>JAFSXJ010000106.1 GCA_017444065.1 Paludibacteraceae bacterium | reverse complement strand
TTCAATTTTCAATTTTCAATTAGTTTGTATCCGCGGTAACGCACCGACACGATGCTATACCCTACCTCCTTCAAATACCTCCGCAGATGATTGATGAACACTCCCAGCGAACGCGCCGTAAACGCATTGTCCTCTTTCCACAGCGACGCCAAGATGGTATGTTTGTCCACTATCTCCCCTTCGTTGCGACAAAGCATAAGCAGCAAATCACTCTCTCTGCCCGACAAATGCTTGCCGTCTAATGTCTGATGCACAGAATCAAATGAAACACCGTTAAGCGAAAAAACACGCTGCTTGTTCTCTTCATCCTTTCTCGTCCGCCGAAGCACAGCCTCTATGCGACAAATCAGAATATCCATCGAAAAAGGCTTCGTCTGATAATCATCGCACGTCAACTGAAATGCCCGCATCTGACTCTCACGATCCGAACGCGCTGTCAACACAATCAGCGGAATAAGCGGTGCACGGTGACGAATCTCACGCAGCAAGTCATAGCCGTTAATGCCCAGACCCTGCAACTCCGTCAGCACCACATCAAAATGCGTACTGCCCAGCAATTCAATCGCTTGCCTGCCATCGGATAGATGCTGTGCTTTATAACCGCGGCTACTCAAATAATCCGCCAGCACCGTCGCCAAACTAATGTCGCTGTCTATGATCAGAATTCTCGTATTCACCAGCCCTCAAGTAAATTTTATGCAAATTTACAACAAAAATTTTACTTATGCAAATTAATTTGCCAAAATATTTGTTTTTGATCACAAAAACACTACCAGCTCAGGATGGTATTGTTTATCTCGATCGCTAACCGCACCGGCTCTTTCTTGGTAGTTACACCGGATATCATCCGGTCTTCCACGCGACCATCACGGGACCCGGAGCGTCTTTCCGCTTTCGGAAAGAGCGGCCTCCGCCTAGAACGGTATAGTTCATCGTCGAATTTAAAACAGTACCATCACGGGACCATCTACCGAGAACGACCCAAGGTCACCCCAAGCACATTGTCCAAAAAATGCTTTAGCAGTTCGTGTTTTAATACCTACTAACACACACAAATACTAAAAATTGTAAATTTTATTTATTTTGAATAATTTAATTTGCATAATAAAAATAAAAGTTGTATCTTTGCAGCATTAAAAATCATTAAGGACCTTAAAGACCTTAAAGTCCTTATATAAAAAAAACACTATTCCCTACTATTATGGAGCAACTTATCCCACATAATGGCAACTACAAGAAACTACTCAGTTACCAGAAGACGAATGTGATTTATTGCCTGACCTATTTCTTTGTTGAGCATTTTCTGCCAAAAGGGGATCGAACCTACGACCAAATGTTACAAGCTGCACGTTCCGGTAAGCAGAATATCATAGAGGGAAGCGCTGCCAGCACCACTTCTGCGAAGACAGAGATTAAACTGATCAATGTAGCGAAAGCCAGTTTACAGGAGTTGCTGGAAGATTACAAGGATTATCTCAAGACACGCGGACATCGTCAGTGGGAAGACGGTTCAGAAGAGTTAGAGGCAATGCGTGAATTGGGGAAGAAACATAATGATGCCGAGTTCTTTATGAAACTTGTTCAGACGCGTCCTGCAGAAACGATAGCAAACATGTGTATCGTGCTCATCAAACAGGCAGACTACCTGCTCTTTCGCCAATTACAAAGGCTCGGAGATGATTATATGCAGAAGGGAGGTTTTAGCGAGCGAATGTACCGCCTCCGCAGCGAACAAAGAGGCACCACCCCAAAAGCTCCTTAAGGCCATAAAGCCCTTAAAGTCCCTAAGGACCTTAAAGCCCCTAAAAACCTTAATCTCCCCTCTCACAACAACCAAAAACGACACCGCAATGCGATGTCGTTTTCGTATCATACCAAAGGATAATCGGTTACCGAATGGCAGACCTTATCCAGGTTCTTGATTAGAGTGTAGTTGCTTTTGCCGTGCGACGATACTTTCCTTGGAAGGAGAGATCACTTACGCTTGGTTTGTGTGCATTGACACGAAGACCTTGTTTCTGAATCTCGGTGTTGTTGTAAATGCAGTTCGAAACCGAAACTTTAGCCGGAGCAGGAGTCGCAACTTCTACACGAGCGAGAGAAAGATCAAAGCATCCAGCTAAGTTACCTAAGCCTTCAGCCTGAATCAGATAACCAATTTGTGTATCTTGGAGCAGACACTCACCACTGAGGTTATAACCAAAGATCAAAGGAGCTTTGGTACTGATATCGAAATCCTCATCAAACGTTACAAGCAGCGTCGAATAAACGGTATCACCATACGGGAAGGTATTCGGCAAGTACTGCGGAGCAATAGAGAGGAATCCGGTCTCAGCATCAAAATCTGCCCAGATGGTATCTGCACGGGTTACACCAAGGATGATAATATCCTCACCATCTTCTTTAATTTCAATCGTTTGTGACATTGCAGAACCGTTGAATGGGCTATAACCATCTAAAGTGAAGTTACCAAGGAAATCTTCTTTCTCGAAGATGATAGCTTCGTCAGCGATAGAGAAAGTCTCAACGAATGTGCCAACCAGATCACCTGATTTTGAAACAACTGTGATATTGAAGGTAAATACCGATACATCCGTACCTTTAAGCTGGTTGGTAGTAACTACACCCTCAGCTTCTTGAATGAATAATTCCTTACCCATGAAGGATATCTTGGTATTTTGTGGTACAGGAATGTCAAGAGTATCCTCTTTCTCACCATTCCAGTAGAATGCGAGGTTTCCACCTTCTGCATATACATCCTTTAAGCAATAGAGGTCGATGAACGGACTCTTTGGATTGCCTTCATATTGATCTACTGCCTTGAAGAGTTTCTGATCCTCATTCTTAAATTTAAAGATGGTAGACTCAAATTGATTTACTACACTCTCTTGCTCAACCCACTCAATCGTAGGATCGTTGTAATCAGCGATGGACAAGTGGTCATCCTGATATGCTTTGGAATCCAAGTAGATTACATGATCCATAGAAGTATAGTTTCCTCCATAACCGTCCAGGTACCACAACATAACACCTGCAGGAAGCGTAATTGTCTTTGTAGCAGCATCGTAGATACCTGCGCCATAAGTTTCATAATCCGGCTCTGTTTCGTTGCGTTTAGCCCAGAAATCTGCAGCCATCCATGCATTGACAAGACCATCTCCATAGTTGATACCGAAAGGCACTTTGCCGAAAGTAACTTTACCGTCAACATCTACGTGCATCTCCCAGTGATAGTCATTATCTAAGTCAACCTCAGATTCTTTTTCGTTATATGGGAACACGCTATACACACCGAATTGGTCTGCCTCTGCCTCCGGATCCAAATTGTTGTACGGATTCAGGAAACGGTAGTCTTTCGAACCATCTACATTCACTTTCTCTTTGTATGCAACATAGAAAGGAAGCGGAGTTACACCATACGGAGAACTTACAACAGCGTCTAAGAATACAGCCGGTTTCTCTGCATTCTCCCATGCTGCGATAATCGCTGTAAAGGTACACGTGGTCGAACCGCTCAGATACGGAGACTGGCTCAACGAGTCTATAGCTAACGTAATCGAGTACGTAGAATCAATCTCTGCGTTCGGGAATGTTAACAGCAACTCTGCCTCAGCCTCACCTTTTGCGAAAGTTACACTAGCCGGAACATTGATAATATCAATATCGCCTTCTACCACCTCAATAACCGCTGTTACAGCCGAATCGGTAGAGGTACGAACTAACGCCAGCTTGTACTCCAAAGCCACTTTTCCGGGGTTAATCTCTGCAGATACCGAACTTTGCTTGAAAGCTATCGCACTCGGATTAGCTACCGGAGACGGTTCGCGCTTTTGCTGCTCCTCGCAGGCGGTAAGCCCGAAGACTACCGCTGCGAGTAAGAACAAATATTTATTAATTGTTTTCATAATCATTACTGTTTAGTTTATTGATTAATTAAAAGGCACATACGGGTTGTTATCTGCATCGCTGATACCTTGGTTAGCCTCAATCTCAGCTTGCGGAATACGCCAGAGATAGATACCGGTACTAGCCTTCACATCTTGATTCCAAGCCTCCGGCCAGTTGGACGAAGTAGAACGAGTGATGTCTTTTTGCAGACGAACGATGTCACCCCAAGCGAAACCTTCACCCCAGAGCTCTACACGACGCTGCCACCAGATTTCATCTTCAATGCTACCATGTTGACCAATAGCAAACAATGGGTCACGGTTCGTTTGAACGAACTCAGTCAGTACGCTTGCACCATCACCGCCAGAGCGAGCCAGACCTTCTGCCTTGATAAGGATCAACTCCTCAGCACGCATCAGGATCCAGTCAGCAGCTGCGGCACCAAGTCCACTTACCGTTCCGTCACCTGTACCAAACTTAACATTCAAGTACGGCGTCTCCTGAGCCAAGATATCCTCTTTGATAGCCACATATCCGGCTGCATCCAATAGCGGAGACTCAAGATCCTCATCCAACCACCAACCTTTACGAACGTCAGTAGCAGGAATCTCATCAAAGAGTGCACTGGCAATCCAACGGGTGGCACCAACACCGGTATAACCATCTCCATAGAAGGAAGACATGTGCGAAGGCCAGTTAATAATACCTGTTTGTACGATATCATTGGTCTCAACAACAATGTTTGCCCAAAGTACGTTGTGAGCAGAAGCCGAAGCAAAGCCCGGTACGCTTACCTCGCTAATACTCAGCGGCGAAGCACCGGAGAGAACGAGTGCGGAGTCAGCATCGATTGCTGCCTGTGCCCAATTCTGCATTACCAAATTCATACGAGCACGGAGACCATAAGCAACTGCTTGATCTACATAACCCTTGTCAGCACGCTTGAATCCTTTCAGAGAGTCACATGCATAGTCCAAGTCTGACTTTATCAGAGCGAATACTTCCTCAACCGTTGCACGCGGGTTCTTAACCTGCTGCTCTGCTTCCATACGGTCCTTCACAATAGGTACGCAAGGCAGAGTCTTGGTTGCTTCGCTATAAGTAACCTGATAGAGTTGAGCCAGTTGCAGATAGCAGAATGCACGAACTGCCAGAGCCTGCGAGAGGGCCTCTTTCATAGCACCCGGATTCTCACGGTCTACAATCTCAATCACATTGTTACAAGCGTGGATAATTTTAAAATACTCATTCCAAACCAAGTGACTAATCAAACCTTGAGTCGTAGTGAGTGTATTATCACGAATCACTTTCCAATCCGAGAAGCCGAACCAGTTATAGCCAATATTCGGACTCACGAAGTCCTGACCCTGTGCCTCAGTGAACATACAGATAGCTGCATAACCAAAGTCATTGTGACGGCTGTAACCGAGGTCTCCCAGACCACTATAGAGCTGAATAAACTGCGCATAGATAGCCGAGATATCGGCAGCTGCAGCATTGGGATTCTGACTCGCAGCTTCGGATTTTTGATCCGCAGTCTTCGTGGCGCCTTGGGGCTCTGCATTCATCCAATCATTACATGCGGTGAAAGACAGCGCAGCAACGAGGAGAACAGCAATATATTTACTTGTTTTCATAATTATCTCCTTTCTTTGATTAGAACGTAATACTTAAACCACCAGAGATAGAACGCATCGGCGAATAATAGGTAGAGTTGGCGCTCGAGAAACCTTGACGCGGGTCGAGACCCTTACGAGCAGACCAAAGAGCTACATTGTCTGCGACTGCGTAAACACGAATCTTCTCGATATGGGCTTTCTTCGTCAACTTAGACGGGAAAGTATAACCGAGGGTGATGTTCTGGAGCGATACATAGTTGCTGCTAATCAAGAAACGATCAGAAGCACCATTCTCATAACGCTCGCCTGCGTTCAGCGCAGGAACATCGGTATTGGTATTCTCCGGAGTCCATGCATTCAAGATATCCAAGTGCCAGTTATGACCTGCATCGCTCGAATAACCAGAGTGCATCAACTGTGCATAACCGTTATCATAGATACGGCCACCTGCTTGGTAGTTAAACGCAACCGACAAATCAACACCATATACATTCAAGTTGGTACCGAAACCACCATAAACCTTCGGCAGAATGTCACCGGACTCATAGCGGTTTTCCGTTGCCGTAGCATAACTCTCTGTTACGCCACCTTTCTCAATAACATTACCTGCGCTGTCGGTGGTATTGATGTACCACTGCGCTTTACCGGTTGCGGGGTTCACACCTGCGTAACTCGGCAGATAACGGTTGTACATAGACTCACCCTCTTTGTAGATAGCAGAACCATCAATCCATTGACCGTTCAACTCCGGCGAGAGTTTGAGGATACGGTTCTTGAAGAACGAGAGGTTGAAATATACACCCCAAGTTACATTACGGGTCTTGATGAGTTCTCCGTGGAGCTCTACATCCAAACCGGCATTGCTAACAGAACCGATGTTCACCGGTACGTAGCTGTAACCCAGAGAAGCAGGAACAGGACGATAGTACAACATATTCTCTGTACGACGACGCCAACCCTCGATAGTACCGGTCAGACGCTCACCAAAGAAACCGAAGTCAAGACCGGCGTTGAAGTTGTACGAAGTCTCCCAAGTAATATCCGGATTACCTTTATAAGAAAGAGTTGTAGCGAACTCACCATTATTCTCGCTGATAACATATTGGTCAGCCCACGGGTGGTAGTTGGTATAACCATCAGGGGTCAATAAGTTATCATTACCCTGCGAACCATAACTAGCTTTGAGTTTCAAGAGATCCACTTGATCAACACCATCCATGAAGGACTCACCCTTGATATCCCAAGCCAAACCTACCGACCAGAAATCACCCCATTGGTGACCCGTTTTGAAACGAGAGGTACCATCGTGACGATAGCTGACACTTACATAGTAACGGCTTGCATAATCGTACTTTGCTTGTGCCAAGATTCCTTGGTGGAAGTACGAATCAGTAGCAGAAGATGTACTCGGCGAGAGGATAGCATTGCTGACCTCAGCGATATCTGGGTTGAACAGTTTCTGTTGCGTACCACTCAGCGAAGAGGTAGTCAGGTGATAGTTCTCATAACCTACCATCACATCTACATTGTGCTCACCAAACTTGTTGGCATAGTTAGCCAAATATTGTTGGTCAAGCGCAGTAACGCGAGAACTGGATACATAAGCATAACCACCCGACGAAGCAAATTGTCCATAGAATGGGTTCTGCGTCATCTGATAGCGCACGCCACCATAGTGGAGACCGAGGTTAGCGGTGAATTTCAAACCTTTAATCGGCTCGATTTGTACGAACCACTTGCCGGAGAAGATATCCTTTTTGTAAAGAGATTTGTTCAACTCAATAGCGCTGGCAGGGTTAGACTGGTTCATGAACGCACGTATCTCATTCAAAGTAGTAGCATCTCCATAGTCATACATCGTGTAGCCGTTGGCATCCTTCATAATATTGCCTTGACCATCACGAATATACAACGGATAAATAGGAGCAATGTTGTTGCTTACATAGAAGAGGTTACCCGAACTGTAACTTCCGTACTCATCCTCTTCCGGATACTGCATGTCAGCGTGGCTGTAGCTCATGTTCGTACCAATCTTCAACCATTTTTTAGCCTGGTAGTCCACATTCACACGGCCGGTAGCACGACGGAAACCGGAGTTTTGGATAATACCGCTATCATCCAAATAACTACCCGAAGCGAAATAAGTCAACTTGTCGGTCGAACCGCTGATGCTCAGGTTGTACTCTTGACGCAGGTTGTTCGAGTTGAATAACTCATTATACCAGTTGTCTGCCAGCAATGTGTATTGCAGGCCGTTCTTCGTGTTAACGAAACCCGGAGTAGCATTCGGGTTCAACTTTCCGTTCGAACCAATCAGACGTTCACCATCAGGTACAGTGTACACTTGATAACCCAAACCACCGTTGTTGGCATCCAACAAGTACTGGTTAGCTTTGTCATGAGAACCATACTGGTTGTAGAGAGCCTGATAGAAGGTCTCGTAGTACATACCGGGGTCAGTCATGACGTTGTAGGTCGGCACACCACGTTGGTTAGTACCCCACTTAGCGTCAATCTTAACTTGTGCATCACGCGTAGAACCGCGCTTGGTAGTGATCAAAATCACACCGTTAGCACCACGCGCACCATACAATGCGTTCGAAGCCGCATCCTTCAATACCGTAACGGTCTCGATATCCGCATTCGACAACGTAGAGACGTCATCGTTGGTAGCAGGGATACCATCAATTACGTAGAGAGGTGCGTTACTTGAGCTCATAGAACCAATACCACGGATGCGGATGTTGGATACTGTACCCGGCTGACCACTGGTGCTCAAACCTTGTACACCGGCTACTTGACCTGCCAAAGCGTCCGTAACGTTACTCGTTTGACGCTTGGTAATCTCGTCAGCTTTAACCACTGAAGCCGAACCCGTAAATGATTTCTTGGTAGTTGTACCGAAAGCGACAACCATCACTTCCTCCAACTCCTTCGAATTCTCAGAAAGATACACTACCATACCATCCGCAGCAGGAATCTCTTGACTGCCCATACCGATAAACGATACGTACAGCACTGCATCCTTGTCTACTTCGATGGAGAATTTACCATTTACATCGGTAATAGTTCCTTTTACCGTTCCCTTAACCTGTACCGATGCACCAATGATCGGCTCCTCGTCTGCGGCGTTCAGAACGGTACCTTTGATAGTCTGGGACTGCGCCCAAACCTGTCCGATTGCCAATAGCAAAACGGACAAGAAAAGTAAAACTTTCTTCATACCTTAAAAATTGTTTGTTACTATTTTCAACTCCTTTTTATGGAATTTGGCTGCAAAAGTACTACTTTTTTCTGAATTACACAAAAAAAATGTAGAAAAAACAATAATTATGCCAATTTTGCAAACTCTACTTTACAAAATGCGGACATTTTGCAACAAAAATACCCTTAAATGCGTCGAATTGATACCAAATGGTGAGTGTAAGTACCATTTGGACATTCCGCGTTCTTTATTTCGGTCGAAAAGATACCTTTTTCATCCAATCTCTCCACCTTCACCCGACCGGAACAGTGGACGACTGTTAATGGTAATTGGTGATTGGTGATTGGTGATTGGAGGATTATCCCAACGTGAGAGATTTTGCCATCCTCATGATCAAAGAAAACCAAATCACCCGCGCGCGCGTTCTGTATATCGCGTATCGCGCGCCCACACGTAGCTTGCTCTGAAGCATTGCGAGGAAGGCGTTTCCCAAACAAACTCATCACTACCTGCGTAAAGCCCGAGCAATCCATCCCTAATGCGTTCTTGCCACCCCAAAGATAAGGAGTATTCAAGAAGAACCGCACCACTTGCTGCAGATTCTGTTCATTGAGCTCCAGCGGTTTCTCTATCACCATACTTGGATCAATCCGAAAACCCACTCCCAGCACTTCAAACCGCCCCACACGCGCCACTTCTGAAGGCTGATTACTGATCACTGAATACTGCGTCAACTTGGTTCCTGCCGTCAGCGGAATCGTCTGCCCGTTGTTCTCACTCACCGCATACGCCATCGGGAAAGCCACCATCGCCGCCTCCTGATACGTCTTCTTATACGCCTGATACTCACTTTCCGTCATCGGCGTCACCATCTTCGCATCCACCCATCCTTCCTGCCCATCACCATCCAATCGCACATACCGCCAACGGCCTGTGTTCAGGTATGTACTCTGTATTCTGTCAGTGCAACGGTCCGTATTCATGATCTCAAACGTCTCCCCAAATAGTATCTGAGTACTCTGCTCAGCCCCTTCTCTCGCCTCCGTCCGCACCGGCACTACACTATGTAACGAAATGCCTTTCATAATTAGAAAAAAACCTAAAAAACATTTTTTACTCGTTGAGGATTCTAATATTTGTTTTTTGTGTTTATGTCTGATTGATAATTTTAATTCGTAGAATTAGAAGATTTATTTTGAAAAATCATATCAAATCTATTTGGAGATGATTTTACGAAATAAAGATTCGATTGTACGCAGTACTAAAATTATCAATCAGGGTTTTTTATGTTTTTTTCCATAAACATCACCACACTTCTTGCGGGGTGTGGTTGTCCTCGCGTGGATAATCAATCGAGTAATGCAGGCCACGGCTTTCCTTGCGCTCCAAGGCCTGCCGCGTAATCAGATATCCCACGTTAATCATATTACGCAACTCGCATATATCCTTCGTTGCCTTCACGCGGCGGAAGAGGTTCTCCGTCTCTTCATACAACAAGTCCAGACGTTCCCACGCACGATGCAGACGCAGATCCGAACGCACAATACCCACGTACGTGGACATGATCTGCCCCACTTCTTTCACATCCTGCGCAATCAGCACACGCTCCTCATTACTGAGCGTACCCTCATCGTTCCACTCAGGAATCTGCTCATTAAAACCGTATTGGTCAATCACGCTCAAACTATGCTTAGCCGCCGCATCTGCATATACTACCGCTTCAATCAGACTGTTAGACGCCAAGCGGTTACCTCCATGCAGTCCCGTACACGAACACTCGCCTACGGCATACAACCGACGGATAGTCGATTGACCATCCAAATCCACCTTGATACCGCCGCACATATAATGCGCACACGGCGCCACGGGGATATACTCCTTCGTGATATCAATACCTATACTCAAACACTTGGCATAGATATTGGGAAAATGATGCTTGGTCTCTTCGGGGTCCTTATGCGTCACATCCAGACACACATGGTCGATGGCGTGGATCTTCATCTCATTATCAATCGCGCGCGCTACGATATCACGCGGTGCCAACGACAACCGCGGATCGTATTTCTGCATAAACTCCTCCCCGTTAGGCAACCGCAATATACCGCCATACCCACGCATAGCCTCGGTAATCAAGTACGCCGGATGCGTCTCTGCCGGATTATACAGACTTGTCGGATGGAACTGCACAAACTCCATGTCCTTAATCTGACCCTTCGCCCGATGCACCATCGCAATACCATCACCGGTCGCAATCTCCGGATTAGTAGTCGTAGCATAGACTGCACCCGTACCACCCGTCGCCATCAGGGTAATCCTACTCAAATAGGTATCGATCTTTTGCGTATCGGGGTTCAGAACATATGCGCCATAGCACTCTATATCCGGTGTGCGATGCGTCACCAACACGCCCAGATGGTGTTGTGTGATGATCTCCACTGCAAAATGGTTCTCCAGCACCTCTATATATGGATTATTCCGCACCGCTTCCATCAATCCACGCTGAATCTCCGCACCCGTATCATCCGCGTGGTGCAAGATACGAAATTCCGAGTGTCCGCCTTCGCGGTGCAAGTCAAACGCACCATCGTCCTTACGGTCGAAATTAACGCCCCAGTTAACCAATTCCTCAATGCCCCGAGGCGCATTGCGAACCACTTGTTCTACCGCTGCAGGATCGCTCAACCAGTCACCGGCCACCATCGTATCGTGGATATGTTTATCGAAATCATCCACTAACAAATTGGTCACCGAAGCGATACCACCTTGTGCTTTAGCGGTATTAGCCTCCTCCAGCGTCGTTTTGCAGCACAAAGCGATGCGGTACTTCTCCGTGCGGGCAATCTTGAGCGCAAAACTCATACCTGCCACACCACCACCGATAATCAAAAAATCGTACTTTTTTACCATAATAATTATTATTTCTAGATTTCTAGAATGCTAGAATGCTAGAAGACTAGTTTATTTACCTGGCTTTACACAGCGCAAAAACACTAAACTTCGCGCCCCTAAACCGCTTCATCGCCTTCAAACAGGCGCGCATCGTCGCACCCGTCGTCACCAGATCATCCACTACCAGTATATGCTTCCGATACAACTGCTCCGGATGATTAACCGCAAACGCATCCGCCACATTCGTCTGCCGCTCATCACCCGTTTGCAACGCTTGCTTAGGCGTGTTCTTCACACGCTCTACATGCGTCGTATCTACCTCTATACCTGTCAAATCACTAATCCCCCGCGCTATATACTCCGATTGATTATACCCGCGGCTACGCAAACGATTAGGATGCAGCGGCATCGGCACTATCACATCTATCCCCTCAAAAAAATCCGCGTACTGAAACTCCGCCGCTGCCTCTTTGCCCAAGTAATAACCGATCATCGGCTGGTCCGCATACTTCATCTGATGCACCAACTGCTGAATCGGATGCTCTTTCTCGTAAAACAAATACGCCGCACCACGCTCCAGATGCATCGTTTTCATCGTCGCCACGATGTCCGATGTCTTGCCCGCCAACTCCATCTCGGTCTCGTTCTGCCTAATCGAAGCCTGTTCGGTGCGAGGCAACGAAGCCTTACAAGCCGAACATAGCATCGACTCAGCCGCCTGTTCACCCATATACCTTTGGCACATAGGGCAAACGCGCGGATACAAGATACTTAAGAGCGACATCGCTTATTCACCTTTGCGGCTGAAAAAGCGCCCCGAAGGACGCTTCTTCTTAGCCCTGAACCGAATGGCAATTCCTGCCCCAGCTCTAAGCTGGTTATAACTGCGGACCGGCTGCCACCAAAGCCTTACCGGCCTCGTTGGTGGTGTATTTAGCAAAGTTCTTAATGAAACGAGCAGCCAAATCTTTAGCTTTCTCTTCCCACTCAGCAGCCTCTTTATAGGTGTCACGCGGATCCAAAATAGCAGGATCTACACCCGGCAGAGCTGTCGGAACTTCGAAATTGAAGAACGGAATCTTCTTCGTCGGAGCCGTGAGGATATCGCCACCGAGGATAGCGTCGATGATACCACGGGTGTCGCGGATAGAGATACGCTTACCGGTACCGTTCCAACCGGTGTTAACCAAATAAGCCTTCGCACCGCTCTTCTCCATCTTCTTAACCAGCTCCTCAGCGTACTTCGTCGGATGCAACTCCAAGAAGGCCTGTCCGAAGCAAGCAGAGAAAGTCGGAGTCGGCTCAGTGATACCACGCTCAGTACCCGCCAACTTAGCCGTGAAACCGCTCAAGAAATAGTACTTCGTCTGCTCCGGAGTCAGAATAGATACAGGAGGCAGAACGCCGAAAGCGTCAGCACTCAGGAAGATCACATTCTTCGCTGCAGGACCTGCACTGATCGGACGAACAATCTTCTCAATATGGTTAATCGGATAGCTTACGCGGGTGTTCTCCGTCACGCTCTTATCTGCAAAATCAATCTTACCGTTCTCGTCAACGGTCACGTTCTCCAGCAATGCGTTGCGACGGATAGCGTTGTAGATATCCGGCTCAGACTCTTTGTCGAGGTTGATAACCTTTGCGTAGCAACCACCTTCGAGGTTGAATACACCTTCGTCATCCCATCCGTGCTCGTCATCACCAATCAGCAAACGCTTCGGATCGGTACTCAACGTAGTCTTACCGGTTCCACTCAAACCAAAGAAGATAGCGGTGTTCTTACCTTCCATATCGGTGTTAGCCGAGCAGTGCATCGAAGCGATACCCTTCAGCGGCAGGTAGTAGTTCTGCATCGAGAACATACCTTTCTTCATCTCGCCGCCATACCATGTGTTCAGGATAACCTGCTCACGGCTCGTGGTGTTGAAAGCTACGCAGGTCTCGCTGTTAAGGCCCAGTTCCTTATAGTTCTCAACTTTGGCGAGCGATGCGTTGTAGATAACGAAGTTCGGCTCAAAGTTCTCCAGTTCCTCAGCGGTCGGCTGGATGAACATGTTCTTCACAAAGTGTGCCTGCCAAGCCACCTCCATGATGAAACGAACAGCCATGCGGGTGTCCTTGTTGGCGCCGCAGAAGGCGTCAACAACGTACAACTGCTTGTTGCTGAGTTCCTTAACCGCGAGCTCCTTAACGGTTGCCCAAACCTCTTCCGACATCGGATGGTTGTCGTTCTTGTACTCCTCGCTGGTCCACCAAACGGTGTCCTTCGAGTTCTTGTCCATAACGATGTATTTGTCCTTAGGCGAGCGGCCGGTATAGATACCGGTCATCACATTCACAGCACCGAGTTCGGTCAACTGGCCTTTCTCGTAGCCGGTCAGGGCAGGGTTCATCTCCTCCTTGAACAGTTCTTCGTACGAAGGGTTGTACGCTTTCACGGTTGCGCCCGTGATGCCGTACTTGGTAAGATCTAATTGTTTCATGATTTTGATAAATTATGTTATTATTTTGGATTTACTATGTTTTCCTCCATCACGCTCGCCTCGCAAGGCAACGGCCCGAACTTGATGATGGCGGCCAGTGCTGCTGCTTCCTCGAAAGTCATATTACCGCTAATCTGGCTCTTGCCACCGGGGATTGCCGCTACCACCATCGGGAACGAATAGACTGCACCGTCCACCACGAAGGCTATGCTGCGGCCGACGTTCTCACCCGTAAATCTCTCCCAAGTGTCGGCATCTCCCATCACCATAGAGATGTTCGGGTACGGACAATCCTTCGTCTTCATCGATTCGACATCGGTCAGGCACTCGCCTGTGAACGCCGGTTTGCCGTCACGCGCCTTCAGGGCGATGAGTTCAGCATACTCGTAACTTACCACCGACGAGCTCCAGCGGAATCGCACATCGGCAGGCAGCAATGCTTGTGCTACGGGCGAAGTCAGTTCGGCCATCACAGCATCTTTGTTGTCAAGTTGCACGCGACCTGCTATTGGTCCGCGCATAGGCTCACCCTCGTCGTTGATGTACGGCTGGAGAACAGTGAAGATGGAATCCGTGGCGTTCAGTGCCGTGAGTGCAGACAACAGTTCGGACAGGTTGTACGTCTCCCATATCTCCAATTCGCCACGTGAAGTTAGCAGCATACGCACAAGTTCTGCATCCTCCTCATCTGTCACACCGGGAACTTGCGCATGAATCTGACCGTCAGCAGAGATACTCACGTATGTGTTCTTGGCACCGTAATTGGCCAGACGCGCCTCCAGCAGCGATATAACCGAATCAGTTAACTCAGGTTGACTCACGGCCAACGTAATCACCAAGCCGCCTTTCTTCGCCATGGCTGCCTGCGACTTCTCATGTGCGCTCTTGTGCGCACATGAGTTCATGCACAGCAGACACGCTGCCAAGGAACACAAAACGCCTAAACCAAGTCTTTTTGTAACACTCATACCTATATGCGCCTTTTTAGGCACTACAAAGTTACGACTTTTTCTGCATATTTGCAAATTTAATTGAGAAAAAATGACAAAAAGATGTGTTTTTTGTTCACTAATGATGAAAATGTTTGCAAATATCAGATAATTGTTGTACCTTTGCAGCCGCTTTTACAGAAAAGCGAATAAATGCAGCGAAGTTGTTATTCATGTAATGCTGCTTTAGCTGTGATTGTTTAACTCTCATTTGCCCATCATAAAATGACCAAATGGCAAATGAATAAATGGTAAATACTCATGTATTTGACATCTGAGAAGAAAGCAGAGCTCTTCGCCAAGTTCGGCAAGAGCGCACAAGACACCGGTTCTACCGAGGGACAGATTGCACTGTTCACTTTCCGTATCAACCATCTGACCGAGCACCTGAAGCAAAACCGCAAGGATTTTGGTACAGAGCGCGCACTGACCAACCTCGTTGGTAAGCGTCGTCGTCTGCTCGATTACCTGAAGGCTAAGGACATCGAGAAGTATCGTGCCCTCATCAAAGAACTCGGCATCCGTAAGTAAGTCTTACCTGCCAAACGAAATAGGAGCGACTCACGTCGTTCCTATTTTTTGTATAAGGTACTATGTTAAAACTTGTTCAGGTGTCTCCTGTTTATAGTTGCTCCGCCTCAACCAGTGTGATGATTCGTTCGATAATACGGTCCTTGTCTTTGGCGTCGTACTCCTCTTTCAGGTCGTTCTTGAAGAGTTTGGCTACAAACTGCCAGAAGTCTGCCGCGAACTTGCTCTTGAAGGTTTTGATGAGTTCGTACGATGTGCGGTCACTTTCTCGGTCGAGCAATAGCATCAGCATACGTCCTTGCGAGGCAGTCATGCCGCGGAAATCTTTCTCATACTCCTTGAATAGTTCTTTCTCGCGCTTTTTCCACCATTTGCGTTTCTCTTTCGGAGTCATCACCGCCAGAGTGTCCTCCGCCTCTTCGATAGCCTTGCTTATACGCTTGGCATAGGGGAGTGTCTTTTTGACGTCACGAACTGTCCGCCAATAGAAGCGCTCCTGCTGTTTGTTCTTGAACTTTAGCGGCGCGTAACAGTACACCTCGTGCAGCATGGCGTAGTAAAGCGTGTCATTCTCGCCCTCATCCGCAATCTGTGGCACAACAGGTGTATCCGCGCGTGCGCAAGGCGTGCACAAGAGCATAGCACAGGCGCAAAATAATATATAATGTAGCCTTCGCAGCATTGTCGTTTTATCTTGACATGTCAAAATACAACTATTGTGCCACGAACAGCATTTTTTTGAGAAAAAAATTTGGATATATAAAAAAATTGTACTACCTTTGCACCCGCTTTTCGTCGGAAGTGGCTCGGCTACAGATTTCGCACGCGAAATATACCGCCTCGCACTTCCTCCTCTCCGATAAAAATCAGCCAAGTCTGTTTTATCGGTTGACAACGAAAATGCGACGGGATGTGGCGCAGTCCGGTAGCGCAACGGTCTGGGGGACCGGAGGTCGCAAGTTCGAATCTTGTCATCCCGACAATATGGTAGGAAGCAGAGCTGAAAACGCTCTGCTTTTTCTGTACCCGAAATGATAACTCAGGCATACCAAGATGTACTTCCGCTGCTAAAAAATCAGACTCACATTCCGTTTTGCTCGAAAAAATGAACAAAAATTTGCATATATCACATTTTTTTTGTAATTTTGTAGCGGATTTATACGTGCGCTTGCGTTTGGAGCATTCCAATCGCCATGTGTTGTGTGCGAAATGACTCGTGAAAATGATAAAATAACCAAACAATATGAGTAAAGCATTACTGATGATTCTCGACGGCTGGGGAATCGGACACAAAGACAAAGCCGACGCCATCTCCTGTACATCCACCCCGCATTGGGACAAGCTGCTGCAGACGTACCCGAACTCGCAGCTCCAGGCGAGCGGTGAGAACGTGGGTCTCCCTGACGGACAGATGGGCAATTCCGAGGTGGGACACCTGAACATCGGCGCAGGGCGCGTGGTCTATCAGGACCTCGTGAAGATCAATCGCGCATGCAAGGACGGCTCGATCCTCAAGAACCCCGAGATACAGTCCGCCTTCGGGTATGCAAGGGAGCACGGAGTGAACCTGCACATCATGGGCCTGACCAGTGACGGTGGTGTACACAGTTCGCTCGACCACCTGTTCTACCTCTGCGACATAGCCAAGGAGTACGGTCTGCAAGGTCACACCTTCGTTCACTGCTTCATGGACGGTCGTGACACCGACCCGCGTTCGGGTATCGGTTTCATTGACGCTCTGGAGGCTCACCAAGCCAAGTCCTGCGGCGAGATTGCCAGCATCTGCGGACGATTCTACGCCATGGACCGCGACAAGCGCTGGGAGCGTGTGAAACAGGCCTACGACCTGCTGGTGAGCGGCAAGGGTGCAGAGTTCGAGTCGATGCACGAAGCCATGCAGGCAAGCTACGATGCCGATGTGACGGACGAGTTCATCAAACCGATCGTACACGTGCGCAACGGCAAGCCACTGGCAACAATCAGCGAGGGTGACGTAGTCATCTTCTTCAACTACCGCAACGACCGCGCCAAGGAGATCACCATCGCTCTGACGCAGTACGACATGCCCGCCAACGGCATGCAGACCATCCCGAACCTGCAGTACTACTGCATGACGCCGTACGACAGCTCGTTCCAGGGCTTGCACGTGCTCTTCCCCAAGGAGAACGTGACGAACACGCTGGGCGAGATCGTCTCCAAAGCCGGGCTGCGCCAGCTGCGTATAGCCGAGACGGAGAAGTTCGCGCATGTGACGTTCTTCTTTTCGGGCGGCCGCGAAGCCGAGTTCGAGAACGAGGACCGCATACTCATCCCCAGCCCGAAGGTGGCTACCTACGACCTACAGCCGATGATGTCCGCGCCCGAGGTGACCATCGCCCTGCGCGATGCGCTCAACTCGCAGAAGTACGACTGCATCATCCTCAACTACGCCAACGGCGACATGGTCGGCCACACCGGCGTATATAACTCCATCCAGCAGGCTATCACCGCCATTGACATCTGCGTGAACGAGACCGTGGACGCCGCCCTCAGGAACGACTACGAGATCATCATCATCGCCGACCACGGCAACTGCGACAACGCCATCAATCCCGACGGCACGCCCAACACGGCACACTCGCTGAACCCCGTGCCGTTCGTATATGTGAGCAACAACCACAAGGACGCGAAGCTCGAGAACGGCATACTCGCCGACGTAGCACCGTCCATCTGCCACATTCTGGGGATAGAGCAGCCCGCTGAAATGACAGGGCATTGTCTGATTGGATAATATCGCATCAGCCAAGTTTGGCTGATAAATAAACACGTATACAAAACATGGCTACAAAGAAAGAAGTTTCAACTAAAAAGTTACTCGAAGAGATAATCGAAGGGATCCGTAACCGCAAGGGCGAACGCATCGTACAGATTGACCTCCGCAAAATCAAAGAGGCACCTGTCGAGTACATGATCATCGCCCAGGGCAACAGCAACACGCAGGTGGCTGCTATTGCCGCCGAGGTCGATGACCACGTGCGCACCGTTACGCACGTTCATCCTTTGTCACATGTCGGCGAAGATAATGCCGAGTGGATTGCACTGGATTACGGCACGGTGTTTGTACACATTATGCAGCGTGAACCGCGCGCATACTATGACCTGGAGCATCTCTGGGCAGACGGCAAGATTACAGAAATAGACAGTTAACATGAGCGCAAACAAACAAAGAAAAGTTATGCAGCCTAATCAGGATAATCAAACCCCAAAAGGCCCGAGCAAATGGGGCAGGATAATAACAACCCTGCTCTACGTCGTTGCCGTTTTCCTGATTGCCGGCTGGTTATTCGACGGCAAAGACTCATCGCGCGCCAAGAAAGAATTGAGTTACACCAAGTTCACCGCGTATGTAGAGAATAATATGGTAGAGAAAGTTGTCATCTATGACGACAACTCAGCCAAGGCAACCATCCGACCGATGCATTATGCAATCGTGTTCGGCAGTCAGGATGCCGGCGAAGCGGCGAAAGGACTGATTCGCACGCAGGTGCCTTCCAACGAGGAGGTTGCCAAGTATATGGATACCGTCAACGCCGAACGCAAGCAGAACGGGTTGGCAGCGGTGGATGTGACCTTCGAGAAGTCGAAGGACTACTGGTATCTTATCCTCGTCAACATACTGCCGTTCGCACTGCTTATTCTGTTTTTCATCTGGATGAGCCGCGGTATAGGCAGCGCAGGAGGCATAGGCGGCATCTTTGGCGTAGGCAAGGCGCAAGCGCAAGTCTTTGACAAAGACAAACAGCAGAAGGTTACCTTCAAGGATGTAGCCGGGCTGGAGGGCGCCAAGCAGGAGGTCGAGGAGATAGTGTCGTTCCTCAAGAACCCTGACAAATACACCGCTCTGGGCGGCAAGATTCCCAAGGGTGCGCTGCTCGTCGGTCCTCCGGGTACAGGCAAAACGCTTCTCGCCAAAGCTGTTGCCGGAGAAGCGGATGTTCCGTTCCTATCGATGTCCGGTTCGGATTTCGTAGAGATGTTCGTGGGCGTAGGTGCCAGCCGTGTGCGCGACCTTTTCCGTCAGGCGAAGGAGAAAGCTCCGTGTATCATCTTCATCGACGAGATTGATGCGGTCGGTCGTGCCCGTGGCAAGAACGTACTCACCGGCGGCAACGACGAACGCGAATCGACGCTCAACCAGTTGCTGACCGAGATGGACGGTTTCGGAACGAACAGCGGCGTCATTATCCTTGCCGCGACCAACCGCGCAGATGTATTGGATAGCGCCTTGCTTCGTGCCGGACGATTTGACCGTCAGATACACGTCGAACTGCCTGACCTGCAGGAGCGTAAGGAGATATTCGGTGTTCACCTGAGGAACATCAAACTATCCAAGAATGTGGATGTCAATTTTCTTGCCAAGCAGACGCCCGGTTTCTCGGGTGCGGATATAGCCAACGTATGCAACGAGGCTGCTCTGATAGCTGCGCGGCACGACAAGAAGGAGGTTGACAAGCAGGACTTCATGGATGCTGTTGACCGTATTATCGGCGGTCTGGAGCGTAAGACGAAGATCATGACCGCGGAAGAGAAACGCTCAGTTGCCTACCACGAAGCGGGGCACGCTACGATTTCGTGGCTGCTGCAGTACGCCAACCCGCTCGTGAAAGTCACCATCGTCCCACGCGGTGTAGCACTCGGGGCAGCGTGGTACTTGCCGGAAGAACGGCAACTGACCACCAAGGAGCATATTCTGGACGAACTCTGCTCACTGTTGGGCGGTCGTGCAGCCGAGCAGTTGTTCCTCGACCACACCTCGACAGGCGCACTCAACGACCTGGAGCGTGCCACCAAGCAGGCATACGCCATGGTGGCGTACTATGGCATGAGCGACAAGCTGAAGGACGTTTCGTTCTACGATTCAACAGGGCGCTATGAGTACGGATTCACCAAACCGTATTCCGAAGAGACCGCCAAAACTATTGACAAGGAGACCGAGGCCATCATCGCTGAGCAGATGAAACGCGCGAAGAAAATCCTTACCGAGCATGCCGAGCAGCATCACCAACTCGCTGAGATGCTCGTAGAGCGAGAGGTTATCACCCACGAAGACGTCGAGCGCATACTCGGTCCGCGTCAATGGAAAAGCCGCGGTGACGAAATCATCACTGCCAACGCAGAAGCCAAGCAAGCATAAGCAAATCAACTTAAGTCAAATTATATGAAACGAGTACTATTTATTCTCTCGCTGGTAGTAGCAGGCGTTATGTCTCAAGCCCAGCAACCGGTACCTCTGCCTATCGACGGCGAGGTGCGTTACGGTCAACTGCCTAACGGTCTGACATATTATATCCGTCACAACGAGGAACCCAAGCAACGTTGCGAGTTTCACATCGCTCAGTGCGTCGGTGCCGTATTGGAGGAAGACAACCAGAACGGATTGGCTCACTTCCTAGAGCACATGGCTTTCAACGGAACGGAGCATTTTCCGGGCAAGGGTATAATCAATTACTTTGAGTCCATCGGCGTGAACTTCGGTGGCAACATCAACGCCTACACCTCGATTGACGAGACGGTTTATCGTCTGTCAGACGTGCCCACTATCCGCGAGGGTATCATTGACTCGGCGCTCCTGGTTATGCACGACTGGTCGTGCGGTCTGCTGTTGCTGGGCGAGGAGATTGATGCCGAGCGTGGCGTTATTCGCGAAGAGTGGCGTACAGGCAACAACGCTAACCGCCGCCTGTGGAAAGAGAGCCGTGCGAAGATGTTCCCCGGCAGCCAGTACGCCAAGCGTGACGTGATTGGCGACACAGCAGTCATCAACAACTTTGCCTATCAGGCACTACGCGACTACTACCACAAGTGGTACGGACCGGACAACCAGGCAATCATCGTCGTGGGCGATATCGACGTGGATGCCATCGAGGGCAAGATCAAAGCGTTGTGGGCTAATGTTCCCGAGCGTGCCAACCGCGGCGAACGTCCTCTCTACAGCGTGGATGACAATCAGGAGCCCATCGTTGCCATCGTGACCGACAAAGAAGCACAGCAGACGCGCATCCAGCTCTACTGGAAACACCCGCAGACGCCTATCTACATGCAATCGACGAACATGTCTTACCTGCTTGACCGCTGCCGCGACCTCATCAGCGCGATGCTCAACACACGGTTCGAGGAGGCATCGATGAACCCCGAAGCGCCGTTCGTAGGTGCCGGTGCAGGGTACTTCGAACTGGTCAAACTGCGTGACGCCTTTACCGCTATCTCCGTGGCAAAAGAGGGTCGTGAGACAGAGGCGTACCAAGCGTTGCTGTTCGAGCTGGAAAAGATGCGCCGCTACGGCTTTACCGAGAGCGAGCTTGAGGTTGCCAAGGCAAACATGCTGTCCGAGTACGAGAAGAGCTACAACAGCCGTCAGACCCGGCAGAACATCTCGTTCGCACGCGAGTACATACGCCACTTTGAAGACAAGGAGCCTATCCCCGGAATAGAGTTCGAGTACGAGTTTGTGCAGCAGATGCTACCTCTCGTCAACTTAGAGATGATTAACAATATCGCCCAAAAGCAACTGATGGGTGAGGAGAACATCATCATCTGTATAACCGGAGTAGATAAGCCCGGCGTGAACATCCCGAGTGAGGAGCAGGCGGTAGCACTGCTGCGCGGCATGCCCGACCTGGCTATCGAGGCACCTGTATCCGAGAAGATTGATCGGCCGCTGGTAGCGAAAGCACCCAAGAAAGGCAAGATAAAGAAGCAGACCAAGAACGAAGCGCTGGGCACAACCGAGTGGCTACTGTCGAACGGCGTACGCGTCATCTTCAAGACTACTGATTTCCGGCACGACCAGATACTGATGGATGCATTCTCGCAAGGCGGCTTGAGTATGGTTCCCACGGAAGACCTACCGTCGGCAGCTATAGCGCCATCGGTCGTTCAGATGTCGGGCTTGGGAACGTTCAGTTACACCGACCTGCAAAAGGTACTCGCAGGCAAGCAGGTACAGGTCAACCCGAGTATAGACGACTACGACGAAGAGGTGAGCGGCTCATCCACCGTGCGTGACCTGGAGACGATGCTGCAACTGACCTACCTGACGTTCACCGCACCGCGACGTGACGAGCAGGCTTACCAGACGCTCATAGCGATGCTCAAGAACCAGCTCAAGAACAAAGCCAAGAACCCGAAAGCCATCTTCCGTGACTCGCTATCTCTGTTCTCGACGAACCATTCCGAGCGTACGCTTATCATGAACGAAGATATGGTGGAAAAGGTAAACCTGGATAAGGCTCTCGGTTACTACAAGCAGCGTTTTGCCAACCCGGCAGACTTCACGTTTACCTTCGTCGGGCAAATCGACCCCGACGACCCTCAGACCAAGGAACTTATTCTGCAATGGATAGGCGGACTGAAGACCAAGGGCAAAAAGGAGCATTTTGTAGATTGGAATGTGCGTCAGCCCAATGGCGACAACAAGCTCTACTTCCGTCGCGAGATGTCCACACGCACTGCGACTAACCGCATTGAGTACGCTTTGTATGACACGCCTTACAGTCTGAGCAAGCGTCTTAACCTTCAGATGGCCGGCCGCGTGTTGGATACACGGTATCTGGAGTCTGTCCGCGAACGTGAGGGCGGCTCGTACGGTGTAGGCGTTGGCGGCGGCATGAAGCAAGTGCCGACAACTGAGCAGTACCTGATCATTCAGTTCGATACCGACCCCGAGAAGCAGGAGCGCATCATGGAGATCATCAACGAGGAGATTCAGACCATTCTTCGCGACGGTCCGCTTGCCAATGATGTGAACAAGGAGAAAGCATCGATGCTCAAGGATTATGAGGAGAACCTGCGTGACAACGACTGGTGGAAGTCGGTTATCTACCGCTACTACCGCTATGGAGAGAATATTGTGGAGAACTATGTGAAGACAGTTGAGGGTATCACTCAGGAGTCAGTGCGTGAAGCACTGCAGACTATCGTTGATGCCAACAACCGCATTGAGGTGGTTATGCTGCCCGAATAGTCTTAACATTTCAGTGTAATCACGTCCTGCATACGCGTTGTGTATGCAGGACTTTTTTTGCCTGCTTCGTATAGTCCTGCGGTAGTCTCGTCCGGCATGTTCGGCGTGAAGCCTACTGTATGTCTGCCGTGTCGGTTGTTGATGGTGTCCAGCACCTGCTGCAGACGGCTGTCGCGTTCACGGTTGCGCGTGTCGAACAGTGACTGCTGCACACCGTTGTCAGGCTCAATGGCAAGTAGCAGGACGCCGGCACGTTTGTACGGTGTGTCAGGCTGCCATTGGCTGCGCACCACCTGAAGGAGCGCAGACGTCAGCTCCTGCGTGTTCGCCGTCGGGGTGGCGAAGGTGACTGTCTGCCGGATGGTACGCATGGGCTGCTGGGCATCGGCATTGAACCGCGACGTGTGGGCAAAAACTATCATCTGCCGGCATACGGAGTGCTGACGGCGGAGTTTGGCAGCAACGTTGTCGCAGAACGCCGCAAGCGCCTGCTCGAGTTGTGTGCGGTCGGTCACGGGATGCGCGAACGTCCGCGAGCACATGATGGACTGCTTCTCGGGGTGGTCGGTGTCCGTGATGCACGGCTCGCCGTTGAGCTCGCGCCACGTCAGTACGCCCGGCTGGTGAAGCAGGTTGCGGACGAACGCCTCGGAATGCTCCGCCAGAGCAAGAGCCGTTGTTATGCCGGCGGACTGGAGCTTGCCAACCGAGCGGCGGCCGATGCCCCATACATCCTCTACCGGATAGTCAGCCAATGCTTTGCGACGTTGGGCGTCGGTCTCCATCGCACAGACGCCGTGGTAGCCCGCAAAGTGCTTCGCATAATCGGTGGCAACTTTACAGAGCGTCTTAGTCGGAGCGATACCGAACGAGACGGGTACACCTATGCCACGGTCAATCGCCGAGCGCAAACGACGGCACAGGGCGACCATAGACGCTGTATCCGGCATGTGCGACAGGTCAAGGAACGCCTCGTCGATGGAGTACTGTTGCAGTTCAGGCGTGTACCGCGACAGCATACGCATGATGCGCGAGGAGAGGTCGCCATACAGGGCAAAGTTGGAGGAGAAAGCCACGATGCCGTATTGCTCCACCTCGGCCTTGATCTGATAGAACGGTACGCCCATCGGTATGCCCAGACGCTTCACCTCGTTGCTGCGAGACACCACACAGCCGTCGTTGCCCGACAGCACAACCACCGGACGGCTGCGCAGGTCGGGACGGAACACACGCTCGCAGGAGACGAAGAAGTTATTGCAGTCACACAGGGCAAACATTATTTTTTAAATGTCAATTATTGAGTGAATCGCATGGGTAATCACACCCCAGATGATGAACGCGTTCTGTTCATCCACACGGATGGGTTGATAGGCGTCGTTGTGCGGAACGAGCCACGCGCAGTTGTGCGCACGGTCGGAGCGAAACTCTTTGACGGTGAATTCGCCGTCGATGTACGCTGCCACATAATCGCCGTCGGCCGCTTGCAGGCTTCGGTCGATAACCACGATGTCGCCGCTAAAGATTCCCGCATCGCGCATACTGTCACCTTCGATACGCGCGTAGAACGTCGTTTCCGGATGACGTATGAGCTCACGGGTTATGTCTATACGCTCGGTATAATCCGCCGCAGGCGACGGGAATCCCGCATGCAGATGCTCCGCCAGAACCAGCTCTGGCGAACCCTGCCGCGAAGGCGTTATGTCAGTCAATCGGTACATAAGAATCTTCAATAAGCGGTCATCAATTACCCACAATTAAAAACAATTCTGTCTCATATTTCTTCACGCATACAAAGATAATATAAATATTTGATATTTGCAAATTTTTGTTGAGAAATTTGTGTTTTGCATCCATTTTGTCGCGGTACTCTGGCTGCTCTCGATGTTTATATCTTAGACAACGGCTAAAAACTCGCAATAGCCATAGCGTCCCTTTCGCAGGCATATACGTTTTCCCTTTCGCAGGCATAATTGCCTGCGGTACTGCATGAGATAGTATGCCGGTTCGTGACAGCAGCCATGTCAGCACCGTCGCCTTCGTCAGCTAACTCTTGCCGAGTCGCCGACCTGGAGAATTGCCTTGACTTGGCAATTCAAACGAAGGAGCAGCGGGGAGCGTCGCTCCGACATAGAGACTTGGGCGGCAAAAGAAAAAAAGCAAAGAAAAAGAACCAAAAAGAAAATAAAAAATGAAAAAAGTTGGTTGGGTGGTTAAATATACGCGCGAAGCCTTTAGCCAACCAACCACCCAGCCAACTTTTTTTGTCTGCTAATTTTCCAACCAACACGAAGAAACGGCCATCTTACTCGGGGTCAAGGCGGACCCAAGCCGATACTAAGTCGTAAGATTCTCTGGCTCTACTGTCAAGGGCTCAGAAGGGGCGAAATTTTTGACAAGTTGAAAATTTCTCAATCGGCTGTCAGTAAGTCCATTAGGCGCACAATTGAGCACTTGAAGGTTGTATCAAAATGACTATATAATAGAAGCACTTCTATCCCGCAACGCTGTCGCGGGTGACAATCAGGCAGCAGCGTTCTTTGACATATTAACCTTTATTTCTCCTGCGGTGGGGAGAGCGCACCCCTGATATGGGGTTCGCTTGTTATATCACTCATCTGCCAGTACTGCTTCGAGCACGCGTGTAGCGGCGCGATGAACAATGTCGTGTGGCAGTTGTCCTTGTCGGAACGCGCGGGTGAGTGACTTGGTGACCTTCTTTGCTCCGGGCATGATGAGATCGACTCCGGCGTTCAGTGCTTGCGTGTTGTCGGCACGCCCCTGGTCGGTGGCGAACCAATCGGTCATCACCAGTCCGTCGAACAGCCACTCGCATCGTAACAGGTCGGTGCAGAGCTCGCTGTTGTTCGAGCAGTACGTGCCGTTCAAGCGGTTATAGGCGGTCATCACCGCCCTCGGCTGCGCCAGCCGTATAGCCAGTTCGAACCCTCGCCAGTAGATCTCCCGCAGCACGCGTTCATCCACCTCGGAGGAGACAACGAACCGGTGCTTTTCCTGGTTGTTCGCGCAGAAGTGCTTGAGTGTGGCAATGGTCCCGTGTGCCTGTTGCACGCCCTGCGTGACAGCTGCCGCCATGAGTCCGGTGAGCAGAGGGTCCTCGCTGTAGTACTCGTAGTTGCGTCCGCAGAGCGGGTTACGCACGATGTTCATAGCAGGTGCGAGCCACACCCTGACGCCATACTCGTTCATCTCGCGGCTGACCGCCTGCCCTATACGCTGAGCGAGGCTGATATCCCACGTCTGCGCCACCATAGCCTCGATAGGAAAACCTGTAACGAACTGATAGAGCATCTGCCCTTTGTCGGGGTCGCCCAGGATGAACCATCGCAGCAGCCACCGCGGCAGCAGCTCATAGACGGAGAGCGACATATCTACCGCGCGTATCTGCCCATCGGCATACCTGACCGCCCGTCGCTCGAGCCTTACGCCCGCCGGCCCGTCGCAGAGCTCGATGTTAGGTATGCCCCGCTCAATGAACGCGGTTGTGGTGTGCCCTACTGCCCCGGGTGTGCGAAAACCTCTGTTCTCGCCAGACATACCTGTGCCTGTGCAGAGGAGCAACTCATCCTCAGGGAGGAGTCGGCTCAACGCCTGTTGCACACGTGGTGAGGGGTTGAGCGGCTGAGGCGTATAATCGATGACGCGTGTGGTGCATGCGCTGTCATCCACCGTCAGTTCGGGTAGTGAGTCAGGTATGTCGAACCTGTTGGGGTGCGTGAGTTCAGCCACTTGCCGTGCTGCTGCGCACAGGTGTCTGTGCCTGCTGAGGACGATTGTCCGGTCAACCCTGAGTACCGCCAGGGGCTGCGTGTTGCGAGAACTGGTGCCTACACGTATGAGGTGCCTGCCTGCGGGTATCACCGTGGCGGCTGCGGTCGGGTCGTACTGCGCCAAGGCGGATAGCGGGAACGCCCACTTGACGGTCTGCGTTTGTCCGGGTGCGAGTGTTCCGGTCTTGGCGAACGCCACGAGCCGCTGGTACTCGCAGTCGTCACTGCTCAGGCTGACGTACACCTGCACCACCTCCCGACCGGCGTAGTTGCTTCCGCTGTTCGTGACCTGTACGAAGCCTGCCACACTCTCGCCCGTCAGGGTCGGAGTGTGAGGCGAAAGGTCGAACGAGGTGTAACTCAATCCGAAGCCGAACGGGTAACGGGGCGCAACAGCGAAACTGTCGTAGTACCGGTAGCCGACATATATGCCTTCCTTGTACTCGGCACGAACGGCGTCGCGCCCGAACTCGTCGCCGAAAGGCACATCGCTATATCGCGCCGGCCAGCTTACAGCGAGCCTTCCGCAAGGTGTGCGCTGCCCGGTCAGCACCGGTGCCAGCGCATTACCGCCCTCCATGCCTAACTGCCCCATATACACAACAGCGTCAATACCGCTCATCTCATCCAGCGGCGACAGGTCAATGGGGCAGCCGGTGTTGATGACGAGCACGAACCGCTTGAAGCGTGCCGCACACAGGCGAATGTTGTGCTGCTCGGTGTCGTCCATACGGAAACTGCCGGGGACGTCCTGCAGATCGTGCCCCTCGCCTGACTGACGTGACAACACATAGACACATGTATCCGCACCGCAATCAGCCACCTCTTGCTCGGTCAGCCGGTCTCCCGACGGGAAACGGTACTCGGCACTCATCATATCGTTGATGACCTTGGCGCTTGGCCACCAAAGCTTTCGCTTGACAGCCTTGAGGAACGCCTGCTTGCCCTGTCGCCACTGTTGGTCGTACCTACGCAGCCAAGCCTCGGTGACGGTCGCAAACCCTGCACGCTCCAGCCCCTCGCGAATAGTGACGGTATGCCGTACGTTGACCTCACCGCTGCCTGTGCCGCCCTTGATGGTGTATTCAGCGCCTGCACCGTACAAGGCTATAGGGCAGGGCTGCAACGGCAGACAACCGTTGTTATGCAGAAGGACAATACCATCGGCAGCCGCCTCGAACGCAAGCGAGCGGTGCAAGCGTTCACGCTCAGTGAGTTCGTCTGTGAGATGTGCTTTCGTTTCCATATGTTCAGTTACCGTTTAGTTCGTACCACTCGCGGCACAAGGCGCGAAGTCTTTCCTTGTCGTCAATCAGTTCTCTCAACGCGGCGAGCCCCTGCACGTTGCGAGGGCTGTTCAGCCACAGGTGCAAGTAGCCGCCCTCGGCATATTTCTCCCTGAGGTGCTCAAGGCTGCGGCGGTAAAGCGTCTCAAAATCGCCGTCAGGATAGAGCTTCCGGCTATATGCCATCGTCCGGCGTACAATGTCCTTCGGGTCAATCTGCCTGTCAGCCTCAGCCACGATAGCGCCGTAGAGGGTTCGCGGCGGGTTCTTGCCGCTGGCACGATGGTCCTCGATGGCGTCACGCATCGTGAGCAGCTGCTCATCGGTGAACCACCTGCGGAGAGTCCGGTCGGCAAGCAGAATCTCGCCGGAGCGTATGTGGTGGGTCTCGCGGTCATAACATAACCCAAGATCGTGGTACGCAGCAATGACGTACGCCATACGTTCGTCAGCATGGTACTCGCGCGCAAGAGCAAGGCTCTCGCGGATGACTGACTCAGCGTGGTCGCGACGGTGACCGCCGTCAAAAGCATCGTACCGGGGCAGAATGGTTTGTTCGATATAGGTCTGTAGTTCGGTCATTGCAATGTGGCTCACGTCTTAAGGGTACAAATATCTTCAGGGTGCAAATATACGAAAATTATTTGACATTTGCAACTGTCTCCGTCAAAACGATTGAAAAAAAGCATAAAAACTTGCAATTATTGAAAAAAATTTGCAAATGTGGGATTATTTTAGTATCTTTGCTTGCTTTTTATGCGCCGACGGGTTTCCGCTGCGCAAAACTATACATGTGCAAATACAAAACAACAGAATATTATGCAAATCAATCACACTGAATTCAAAGACCTGACCTCTGTAGTCACGCTGACCCTTACTCCGGCTGATTACGAGGAGGCAGTAACCAAACAACTGCGCCAGCTGCGTCAGAAAGCCGACATCCCGGGTTTCCGCAAAGGTATGGTGCCCATCGGCCTGATTAAGAAGATGTACGGCAAGAGCGTGCTCGCAGACGTGCTGAACAACCAGATTGCCGAGCAGCTGACCAAGTACATCGAAGAGCAGAAGCTGCATATTCTCGGCGACCCGATGCCCAACGACGAACTGACGCCGAACATGGATCTTGACAACGATACCGAGTTCACCTTTGCTTTCGATATAGCGGTACCCGCTGAGTTCGATGCAAAGCTGACCGGCAAGAACAAACTCACGCAATACACGATTACCGTCGATAAGAAGATGGTGGACAACCAGGTCAACTCCTACGCTGAGCGTTTCGGCGAGTATGTGGATGTCGAGGACTTCAAGGACGGCGATGTGCTTCGCGGTACGCTGACCGAACAGAAGGAAGGCGGCATAGTCAAAGAAAACGCCATCCTCAATCCGCAATATATGGCGGACAAGAAGCAGGCAAAACTCTTCAACGGCGCCAAGAAGAACGACGTCATAACCTTCAACCCGATGAAGGCTTTCCAGAACGAGACCGAAGTTGCCTCACTGCTTGACCTGAAGAAGGACGACGTGAAAGAACTCAACAGCGATTTCACACTGACCATCACTTCTATCACGCGTCACCAGGCAGCGAAGATTGACGGCGAGTTGTTCGCCAAGGTCTATGGCGAGAACAACGTGAAGGATGAAGCCGAGTTCCGCACGAAGGTGCAGGCGGAGATTGAAGCGAACATGGCGGAAGACGCAAAGTACAAGTTCGGGCTCGACGCCAAAGCCGCTATCCTGAAGAAAGCCGGTGAGTTCGCTCTACCCGAGGCATTCCTCAAGCGCTGGGTGGCTGCCACGAACAAAGACATGAAACCTGAAGACCTTGACCGCGACTTCCCCGAGATGCTCAAGCAACTGCGTTGGCAACTTGCCAAAGACCAGTTGATGAAAGAGTACGACGTCAAGGTCGAGAAAGACGACATCAACGCATACGCCCGCGAGGTAGCCCGCATGCAGTTCCTGCAGTACGGTATGATGCATGTCGAGGAGCAGTATCTGAACTCGTTCGCCGAGAACATCCTCAAGGATGAGAACCAACTCCGCGGCATCGTGGAGCGTGTGGCTGAAAACAAGATATACGACCACCTGCGCACCGTTGCCAAGATTGAGGAGAAAGCTATCTCCTACGAAGACTTCGGCAAACTCATGCGCGACAATGCTTAATCAGAGCGAATGCTTGACCTGAATACATACGACCGGGCATTCCTTCTAACAGACGAGCAGGTAGCCACGTGCTGCCTGCCCGTTTTATCTTCCCTGTTGAATTGTCAGGCACGTTTGGCTGACCTCCCAACCCTTATCCTGCCGGCAGGCGAGGAGCACAAGAACATCACTTCGGTGCAACGCATCTGGGATTTTCTTTTCGCGCAACAGGCGACACGCAGCAGCCTTCTGATCAACCTCGGCGGCGGCGTAATCACAGACATGGGCGGATTTGCGGCATCGACGTACATGCGCGGCATGTCGTACATGAATATCCCCACCACGCTGCTGGCGATGGTTGATGCCGCTACAGGCGGCAAGACGGGTATTGACTACAGCCCGTCATCCGTCAGCGACAGCGGTCTTATAAAGAATGCCATCGGCGTGTTTGCCGAACCCGTAGAAACGATTATTGATGCCCGTTTCCTCGCAACGCTGCCTGCCGACCAGCTGCTGTCCGGTTATGCCGAGATGCTCAAGCACGCCATCCTGCAAGGCAGAGAGGCTTTCGCCGAACTGCTTGACTACGACCTGCGCGAGGTCTCGTCTGTGGCGTTTGGCGAACTGATCAGGCAATCTGTCGCATTCAAGCAGTCAGTGGTTGAGCAAGACCCGCGTGACAAAGGCCTGCGCCAGATACTCAACCTCGGGCACACCGTCGGTCACGCCATAGAAGCCCTGTGCTTGACGAAGCACAGCCAAATGGTAAATGGTAAATGTCTTCACGGGTACTGCGTGATGTACGGCATGGTAGCGGAGGCTTACCTCTCTCACACCCTCTGCGGTCTGACTACCGAGGTTGTCAGCACCCTCAGCCGGTTCATGCTGGAGAACTACGGCGCGGCACCTGTCACCTGCAACGACTATGAACAACTGCTGCAACTCATGCAGCACGACAAGAAAAACAGAGAGCAAGGCGCTATCACGTGCACCTTGCTCCGGGATATCGGTCAACCGGTCATCGGACAATCAATCCCACCCGACCAGTTCCGCGAGGCACTCGAGTACCTCTGCTCACTCTAACGGACAGCAGAACCGCCGCGTAGAATTGCAGTTCTTGAAATAGGAACTCTGCAGCGATTTGCACACGAAGCTGAGCCATAGGTCATCCATTCCCGAGCCATTCCCGTATCCTACAGCACCCTATATATACGTAGTATATATCCCGTGATTTTGGAGTGTACTCGGCATCTTGCCATAGGCAAGCCGGAGTTAAGCCGGGGGGAAGCCGTACTTTACTCGGAAGATCCCATTCTTACGACGCCTCGAAGCGTCTTTGACGCGTTCGGTAAGGCTCCCATCAAAAAAAAATAGAGCGCTTACGGCGCTCTATTTAGATGCAAACAGGCTTACGCTTTAACTCGGGTCACCCACTACGCCACAGAACAAGATCGTTCCGTACTGGCGTTCACGAATGATGTACACGAACGGGTGCGTTGCGTGGAAGATTTTCGGCTGAGGCTCCGGCCCGACAGAGGTGGTATAATTACCACCTATCGTCACGGCTGCGGCTTCTGTGCCCTGCTCATCCACTGCAATATAGCAAACCTGCTTCAGGAAACCCAGATATGTATCTACCTCGCTCAGTCTGGAGAAGTCCGCCATCGGCGTGAACGCAGCCTGAATACCCAAAGTCTGCAGGTCGCGTATGAGCGAGCGTTCGTAGGTGTATTTGAACTTCGGCAGCCAGACGTCCACATCGTACGAACCCCAGCGGACATTTTTTTCAATCTCAGCCCAACGCTCCGGCGTCAGGTCATCCAGTATATCTGCAGGTTGCTTGCCGGACTTGGGTAGCAGGATATCCATACAGTACTTGTCGCCCTCGTAGGCGAGCTCAAGCACCTGTGCGACCTCGGTCTCCGTGTATCGGGCGTTGGAGAAGAACTTGGTCATCATCTCCTTCTTCTCAGTCTTGCCGGCTGCGGTAGTGAAGTTCTCTTGGCGGGTGCTACTCTTCTCGAACTTTGCATCCCAAATACCTTTGAAGTACAGCGCGTTGGCAAAAACCATCATCAGGTTGTCGCTGACCATACTCCGGTCAATGACCTTCCGGATGAGGTTGTTGGTGTTGTCGGCCGCCCACTGGTTGATCATGTCGATGACGGCATCGTCGACGAAGGTGCGCACATTGTCGATCGTGGCGTTGAACGTGGCCTGGGTCTGACTCCGATATGCATCCTTGATGGGGAACGTCTGCTTGAGCCACAGGGCGTTGGCAATCTTTACGACAGTTGTTGAGTCGAGGTACGGCAGCGCCTCCACTAGCTTGTGGTAGTAGTCGTTGACCTGCGGCTCCGTAGCGTCGGCAAAGCCCAGAACGGTCTGCATCTGTGCGCGTGTCTGTCCGTCCGCTCCGCCGAGCAATATACCCAGCGCCATGTTAGCCGAGACGGGTGAGAAACAGATGTTAGGCGTCTGCGCCAAATCCTCGCTGCCGACAATCTGCCGGAGCATGTTCAGTGCGAACGTGTTCGTCTGCACGTTCATCTGTTGCTCGGCATCGGTCAACTCGAACGACCGGATGGCATGTTTCTCGGTCTTGTCATTGCCGGAGCCGTCATCAGGTTTGGGCTCAACGGAAGGCACATTACAGCCACAAAGAAGAGCTGCCAACATTGGCAGTAACAATAGTAACTTTTTCATGCGGGTTGAATGTTTTTAGTCGCTGAACTTGGCGCAGAGGAACTCACGGTTGAGTCGGGCGATGTTCGCGAGGCTGACCTGCTTGGGGCACTCGGCAGCACATGCGCCTGTGTTCGTACAGTTACCGAATCCGAGCTCGTCCATCTTCGCCACCATCGCTTTAGCACGTGCTTTCGCTTCTATCTTGCCTTGCGGGAGCAGTGCGAGCTGGCTGACCTTGGCTGCAACGAAGAGCATAGCGGAGCCGTTCTTGCAAGCAGCAGCGCAGGCGCCGCAACCGATACAGCTGGCAGCGTCCATCGCCTCGTCAGCATCGGGCTTGGGGATAGGTATAGCGTTGGCGTCGGGCACACCGCCGGTGTTCACGCTGATGAATCCTCCGGCAGCCATAATCTTGTCGTACGCCTTGCGGTCAACCATCAGGTCCTTGATAACAGGGAACGCGTGGCTGCGCCAGGGCTCAACGGTGATCGTGTCGCCGTCGTTGAACTTACGCATGTGAAGCTGGCAGGTGGTGATAGCGCTGTCGGGACCGTGAGGATGGCCGTTGACGTACATCGAGCACATGCCACAGATGCCCTCGCGGCAGTCGTGATCGAACGCGATGGGATCCTTGTGCTCGCTGATGAGTTTTTCGTTCAGGATGTCCATCATCTCAAGGAACGATGCTCCTTGGAAGATGTGGTTGAGTTCGTAGGTCTCAAAGTAACCTTTTGCTTTCGGTCCAGCCTGTCTCCAGACGCGAACCTTGATGTTAATGTAGCTGTCCATGTATGATAGATTTTCGTATGTGCACACGAATTATTTCGGCAGTTTGCCGAACGCGACCACAAAGATACGATTTTTTTTTCAAAAAAGCAAATCTATTTTGAATTATTTGTCAAAATAGTGTATTTTTTTCAATTTGTCATTTTATTCTGGTCATGTCGAGGTTCTCCCCGGAGACTGTCAGGCGGATTGTTTTGCCGTTGGGTGTGGTGAAGAGCAGTGCGGCGTCGGGTTCACTATTATCCTGCTCGGGCACAAACGCGCCCATGCCCGCGTACGCACTATACCATATTGTTCCTGTCATCCCTTCAGGTAGCGATTCAAGCAACTGACTGAGAGTCACACCTTCAGGCAGCATCGCACTGATGTCCTCGGAATCCTCCATCGTTCCAACAGCCTCAATCATCGCTACAAGCTGCGCCGAGTCGGGGATGTTGAACGTAATATCGCAATGCAGGTCGTCGGTGATAACGGCATCAAGGATGCGGATAGACATGTATTCGTTCACGGGGTATGACAGTTTCCACTGCCCTGTCAGGCTCAGCGGTGCATAGTCGACCTCTGCTTTGTGAACGAATGGAATCGTATCTGCATCATTGTAGAGCCATACGGAGTCCTTGCCGTTGGTAAGCAGGCTGATGGTTTCTTCGCCGGCATAGAGTACCGCCTTGCCGGTGCTATCATTATATTCGGCAAGCAATTCCGGCACGAGCGTTTCCATACCTGACTCACCCAAGTGCATCAGCGACACGTACTGTCCGTCGTGCTGCCCTTCAGGAAAGACGAGCACGTACGCCGTATCGCTTGAAGTGTAACACCCCTGCTGCAAGTTGATTAACTTGGTCTTCTGCGGCTTATCAAGGGCACCTCCGCACGACGGGAGTACAACAGCAAACAACAACGCTATGCAAGTCATGATGCCTGACGCTACATTTCGCCCTATGCGGCGCACCTGACGCTCGAAGTCCTCCTTCCCCGAGAGGGCAGCATTGCGTATCTGCGCGCGGTAGTTGTAAATGGTGTTGGGCGCATACCGCAGCAGACGGGCGATCTTCGCACTGGCGTCGATGCCGAGACGCACCAAGGCAAAGATTCGCAGTTCGGTGGTAAGAATATCCCCTTGCTTGGGCAGAATGCGCGCCTCGGGACGTAGCAGAGCGTTGAAGTCGTTGACGAACGTGGGATAGAGCGTAAGGAACGTGCGGTCGAAATCCAGATAGAACGCTCCCATCTCTTTGCGGAGGAAGGCGTCAGGGTCTTTCTCTGTCTTACGTGCCATGCGTGCCATACGGTCAATCATGTCGCTATACACCTCGAGGTAACGGCATATATACTGCTCCTTGACCATATTGCTCTCTTCGAGGCGTCCGTTCAGCACACGCAGTTGCCTGTTGAGATCACGCAACTCCTTGTTGCGCTTATGCACCACGATAACCGCGACAATAATAGCCAGGATTACTCCGACGAGTCCGATGACCGCTGCCCATAATCGGAAGTTGAACCTCTGCTGTGCATCCTCATACGTACGACCAATCATGAGCGCCAAGGGAGCAATCTGCTGGTAGCGGGGATTGGCGTTGAAAGTGTTGGCATTGCCCACGGAGTAGTTGATATACCGATATGCACGGTCAATATCCCCGCGGTTGTACGCCTCCACAGCAATCATCCACGATGAGCCATTGTCCGTTATCCCACACCTGACGTCAGTGATGGCGGAACGCAGCAGCCACTGGTAGGACCCTTGAATATCACCCATCTCGCGGTAGATGATTGCCCGTTCAAAGGCAAAGATGGCATACTCATGCTGCTCAGGCGTAAGGTTCTGCATGGCTTCGTCGGTATAGGCAAGAGCCGACATATAGTCCCTTCGGCTGTTGGCACGTGTGATACATTGGCGCAAGTACTCCAACGGCCTCAAGCCAAGTGCCTCACAGAACGTGATGAGCGTATCGGCATACGCATTGGCTTCCGCCTGATAGGTGTCACCGTACGGTTGGAGCTTGGCCGACATCGCAGCCTCGTTGTATAGTCGGTACATAGCATCGCAATAGGCAATCGTGTACTGATCGGGCACAACGCCCAACTTCCGGTGTTCGCGGAAGGCGGCGTCATAATTACCGATGGACGCCAGCAGGCGTATGCGGCGGATAGCAGCCAGCACGGCAAGCTGCTCATCGCCCGCAATGATAGCAAGGCTGTAATAATGCAACGCGGAGTCGCTCTGATAGGGGACATACAGTTCAGCCAGACGCAAGTTGTTTGCCGGAGAGGCGGGTTGGGATTTCAGGGAGTCGATTGCCGCCTGTCGAAGAGAAATATACTCCGACGCCTGACTGACCAGAGCGTCATACACGGTTATGAGCGAGTCGGTACGACTATCAAAATCCATGAGCGGTTCAGCAGCACGCAATCGTGCGGGAGAAAGGATAACAACGAACAGAACCAAGTTCAAAAAGGGCAAACGCGCAGTCATGTGTAAGAGTATTTACAGGTTATGGGCGCAAAGGTACAAAATTTTACCGACAGATGCAAGACTTTTCTCCCAAAAGATGCAAATACCGGCATTTGGTGCTTAAATTTGCAAAGTAGGCTTATCACTTTTTTACCACTTTTTACGCCTTATCCTTTTGAGATAATAAGCAGAATTATTGCGGATTGTGACAAAACACCATCCACTTTGCAGGTATATGACGCGCCTCTGCCCTTGCATACGTGCGAAACATTTCGTAACTTTGCAAAAAATTTGAGTCACTCAGTATTCATGGAAACACACACTCTGCAACATATTAACCAATCCGATAAAGCAATGAAGCACAAACTATTTACGACTGCTTTGTTATTCCTGTTATCGTTGCCTCTTTCGGCAGCAGTGACAGTGAGCGGCACCGTGTTCGACTCCAACAACGAACCGGTCATCGGTGCCAGTGTCCTCGAACAGGGCACCACTAACGGAACTGTGACGGATTTTGACGGACAGTTCACACTGGATGTTACCAACGCGAATGTGACGTTGGTAGTAAGTTACGTCGGCATGAAGACCGCCACTGTGGAGCTTGCCGGCAAGACGTCGGTACGCGTACAACTGCATGACGACACCGAAGTGCTGGATGAGGTGGTGGTCATCGGCTACGGTACGCAGAAGAAACGCGATGTGACAACAGCAATCTCGTCGGTGGATACCGAGAATCTGGAGAAACTGCCTATCACCTCCGCCGCCCAAGCGATGCAGGGTAAGGCTGCAGGTGTAACGGTGGTCAAGCCAAACGGTCAGCCGGGTACAGGCATGGTCGTGCGCGTACGCGGTACAACATCTATGAACGCGAGCAACGACCCGTTGTACGTAGTCGATGGAGTGCCGATGACGGACATCGATTTCCTCGCTCCGAACGACATTGAGAGCATGCAAATACTGAAGGACGCCTCGTCGGCAGCCATCTACGGAAGCCGCGCAGCCAACGGCGTGATCATGATCACCACCAAAGCCGGTCATGCTCGCTCGGAGAAGGTGAAAGTCGGTTTTTCGATGTACGGCGGCTGGACACAGGTCGCCAAACGTATGGAGAGCCTGAACTTCGCTCAATACAAAGAGTATCTGCAGGACCTCGGCTCGAATGTTGTGCTGCCAGACGGTCTGACCGACCAGACGAACTGGTTTGATGAGATCTATCATACCGGCTCGACGCAGAACTACCAGCTCAATGTCAGCGGCAGCACTGACAAAGTGAACTACTTCCTGTCGGGCGGTTACACCAACGAAGTAGGCATAGTGAACACGACCAAGTACAGCCGTTACAATTTCCGCACTGCGCTTGACGTGGATGTGACCAAGTGGCTGAACATCGGTGCAAACGTCGCCTACGCCTACAGTGACAATCAGGGCGGCATCAGTTCCGGTACGGGTGCCAACCGCGGTGGTCTGGTACTATCGGTAGTCAACACTCCGAGCTACGCACCCATCTATGATGTGGACAACCCGAACTATTACTACACGAACTTCTACGGCGTGAGCAATATCACCCACCCTCTGGAGAACATCGAGCGCTACAAGAACCAGCACACGCTGCAACATCGTCTGCTCGCCAGCGGAAAAGGCATCATCACCCTGTATGACACGAAGAAGTTCCAGCGTGCAGACAACTTCGTTCATTCGCTGAAGTTCACGACGACGTTCACGGAAGACCTGCGCATCATCAACTACACCTCGTTCCTCGACCCGGAGAAGACCTCATGGGGACGTACGCAGTACGGTGAGGGACAGGACACCCGCAGCTTCGACCAGGTGACCATCTGGGACAACGTGCTGAACTACAACGGTCAGTTTGACAAGCACAATCTGGACATCATGCTGGGTTCGTCGTACACCAACTCGATGTACACCTGGGCGGGCATCTACGGTAGTCATTACGCCGACGGTACCATCGAGACCCTGAATGCCGCCAACAAGATTGACCCGGGCAGCACGCGCACCACCGCTTCTGCCTGGGCTATCATGTCGGCTTTTGCGCGTGTAAGTTATAATTATGACAGCCGTTACCTCATCTCCGCCAACTTCCGTGCCGACGGTTCGAGCAAGCTCGCGCCCAAGCACCGCTGGGGATTCTTTCCGTCGGTAAGTGCCGCCTGGCGTATATCCGGTGAGCAGTTCATGCAGGATGTGGACTGGATTGACGACCTCAAGCTCCGCGGTGGTTGGGGACAGACCGGTAACCAGGCGGGCATAGGCGACTACGCCTACCTTGAGCGCTACAGTATCAACCGTCAGGACTGGTGGAAGACAGGTAACGAGCACGCTGTCCCTACTTACAGCCAGAGTTCGCTCCGTAATACCGACCTGACATGGGAGACAACCACTCAGTCGAACGTAGGTCTGGACTGGACGCTACTGAAGAACCGTTTGAGCCTGACGTTCGACTGGTACTACACGTACACGACGAACAGGCTGATGTGGGTTACTCTGCCGGCCGGCTCAGCTGCCGTGAGCTCCATTCAGCGTAACGAAGGTGAGATGTCGAACATGGGTGTTGAGTTCAGCCTCACATCGCATAATTTCGTAAAGAAGAACTTCAAGTGGGATACGCAATTCAACATCTCGCATAACAAGAACCGCCTTGAGAAACTTGCTACCAGTCAGGTTTATTACGATGCCAAGGTGACGGACGTGCTTGCCGAGTACTGCGTACGCAACACTCCGGGCATGCCACTCGGTTCGTTCTTCGGCTACAAGACAGGCGGTGTGGACCCCGAAACCGGCGAACTGATCTATCTGGACACGAACGGTGACGGTGAGGTTACCGCCAACGACCGCACGTACATCGGCGACCCGAACCCGAAGTTCACATTCGGCATGACCAACAACTTCCACTTCTACGGTGTAAGCATCAGTTTCCTGCTGCAAGGCTCCTACGGCAACGACATCTTCAATGCAAGCCGAATTGAGACGGAAGGCATGTACGATGCCAAGAACCAGTCAACCCGCATCCTCGACCGCTGGCGTCGACCGGGTATGGAAACCAGCATCCCGAAGGCAGGATTTGACATGCGTGTCAGCGACTATTTCGTGGAGGACGGCAGTTATATCCGTTTGAAGGACCTTACTATCGGTTATGAGTTCTCCGGCGAGTGGATGAAGAAGATAGGCATGACACGTCTGCAGCCGTACTTCTCGGCGCAGAACCTGTTCACACTGACCAAGTATTTGGGCATGGACCCCGAAGTCAACCAGAGCGGCAACTCGGGTACTGTGCAGGGACTGGACTACGGAACCTATCCCCAAACACGCTCGTTCGTACTGGGAATAAATATTGAATTCTAAGTTTCGATTGCTAAAATAGAAAGGAACACCATTATGAAAAAGTACATTTATATACTTAGCATAGCAGCTCTTTCATTGATGGCTGCTTGCAGTCTGGATCGTGAACCGCTATCCGACCAGTCGGAACTGAATATATCCAAGGATGACGGCGACTCTGTACGCATCAAGTTCAAGGACCGCGCTGCCATCTACGCCGTGTACAATGACCTGTACAACGTGATGCGTGACCGCCAGGAGCACTGGTACCTCGACTACCTGCTGTTCGGCGAGTCGCGTACGGACAACGCCTACGCCGGCACGACGGGCGCAGAAGTGGTGCCCGTTGAGACCAACGCACTCGACGCCTCTAATCCGGATATAGCCCGCGACTGGGACCGTTATCTTGAGGACATAGCCAAAGCGAACGTCGTTATCACGAATATCGATCTCGTACCCGACCCTGCATTCTCGGAGAGCGAGCGCAAGCAGTGGAAAGCCGAGGCACTCATCTTCCGCAGCATGATGATCTTCGACCTCGCACATTGGTTTGGCAACATACCTCTGAACCTCACCGAGGCGCCGGATATCACTGCTGATAACATCGAAGAGGTTTATCCCATCTACTTCCCTATGCCCGTAACACAAGACTCGGCATACAAGCGTGTGATGGAGGATTTGCTGACTGCCATACCTGACGCTCCGGCACTGAATGCGGGCGACAAAACACGATTGAGCAAAACCGTGGCGTACGCATTGCTCGCCAAGCTTTACGCAGAACTGAAGAACTGGGACAAGGTCATCGAGTACTGCGACCTGGTGTTCGCCGACGGAATACAACTGGAGCCGAACTTCGCCGACCTTTGGGGGTATGACGAAGAGAAAGGCGACGCTGTGCTACGCAACTCGGTGGAGAGCATCCTTGAGATGCAATATTATACCGGTAGCGGCAGTTGGGTGACCTGGATGTTCGGACGTCCTCTCGAAGACCCCGATGCCAACTTCACCTGGGCCAAATGGATAACCCCGAGCCGTGACCTGATTAACGCCTTCGACAAGGAGGGTGACCAGATTCGCAAGAATCAGACCATCGTCTATTACTCCTGCTCATGGAGCAACTACTACCCGGCTAACAACTATCCGTTCATGTACAAGTGCCGCTCGGCATACAACAGCATCATCAAGCTCCGTGGCGCGGATATCCAGTTGCTGAAGGCAGAGGCACTCGCACACAAGGGCGACCTGGCAAGTGCAGCAACGCTGACGAATGAGATTCGCGCACGTGTCAGTCTGCCGGCTCTGGAATCATCCAAGACAAGCAGCGAGGAAGCGATGCTCAACTCCATCCTCAATGAGCGCCGTCTGGAGCTTGCACTCGAGGGACAGCGTCTGTTCGACCTCATCCGCTTCGGCAAACTGCTTGAAGTGATGAACGGCATCAACAACCGCGACGAGGGACGTATGCCGCAGGCGCGTCCGTTCGTTGAGGACCACAGACTGATGCCTATCCCGCAGACTGCTCTTGACAAGAATGCCAATCTGGTACAGAATCCCGGATACTAAAATTAATGCGATATGAAAAAGTATTTATACATAATGTTGGCTGCGCTGGTAATGTCGGCGTGCCAACCCGAGCACTACCGTTCGGTTTATCCGGAAGGTAATCCTGAGATGACCGCCACGTTGCTCACCGAGAGTGTGTTATACGGCACAGACAGCATTGCTTTCCATGTGGAGATCAACGAGACGAAGACTCCGTTGTCGCAGTTGCAGGTGAAGGTGCTGGTAGGCCTGCGGGTAGCCGCTACTGACCTGATCCGCACGAAAGACTATCACTATGCAGCCGACCTGAAGTACCCTGTCGCCTTCGGTCCGAACATGCCGGAGGGTGAAGACGTAAAGGTGTATCTGACCGCCACGAACGTTGAAGGTACCGCCACAAACGTCATTCTGACAGGTTGCACCGGTCGTCGTCCGGCAATGGAGACGATGTACGTCATGCCGCCGGCAGTCACGTACGCCGGCATAGGGAAAGGCAAACAGATGACTTGGGATGCAGAGAAAGAAGCCTTCGTCGCGTATGACCTCAAGTATCCGAAATCCATCCAGTGTCTGCTGGCTGTCACCGGCACGAAGTTCGGTCGTGTGGACTGGGCAACGCCTGTGTTCGGTATGC
>JAFSXJ010000105.1 GCA_017444065.1 Paludibacteraceae bacterium | reverse complement strand
TCTGTATGGGCGTCACCAGTCCCATCAGCAGTACGATGATGATATACAGAATCATAGTCACGTCGTCTTTTTACCACCACCCGAACTGACTTCTTCCCGTATCGAGCGTCTTGATGTCCAGCATTTCTTCTGTCGTCAGTTCAAAGTCGAAGAGGTCGAGGTTCTCCTGCATCCGCTCCCGATGGGTGGTCTTGGGGATGACATCGACGCCTTGCTGCAGCAGCCAGCGCAGACCGACCTGCGCGATACTCTTGCCGTGTACTTCGGCTATCCGCTTCAGCACGGGGTCATGGAAGAAACCGTTCTGTCCGCAGGCCAGTGGCGACCACGACTCGTGCCATGTGCCGTGCTCTGCCAGCAACCGGTGCATCTTCGCCTGCTGTCGATAGACATGCGTCTCTATCTGGTTGACGGCAGGCACGACTTTGCAGTTCTTGATAAGGCGAAGATAATTGTCCTCCATGAAGTTCGCCACGCCGATGGAGCGCAGCAGCCCCATCTGCCGCGCATCCTCCATCGCCTGATACTGGCTGATAAAATCGCCCGACGGCTCGTGTATCAGGAAGAGGTCGATGTAGTCCAGTCCTATCGTTCGTAGCGAGTTCTCAATGGAGCGCATCGTGTCGCCATAGCCGTGTGCGCCCCACAGTTTCGTGGTGACGAACACGTCCTCACGCTTCAGTCCCGACGCTTTGACCGCCAATCCCACCTCATGTTCGTTGCCGTAGCACTGAGCCGTGTCTATGTGCCGGTAGCCTGTCTCCAACGCCTGCTCCACGCACTGCTGTGTGATACGGCGTGGCATCTGGTAGGTGCCGAAACCCACCATCGGCATCGTATAACCGTCGTTCAGTCGTACTATTCTTTCCATTATTCGTAACGCACCTCCCAGTCCTTGCGCTCCTGATACATCTGCCAGTACTTCTCGGCGATGAGTGCCGGGTCGAAATGGGTTCCCTTGACGATAGAGCCGCCGACCATTACTGTGCCGACGTAGATACCTTTCGGAGCCAGATCGTTGTGCATGGCAAGCGTCAGACCACGTATCGCGCTTTTGTCGATGGCCAGACAGAGGTAGCCCGGATAAGGATTGATGCATCCGTGACCGCCCGTCAGCAAGATAGCACCCTGTTTCTCGGCGAACTCATCCGTCGCAACGGCCTTGATGCACGAGAAGGCTCCTAAGACATCGGCCTTGAAGTGGCGCAGGATTTCGTTCTCGTCCAGCGGTTGCGCATCTGGCGTGGTAATGCCTACGTTATAGACCAGCACATCGGGCGTGCCCACCTCAGCATGAATCTTGCTGAAAGCGGCCTTGACGCTCTCTGCCTCCGTCACGTCGCAAGCCACAGTGCTCACTTCATAGCCCTTGGCCTCGAACTCTTTTTTATACTCAGCCAGCGCGTCGCTTCTGCGAGCCACCAGTACTACACGGAAATCCTCCCGTGCAAATCTCTCTGCCACGTGGTTGCCCAGTCCCTGACCTGCGCCAACCACCACGATTGTTTTTTTGCTCATATTTACTGTTGTTTTATAAGGTTTTGAAATCTGCTGCAAAATTACTGCTTTTTTCGCAAACTATTATTACGAAAAAGAGTGAAAAGTTTTAGAAAATCGGAAATATATTTGTTTTTTTGAATTATTTTGCGTATCTTTGCACCCGAAAACAAGAAAAAAGCATGTTTACTCCCTTTGTAACCGATGAGCAGCCTGTGGCATTGTACGAAGGTGTACCGCCGCAATATACGAATGAGGGTTTGGCTATCGATTGCGCTCTTGTGCTGCATGTGCGCAAGGGCACGGCACGCATCCGCTGCAATCTGGAAGTGATAGAGGAAACCATCGGCAGCGTGGTGTTGTTCAATCCGGGCGATGTAATCAAAGTGGAGCAACGGTCGCATGACTACGAAGCGGAAATAGTGGCGGTCAACCGATTCATCCATCTGGCGGCACTGAACCAGTTGGAAGGGGTGAACGTGCAGGCACTCAAAAAGACTTTTATCCTTGACACACCGGAGATTTCGTCGGCAGCAGACGGGCTGGTGCGTGTGCTGCGACCTGCCATACGGCTTTGCTCTACGCGCGAGTTGTACCAAATATGCGTTATGCAACTGCGGGCTTTCTACACGCTCTATCAAGTCATCCTGCGGCGTAATGGCATTGAGGTGGACACCTTCAAGAACCGCGCGGACGAACTCTTCTTCCGTTTCCGACAGTTGTTGGCTGAGAACTATCGCACCTCACGAAGCGTCGGATTTTATGCCGGAAAACTCTGTATCACGACACGCTACCTTACCGGTATCGTGCAGAGCCATTACGGCAAATCGCCCAAAGAGGCGATTGATATCTACACCGTCATGCAGTTGCGCCTCGACTTGCTGCAATCAGACGAGACACTTGCCGAATTGTCCTACCGGTACAATTTCTCATCTCCTGCTTTTTTGAGCGATTATTTCAAGCGCAACACCGGCATTGCCCCGCAGGAATACCGCCAACTCAACCATACCAATGCCCCTAACGAGCCATAAAAAAGCCGCCAGATCGTGAGACTTGACGGCTGAGTTGTATTTGGCGGGCAAGGTTATTGCTCTTTTGTTTGCGTGCAGCCAACAAAGGTGAGCGCCGCCAGCAGGGAGAATAATAGCTTTCTCATAAATTCGGAGGGTTCAACTATCATCGCACCTCTGCTCCTACAGCATTGTACGTCTTGCCATTCTTCTCGATGAGGAGCTGACCGTCACGGAGCACTTTTGT
>JAFSXJ010000104.1 GCA_017444065.1 Paludibacteraceae bacterium | reverse complement strand
TCCTGACTTCTGGATCAAGTACATCAAGGAGGTTCGCGACGAGGACTGGAAAGCCGGTCACATCCTCTACGAGATGACCAACCGCCGCCAAAGTGAGAAGACTATCTCCTACGCCGAGAGCCATGATCAGGCACTCGTGGGTGACAAGACCATCATCTTCCGCCTGGTGGATGCCGACATGTACTGGCACTTCGAGCACGGCCACTCGACCTACATGGTGGACCGCGGTATAGCGCTGCACAAGATGATTCGTCTGATAACCGCATCGACCATCAACGGCGGTTACCTGAACTTCATGGGTAACGAGTTCGGTCACCCCGAATGGATTGACTTCCCGCGTCAGGGCAACGGCTGGAGCTACCAGTATGCACGCCGCCAGTGGTCGCTGGTGGACAACCAGAACTTCTACTACGCCGACCTCAACCGCTTCGACGAGGCGATGATTCATATGCTTCGCAAGTCCGGCATCACCGGGCAGACACCTATCATCAACCTCTGGGACCGCGAAGGTGACCAGGTGGTTGCTTATATGCGCGGCGAGTATGTGTTCGTCTTCAACTGGAACGGCGTCAAGTCCTTCCCCGACTACGGTTTCCTTGCTCCCGAGGGCAAGTACCAAGTAGTACTGAACACCGATGACCCGAAGTTCGCAGGCTTCGAGCAGACCGACGATACAGTGGAGCACTTCACCCTGCCCGACCGCGAGTACGCACGCGACAAGAAAGGCTGGCTCAAGCTCTATCTGCCGGCGCGTACGGCTGTCGTGCTGAAGAAAGTGGATTAATGCATCAGCCAACTTGGCTGATTTAACACAATACTACCATGAGACTGATAATTGAAAAGAACTACGACCTGATGTCGGAATGGGCAGCCAACTTCGTTGCTCAGCGTATAAATGAGTTTGCTCCGAAAGAGAGCAATCCGTTCGTGCTCGGTCTGCCTACCGGCTCATCGCCATTAGGTATGTATCGCAAGCTCATCGAACTGAACAAGGAGGGCAAAGTGTCGTTCCGCAATGTTGTTACATTCAACATGGACGAATATGTCGGTCTGCCGGAGGAGCATCCCGAGAGTTATCACAGCTTTATGTGGAACAACTTCTTCTCGCACATTGACATCCGCAAGGAGAACGTGAACATCCTGAACGGCAACGCCGCCGACCTGGAAGCCGAGTGCGCGCGTTATGAGGCGAAGATACGTAACTACGGCGGCATCCACCTGTTCCTCGGCGGCATAGGTCCTGACGGACATATCGCCTTCAACGAGCCGGGGTCATCGCTCACTTCGCGTACGCGCAAGAAGGAACTGACGACCGACACGATTATCGCCAACTCGCGCTTCTTTAACAACGATATCAACCTCGTGCCGAAGACCGCTCTGACTGTAGGTGTAGGTACGGTGATGGATGCCAAGGAGGTGCTTATCCTCGTCAACGGGCATAACAAAGCCCGGGCATTGCAGCACGCCGTGGAAGGTGCCGTATCGCACATGTGGACCATCAGCGCCCTGCAGATGCACCAGCACGGTATCATCGTATGCGACGAGATGGCCTGCGGCGAACTGAAGGTGGATACCTACAAGTACTTCCTCGACATCGAAAAGAATAACATTTTATAATGCTATACTTATATAACACACTCGCGCGCACGAAGCAGCCTTTCCGTCCCTTGCATGAGGGACATGTGGGTATGTACGTCTGCGGACCGACGGTCTATGGCGATGCCCATCTGGGACATGCGCGCCCTGCTATCACGTTCGATATCCTCTTCCGTTACCTGACCAGCCTCGGGTACAAGGTGCGCTATGTGCGTAACATTACCGATGTCGGTCACCTGGAGCACGATGCTGACGAGGGCGAGGACAAGATAGCCAAGAAAGCCCGTCTGGAGCAGCTTGAGCCGATGGAGGTCGTGCAGTTTTTCGCGAACCGCTACCACCATGACATGGAGGCGCTGAACGTGCTGCCGCCATCCATCGAGCCGCACGCCTCGGGACATATCATCGAGCAGATTGCCTTCGTTCAGAAGATACTGGACAAAGGTTACGCCTACGTATCGAACGGCAGCGTGTACATGGACGTAGAGCGTTACGCGCAGGACTTCCCCTACGGCAAGCTCAGCGGACGTAACCTTGAGGATATAGTGACCGACACGCGCGAGCTGGACGGGCAGGACGAAAAACGTCACTCCTACGACTTTGCGCTGTGGAAGAAAGCCGCACCAGAACATATCATGCATTGGCCGGCTGTGTTCCGCTATACGGAGAACGGCGAACAGAAGACCTTGCAGTCCGAAGGGTTCCCCGGCTGGCATATGGAGTGCTCGGCTATGGGAACGAAGTACCTGGGCGAGGAGTTCGATATCCACGGCGGAGGCATGGACCTCATGTTCCCTCACCACGAGGCGGAGATTGCCCAGTCGTGCGCAGCTCTCGGGCATGACACCGTGCACTACTGGCTGCACAACAACATGATCACCATCGCCGGCAAGAAGATGGGCAAGAGTTATAACAACTTCATCACCCTGCGGCAGTTCTTCAGTGGCGACCATCCGCTGCTAAGAAAGGCGTTCAGCCCGATGACGATACGGTTCTTCATTCTGATGGCACATTACCGCTCGACGGTGGACTTCTCGTCAGAGGCACTTGAGGCAGCCGAGAAAGGTTTCCAGCGCATGCAGGAAGCGTACCAGCGTTTGCAGAAGCTGACTGCCGGAGCAGCCACATCCGAAGAGGTCACCAAGGCTCTTGCCGGTCTGCCTGAACGTTGCGCCGAAGCGATGGATGACGATCTGAACACACCGATTGTCATCTCAAACCTGTTTGACTCGACAAAGGTCATCAACAGTCTGGCCGACAACAAGGCTACGATTAGCGAAGCCGATATCAAGGAGCTCCGCGAAGTATGGCAGCTATACGCCATTGATATCCTCGGTCTGCAGCTCGATGCCAATGGTCAACAGCCAACAGCCAATGGTCAGCAGAATGCCTACAACGGCGCTATTGACCTGTTGCTGAACATCCGTCTGGACGCCAAGCGCAATAAGGACTGGGGCACATCTGACAAGATACGCAACTCCCTGACCGATCTGGGCTTCAAGATCAAAGACACCAAGGACGGCTTCGAGTGGAGCTTGTAGAGTACGGATTACTCAGGACATACGGAAAGCAAAAGAAGAAGGGAACTCGCATGCGAGTTCCCTTTCTCTTGAACGGATATTACTTATCCGGGAAGTACTTCAGGTCGGATTGGGCGCTGAAGACGTAGTTCGGGAAGACGAACAGCGTGCTCCACTTCAGGTACTCGTCAATCATGTACCAGGGTGTGTCCTCGCCATGCTCGCGGTTAGTAACGACGTGCACGGTCTGTGCGGGCATCATGCCTTGTGCGAACAGCAGGGCGCGGTTGCCGTCCTTATCGACAGCCATATCCACCACCATCATCGCGTGCCCCGGGTTGCCGCTGACGACAAAGATGTCACCAATCTGCACATCCTCAATCTTACGTTGTGGCAGCTCCTTCTCCAGCGAGGCGGTATTGGCGTAGGCAAAGACATAGTCCAGGTACTTGCGGAACTTAGCCGGCGAGTAGTCACCCTTGGCATAATCGGTATAGTTCATCCGCTTGCCGGCGAGCGAGTTGAAGTGAATCTCGTCGTAGCGCTTCTGCGCATAGAGGTACGATGCGCGCAGGTACATCACGGCGTCAGCACATTGCAGCAGGTCCTTGTTGCCTATATCTATATCCAGCGTGCAGAACGCGCCTAACTGATCCTCAACAGGGTCGCCGTTGTAGTAGTAGATGTTCCAGTCATCCTTGAGCGGGAAGCTGCGCAGGTAGGCGCCGAACGAGTTCGGGTCCACCTTGATGCGTCGGAAACCCTCGCGGGGATTGATGTCGCCAATAGTATGGATGTCGGCATAGAGTTTCCACTCCTGCTCGGGCTCGAGCGGCGGCAGTTTAGCCAGTTGCTCGGGTGTGATGTCATCCCAGACGCTCTTCTTCTTGGGTTTGACGAAGTCGATGTCCTGCACCACACGTACGGCGAACCCGTGATGCCAGGTGTCGTACATGTTCGCGTTGGCTTTGTCGGCTGTGAAGTAGATACCCTTGGCATCCACATCGCCCTCGCCCGTCTGCTGATACATCGACGACGACCAGTACGCACCCATCTCGCCTATGCCCTGTATCTCCTTGTAGTTACGCACACCGGCTGCAGGCAGGAACACAGCTCCGGCCGCCTCCATCAGCGCCCATTGCTCGGCAGAGTATGTGTTGGTCGACCAGTTGTTCGGTTGGGGCTTGAATGCCAGCCCCTGCGGCAACTGCCATGCATCGGGCAGCAGAATGTAGCCGTGCATGTTGTTGACCGTAGCCTGACCGCGCAGCTTGGCGGCGTTCTTACGCTGCTCGAAGAGGTAGTACCACTCCTCGGTCGTCAGCGTACGCCACAACTCTTGTTCCGGATAGCCGCCGTTCTCAAAGCTCCAGTGTCCCCACTCCTTGTAGCCGAAGAATGTTGAATACCGATATCTGGCTGAGTTCTGTCCCATGTTGCCTCCCCACTCGTGCAAGTCGATCCATCCGCCATAGCCGCGGTTAGCCTTGTGGTTGTTGGACTTGACGCCGTTGTAGTACACCGTACCTTGCGTATCATCGCCCACAAAGTCCCATTGGTGGTCTGCAAACTTGGCAAACCCCGCATAGCCGTCCTCGTTGTAGAGCATGTTGCCCCTTGAGAAGTACACCTTCTTGCTCGGACTGACGGAGTAGATGCCCGTCAGAGCGCCTTCGGGCACAGGATTGACACGCCCTGAACTTGCAACCACAGGCTCGGGCTTCGGTTCGGGCTTCTGTGCCGATTTGGGTTCTGGCTTTGGCTCGGGCTTCGCTTGGGGCTTAACCTCAGGTTTGGGCTCGGGTTGTGCGGGTTGCTGGTACACAACCTCCTGAACCTGCTGATAGGTTACTTGCTGCGCGGGCTGCGTATATTGCGCTACGGGTTGACCAAGGTCGAGCACCAGACGAACCGACAGACCGTAGAAACGTTTCTCATGGTCACGCGGACCGAAGCGTTTCTCACCGAAGAAGATGTCACGGCCGTCACCACTCGCCAGATCGTTGTATAGCGACGAGGACCAGTAGAAACCCATCACGCCGACCACGCTCACCTCCTGACCGCTACGGAATCCGCCTGCAGGCAGGAACACCGCACCGGCTTTCTCCATCTGTGACCATTGTTTCGAACTGTAGGCGTTCGTTGTCCAACTGTTGGCATCGGGCGTGAATGCCAGCTTCTTCGGCAGTTCCCAGTTATCCGGCAGCAGCACGTAGCCGTGCGACTTGTCCACCGTGGCTTGTCCACGCAGCTGCTCGGCATTCGGACGCCGGGTGAACAGATAGAGCCACTCTTCCCAATCCAGGGTACGCCAGCCGTCGTTCTGGATACCGCCGTTGAGGATAGTGTTACGTCCCCAATCGGCAAACACGCCGTAATCGGCGAGGTTCTCGGTCGAGCGCCAGGGCTGTTCGCCTGTGCCCCATCCGAACAGGTCAATCCAGCCGTCGTAGTTGCGGTCGATACGGGTGTTGTTGCAGCGGTCGGACGCGTAACTCACGTTACCGCCCGTCAGTCCGCCGACATAATCATACTGGTGCTCGGCAAAACGCCAGGACGAACTGTTGGCCTGATACTGCAGGTTACCGCGCGAGAACACCACCTGCTTGTCCGGACTGACAGAGAACACGCCATTCAGGGCACCTTCGGTAGCCGCATTAAGGACAAGCACGCTCGCTAAACACAATAGGGTCAGTATGGATTTTTTCATAATACGGGTTTTTGTTTATAATTGTTCCAAAATAGCCTGACAGCCCTGAAGCAGGTCGCTATAGGTGGCTTCGAAGTCGCCGGTGTACCACGGGTCAGCCACATCACGGGCATTTACCATCTGGTCATTTATCCAACTCATCATCAACGACACTTTGCCTTGGTCGTCGTCGCCTATCCGGTAACGGAGCAGACGCAGGTTACTGCGGTCCATGCAGATAATGTGGTCGTAGTAATCATAGTCGGCACGGATGACCTGTCTGGCAGCATGCGAAGTGAACGGGATGCCTTTCTCACGAAGCTTGCGCTTGGCAGGCGGATAGAGGGCGTTGCCTATCTCCTCGGCAGAGACGGCAGCCGATGCTATCTCAAACTCCGCAGTACGTCCCGCCTGTGCAACAAAGTGCCTGAGCATGAACTCCGCCATCGGTGAACGGCAGATGTTTCCGTGGCAGATAAACAGAATCTTTGTCATCACAAACGGGACGTAGCCAATTTAGTATGCAGCCATCTGCTTGGCGACGGTGGATTTGACGAGGTCGGCAAACTCCTGGATGGTCATCTGCCCCTTGTCCTCAGCACCCTGCACACGTACGCTCACAAGGCCTTGTTCGGCTTCCTTCTCGCCCACAACGAGCATGAACGGGATATGCTTCATCTCGTTGTCGCGAATCTTACGGCCGAGCTTCTCGTTGCGGTCGTCCACCAGGGTGCGTACCTCCTGTGCCTCAAGAATCTCCTGCACCTTATGGGCGTAGTCGTTCGACTTCTCGGATATAGGCAGCACGATGCACTGGTCGGGCGTGAGCCACAGCGGGAACTTGCCTGCCGTGTGCTCAATCAGTACCGCCACGAAGCGCTCCATCGAGCCGAACGGTGCACGGTGAATCATCACCGGACGGTGCTTCTGGTTGTCCTCGCCCACGTACTCCAACTCAAAGCGCTCGGGCAGGTTGTAGTCCACCTGGATGGTGCCTAACTGCCAGCGTCTGCCGATAGCGTCCTTGACCATGAAGTCGAGCTTCGGACCGTAGAACGCCGCCTCGCCGTACTCAACGCGTGCAGGCAGGTTCTTCTCCTTGCAGGCTTCGATGATTGCCTGCTCGGCTTTCTCCCACACCTCGTCGCTGCCGACGTACTTGGTGGTGTTCTTCGGGTCGCGGAGCGAGATCTGCGCCTCGAAGTTCTGGAAGTCCAGCGCCTTGAAGATGATTTCGATGATCTCCATTACGCGGATGAACTCGTCCTTCACCTGGTCGGGACGGCAGAAGATATGCGCGTCATCCTGTGTAAACGAACGCACGCGCGTCAGTCCGTGCAGCTCACCCGACTGTTCGTAGCGATAGACCGTACCGAACTCGGCACAGCGGAACGGCAGCTCCTTGTACGAGCGGGGCTGGTTCTTGAAGATCATGCAGTGATGCGGGCAGTTCATGGGCTTGAGCATATACACCTCGCCTTCCTCAGGCGTGGTGATAGGCTGGAAGGAGTCCTTGCCATAATGATCCCAGTGACCTGAGGTGACATAGAGCTGCTTGCCGCCGATATGCGGAGTGATGACCTGCTGGTAACCGTAGCGCTTCTGAATCTTCTTGAGGAAATCCTCCAGACGCAGACGAAGGGCAGTACCTTTCGGCAGCCAGATAGGCAGACCCTTGCCTACCATATCAGAGAACATGAAGAGCTCCATCTCCTTGCCTATCTTGCGGTGGTCACGTTTCTTCGCCTCTTCCAACAGAGCCAGATACTCGTCAAGCATGGCTTTCTTCGGGAACGAGATGCCGTAGATACGCGTCATCATCGGCCGCGAGGCGTCGCCGCGCCAGTACGCCGCAGCACAGCTGAGCACCTTGACCGCCTTGATAGGCTCGGTGCTGAGGATGTGCGGTCCCTTGCATAGGTCGGTGAAGTTACCTTGGGTATAGGTGGAGATATGTCCGTCCTCAAGTTCGCTGATGAGCTCGCACTTGTATGTCTGTCCCTTGGCTGTGAAGTCACGCAGGGCATCTGCCTTGCTGATCTGCTTGCGCACGAGCTGCTCCTTTCTGGCGCGGAGCTCCATCATCTTCGCCTCGATGGCGGGCAGGTCACTCTCCTTGATGACCTGTCCTTCGGCAGGCAATACATCATAATAGAACCCGTTCTCAATAGCCGGACCTATGCCGAACTGGATACCCGGATAGAGTTCCTGCAGGGCTTCAGCCATCAGGTGGCTGGATGTGTGCCAGAAGGCGTGCTTCGCCTCGGGGTCGTCCCACTTGTGCAGGCGGATACATGTATCAGCCAAGATTGGCTGATTGAGCTCGATGATCTGCCACTCATCTTCCTGGCCGTTGGCTTTGATGCTGGCGATTAAGATTTCCTGTGCCAGACGGGATGAGATACTTTCTGCTACCTGTAACGGGGTAACGCCGTCTTGATACTCCCGAACGCTCTGGTCGGGGAAAGTGATTTTTACCATATTGTAATAAACGTACGAATGTTTATGTTTCGCGAGCTCACAACTGCTCACGGAAACGAAATATGTTGTTTGTTGTGATTACTGATTGATGATTGCCGCCACCTGTTCGTGTTCAGGATTGTGTGCAAGGATGATTCCCTTACGATTGATAAGTACGGTATGCGGTATGGCGGTTATGCCGTAGGTCTTCGAGCCTTCGTCGTTGGTGTCACGCAGTTGGAGCCACGTGAGGCCGAGGTCTTCGACGGTCTTCTGCCATGCTTCGGCATCCTCGTCAACCGATACGCTTACGATAGCCAGTTTGTCGCCAAACTTGGCGGCAAGCTCTTTGAGCCCGGGCATCAGTCGGCGGCACGGACCGCACCAGCTTGCCCAGAAATCCACGAGCAGGAAATCCTGCTTGTCCACTAGCGAACTGAGGGCAACCGCTTCGCCGTCCTTTGTGAACGCGGTAAAGTCCGTATAGGGCATACCTGCCATGGTCAGCTGCTCCGCCTGAAAAGCGTCGAAGTAGCGTTGCAAATCGTGTGATTCAATCCCCTCGGCGTCAAGGATGGCAAAAGCCTGCTGCTTGCGCTCCATGTCAAGCAGGTAATAGATCTCCTTCAGAATGGCATACGCGGCCTCAGAGCCGGGAAGAGCCTGTTGCAAGGCAAACGCCTCGTCGATATAAGCGTCGATGATAGAGTCCGCCACCTCAGGAACATCAACAGTTTTGAGTTCCTCGGAGATGCGGTCGTCAAGTGCCTGATACTCATCCATGAGTTTGGCGGATTGGTCTTCTTTCTTGCATGCGGCAAACAACAGAGCGATGCAAAGGATAAAATAGATTCGCTTCATATTTAATATATTTTTTATTATAGGGTCCCCAGCGAGCGCTAACGGAGTGCACCCGGTGGGGAGAGCGGAGGCAGGCAGAGCTTTAATGACCGCGTAGCGATCAGTCCGTGCGATGCCTTGCCGAACGCGTCTGCAAATATACAATTAATTTTTGACATTTGCAAATAAATAGCACCAATAATTATCAGCAAGCCGGCAAAATGCGAATAACTTGTCAGTAAATATGTCAATACGACAAAGAGACTGTCTCTCGACAATCTCTTTGCAATTACATTTATGAAAACAAAAACCTCTTGGGCTTTTCGCAGACCTTAATCTGCGATTTGTCCTTGCAGGTTGTAGCGTACGCCGTTGCGGAGGATATAGATCTGTCCGTTCTGAATGAACTTGACAGCCTGTACGTCGGCGTTGATGTTATCCACAGCCGTGCCGTAGAGCACAACTTTACCGTTGACGATTTCCAGAATAGTACGCTCGGGTTTAACCGTGCCGTCGTCTTCCGTCTTCTCGGCGTCATATTGTTTCTTGAGGTTACCTGTAACTACGACCTTTGTTCCGGCAACGAGCTGCTCTGCAATCGAAGCATCGCACTTGGCACGATAAGCCTGGAACACTTGTTCGTTGCTTCCTTCTGTATCAGTCAGCCAGAGAGAAATATTGCCAAAATCTGCGCTATACGCATAAGCCACGTCAGCTATGAACGCAGTAATCTCGTAGAGGTCGGTTGTAACGGCATTGTTAGCCAGAGTTTCAGCAGCCGTGATTGCCTCGGCAACGGTAGCCTTGATCGTTTTAACTTCTTCACCGCCGGAAAGGATTTCGACTGCGCCGTCTTTGATTTCAGCTGTTGTACCGTTGTAATTGGTGACATATCCCGTAACCTTAACCTTAGCTCCTTCGGCAATAGCCTTACCGGCAGGTTCAAGGGTCTTGAACTTGTATGCCTCAAATGTCTTCTTTGAGCCGGTCTGGTCGTCCATCCAGAACGTAGAGGCATCCACTACGCTTGTCACATAGCCTACGACCGAAACAGAGATTTCTCCTGTAGCCCCCGAAGCAAGCGAGAACGCATACTCTTGAGCCTGAGCGCAGGTAATCTCCTGTCCCTCAGTCGGCTTAAATGGACGGTCACCTGTGAGCACAATCTCGTTACCATCATTGTCAGCGGCATAGAACTCAACATCGTTCTTCAGGCGGTAAACCTTGTCACCTGCGCTGAATGTCGCCTGCGCAGTATAAATATTCAAGCTGTTCGGACCAATCTCTTTGAACTTCAGTATAATCTGACCGGTAGTAATATCAGTCTTTGAACCATTCTGCATCAACGTCGAACTGGCAGCTACCTGATATGAACCTGCTATAGCATCTTTCTTGCTGCTTTTGATGTTAATTGTAACAATATTCTTTTCATCGCCGATGGCTTTTGCAATTTCCAGCGACCAACCGTCTGTAGCAAGATAAGCGCTACCGATAGCCCAGTCCAAGTTAACGATTTCAGCCCCTTTAAGCGTGCGGACATAGTAGCCTGTATTCAACTCAATGATAGCAGGGGTGCTTTCATCCTTTTTATACTCGGAAACACCAGCAGCATACACGAGAATCTCATCGCCTTCTACAAATTCAACATCAGCAGCAGAAGCATAATTCTGGTTACCGGCTGCTTTCATGCGATAGCCTTGAACGGTATCAGTGGGGTTGTCAACATCAGCGAGCCAATACGAGATATTGCCGTAGGTCTCCACATTGTTGGTGATGATGCTCGTCACTTTACCTTTCACATAGCACTCGCCCTTTTTGCCTTCTGCAAAACGAGTCAAGACTTGCGAAACGCTGAATGTGTCAACTCTCTCAGGTTCCACACCTTCGCCTTCGATTGTCACAACAATCTCAGTAAAGCGAGCCTGATTCGTGAGCGTGTTAGTCCAAGACTTGTCGTTAACAGTAATCTGTGCTTCCAAATCACCGGTATAGGTCTTGCCATTAGCTGTTTCGAACGAAAAATCCAGAGTCGATATTTTCGTCTCTGATGTAATGGTAAGCACACCATTCTTGTAGCAGCGGAGAGCTGATGTTGAACCATAACCTTTGTCGCAAGTTAATGTAACGCCACCTTTGGTAGCGGTGACTTCACTACCTGTGCTACTTGTTCCCTGACCGTCAAAATCACCGGGTTTGAAAGTTACTGTGCCCGCAAAGATGGGCAAAGCAAGTGCTATCGCACTAACAAGAGATAAAATTTTCTTCATGATTTGTTGGTTAATAAAGATTGAATATTTGGTTAACTATATCACGTTTTGCAATGACGAGGTGATAGATTGTTGCCACCACGCCTTAAGTCAATGCAAAGGTACAACAATTTTTGCAAATATCAAAATTATTTTGTAACTTTGTTGCGTTTTTTATGAAAAATCTTCATTTTTAAAGCGAATATGGCAAAAATCTTAGTTATTGACGACGAAAGAGCAATCAGAAATATCCTCAAGGAGACCCTTGAGTTTGAAGGTTACAAGGTTGACGTAGCGGAGAACGGCGCGCAAGGTATAGAGTTGGCGCAGTCGGGTAGTTATGATCTTATCTACAGTGACGTCAAGATGCCGCAGATGGACGGTACGGAACTGCTTGCAGCACTCAAGCAGCCGGACAGCAACTGCGCGGATGTGCCTGTAGTGATGATTTCCGGTCACGGCAACATCGAGACGGCTGTCGAGTGTATCAAGCAGGGTGCATACGACTTCCTCGAGAAGCCGCTGGACCTCAACCGTCTGCTGGTCACTACGCGTCACGGCATCGACAGCAAGCAGCTGCGTCATGAGGCGACCACGCTGCGTAACGAGGCTACGGCACTGAAAAAGAAGGTCAACAGCAAGTACCAGATGATCGGCACGAGTGCCGCCATTGAGTCCGTACGCGAGATGATTGCCAAGGTGGCTCCGACCGAGGCACGCGTGCTGATTACCGGCGAGAACGGTACGGGCAAGGAGGTGGTGGCGCGGATGATCTTCGAGCAGAGTCACCGTGCGGACATGCCGCTCGTGACTTGTAACTGTGCAGCCATACCGTCCGAGCTCATCGAGAGCGAACTGTTCGGTCACACCAAAGGCTCGTTCACCGGCGCAGTCAAGGACCGTGCGGGCAAGTTTGAGCAGGCGAACGGAGGCACGCTGTTCCTCGACGAGATTGGCGACATGTCGCTTGCCGCGCAGACGAAGGTGCTGCGTGCACTGCAGGAAGGCGAAGTGACGCGCGTGGGCAGCGACAAACCTATACAAGTGAACGTGCGCGTCATTGCCGCCACGAACAAGGACCTGCATCGTGAAATAGAGAAAGGCACGTTCCGCGAGGACCTGTTCCACCGCCTGAACGTCATCCCTATCCATGTGCCGGCGCTTGACGACCGCAAGGAGGATATACCCGAACTGGTGGAGTTCTTCACGCAGCAGATATGCGAGGAGCAGGGCTGGGCGGTCAAGCACTTCCAAAAAGAGGCTATCGCGGCGTTGCAGAAACGCAGCTGGCCCGGTAACATACGTGAACTGAGGAACGTTGTCGAACGCCTGATTATCCTATCCGGCACGGAAATCTCCACCGCTGACATAGAACACTTTGCTTGAGCCCAAAGGCATTACGCCATCGCCGAGTTCGCCTATGGGGCGTACGATGTCCGTCAGGTGCTGGCGGTCGGTGTCGGTCAGGAATATTTGACCGAACCGGTCACTCCGGACAAGGCTTACGATGCGGGACACACGTTCCGCATCTAATTTATCGAATATATCGTCCAGCAGGAGGATTGGCTTTTGGCCATTGGCCATTGGCTGTTGGCTGCTCAGGTACAAAGCCTGTGCCAGTTTGAGGGCTATCAGGTACGTCTTCTGCTGTCCCTGGCTGCCTACGCGGCGCAAGGGGTAGTCGCCCAGCTGCATCTCCAGTTCGTCCTTGTGTACGCCCTGCGATGTCCAGCCTAAAATAATGTCGCGCGAGCGTGTGCGCTGGAGTGCCTCACCCAGATCGCGGTCGAAGAGCTGTGAACGATAGGTCAGGCGAGGCTCTTCCTCTACATCGGCGATGGTCTTGTACAGCTCTGCAAAGACAGGCACGAACGCCTCAACGAACGCACGGCGATGCTCGAAGATATACATCGCGTGCGGCAGCATCTGATGCTCCAGCACCTCGAACAGGTCTTCGGGCATAACGGACGATTCGGCATACTGCTTGAGCAGGGCGTTGCGTTGCTTGACCAGCGCGTTGTACAGGCTCAGGTGCTCCAGATAGGCGCGGTCGGTCTGGCCGATGATGACGTCCAGGAACCGCCGGCGTTCGTCACTGCCTTCGGCAATCAGCTGGTTGTCCTCCGGCGACACCATAACAAGCGGTATACGGCCTATATGGTCAAGCATGCGCTGATAGTCCTTCTTCCCGCAGCGGAACTGCTTCTTCTGTCCGCGCTTGATTGCACATGTCACCTGTATGGGGTCCCCAAAAGGACGGGAATCGTTGTTTTGGGGAGAGCCGAGGCACGCGTCGCTTTTATGCTGCTGGGCAGCATCCGATGCGACCACGTCGTTGTTGAAGGCGTAGATGCCTTGAATCATGGCGAAGTCGGCATCGTGTAGGATGTTCTGCGAATCGATGGTGTTGAAAGCCGACTTGGTGAAGCTCAGGTAATAGATGGCGTCCAGCAGGTTCGTCTTGCCCTGTCCGTTGAGTCCCACGAAGCAGTTGAGCTTGTCTGCGAACGTCAGATCCGCCTCGCGGATGTTCTTGAAATTGATGATATGTAGTTCCTGTAGTGTCATATACCGGCAGGCTGAAAGGTATTGAGCCGTGTCCACCCCTATCCCACTACAAAAATTGTGCCATTTGTCGTATGTTTTGATTGGTTAAAGGTATTACGTGGTTTTATTGGGGTCTAACCGGAGGCAAACCCGAGGCAAATCGGGGTTTTATCAGACTTCTATCCGCGTTCATCTCGTAATCCTGAATTCGTAATTTCTCCCCATCTCCCGAGTAAACCTCTACTTGCCCTCTACTTAACCTCTACTTGCTTCCTACTGCAATACAGGGCCGGATATTCCGGATGTTCCTGATACTCCGGACAGGATGTTGGGGCATGGATAGTTCATTCCTGAAAGACGGTGCAAAGATAGCACAAATATCTGAGACTTGCAAATTTTCGTCCCCGCAAATGCGGCAAATACCGCATTTTTCACTGAAGCAAGGGAAAAACACCCCGCAACCGAATATCGCATTCAGTTGCGGGGTAAGAGGATTGTCAGGCGGCTAAAGCCTATTGCTTGATAAACTTCGCCTGATGCTGTTGTCCGTCAGCGGTCAGGGCACGGAGGATGTACATTCCCTGCGGCAGGGCGGAAACATCAATATCCGTCTGCGCTGCCTGCATCACACATTGCCCGTTGATGGTATAAATCTTTACTTGCGAGATTTCGTCGGATGTTTGAACATGCAAATGTTTCTCGTCTAGCATCTGGCTGATTATGTCATTATGCCCAACGTGTAAATCATCCGTAAAATCAATATAGTTACAAAAGCCTGGGTAAGATTCATATATAGTCTTACCATCTAAGGAACAGCAAGCGTATATTGTGCTACAAGTCGTTATCCGCTGCATAATAATTGGAGACAAAACTCCCCATTCACTCCCTACGAACTCGATATCACTTCCGCGCACATCATATTTAAATCGTTTAGCTTTGCGTCCATCTGTAAGTAAGATAGTATCTACCTTGACTACTTTTGCATATTCATCCGGAAAATCATCGCTCTCTTTCCCTGAGTTATAAAAACGAATGGAGTCGCCTACTTGAAGGCCAAAGTCATAAAGTAAAACATCTTCATTATTAATACGAGCGTATATTTTTCCCTGCACTTCACAGATGGGAATAATACTATGGTCATCTCCGTAAATTAATTTCCTATACACCCCGTTATCTATAATAGTATCGCCCCAAAGTTTACATTCTATCAATGACTCATTGCCGTCACATCCGTCATACTCGCTGATGAAAGTAGTCCATTTTTGTCCGTTTTGATAAAATGTGTCAGCATACACATGGACAAAACACACTGATAACAAGAAAAAAGAAAAACAATATTTCATATTCATACAAACTATTTAATGAATTAGTAATTGCCCACCTATTTTCACCTCAAAATCATTTTTAATAATCACGGTATCACCAATATTGATGGTAACATCACCTCCGTTTTCTATCGTCACACTCCCATAGGGGCTTAATGGAGATACATCAGAACCTATGTAAAAGATACCGCAACCACCATATGTATGATTATTTGTGATGTTAACATTTTGTAAAAAACACGTATCACTATTTTGTATATAAGGAATATAGTTTGGCCTTGACACAACCAATGTATATGGTTCGGGAACAGTATCAAACACCACATTGCTGCGGTCAGTATACGTGAATTGTCTATATACCCCGTTAACGATTCCAGACAAACAAATTCGAGACTCTATACTATCAATGCTTGTCGTAATAGTCATTTGATTGTAAGTATGATTCACAATTATGTTATTCATTTGATTTGGGACGTGTGTGTATTAAGACATTTCAGGGCATCCCAATAAGTTATGACAATGTCGTAAATAATTATTCCTATACCCGAATTTGGATTTCGCCTCTGCTATTCCCAAATGATTGTTACGAATATTATTTATTATAGAATCGACAAAAGAGCAAAACAGCCTTGTCGAAGAGGTAACATATCCCGATCTTGTGTTGCCCAAATATGCAGGACCACCTCCAATGTTATGGCAGGTAAAGGATCTCCCCAAATTGATTGTTCCCTCAAAAGTG
>JAFSXJ010000103.1 GCA_017444065.1 Paludibacteraceae bacterium | reverse complement strand
GCCGAGGAGGGTGAGCATTTCCTTGCCCCTGTACCGAGTGATCTCGTTCGCGGCATACGTGACATACACAGTGGTGAGGCGTATTGGAAGAAAGATGCATGGCGTAATCTTAGGAAGATTAATTACCTGTTGGCCAACGCCGGTCAATGTGACAATGCGGATGCCCGTGATCACTACCGTGGCGTAGCCTACTTCTTCCGTGCGTACTTCTACTTTGATATGCTCCGTCATTTTGGTGCTGTGCCATGGTATGACCAGCCTATCAATGCCGATGACACCGAGGCGCTTAACCGTCCCCGTGACTCGCGCGAAGTGGTGATCAGGCATATCATTGCCGACCTGGATTCTGCGTTTGTGCTTCTGCCGGATATGCGTACTCCGTACGAGGTCAATGCTTGGACCGCCTTGGCACTCAAGTCCCGAGCCTGCTTGTTCGAAGGTACGTTCCGTAAGTATCATGCCGGTACAACGTTCAATGGTGGCAGCGATATCTATAGCGAGCAACTACCTTGGGATGACCTGCTCAAGCAGGCTGCAGACGCCTCACTCAAACTTATGCAGGAAGGCGGTTATAGCCTTTATACAACCGGCACTGAGCCGTACCGCGACCTGTTTGCGACGCTCGTACCACGTGATGAGGAAGTGATATGGGCACGCTCGTATAGCAAAGACTTGGATATCAAGCATAATGCCCAGGCTTGGTCAGTAGCCCGTCAGACGGGGTTCACCAAGCGTCATGCTGATCTCTATCTGATGACCGACGGTTCACGTTTCACTGACCAATCGGGTTTTGCCACGATGACTTACCTTGACGTGTTCGCCAATCGTGACCCGCGTATGGCGCAGACCATGCACGGCCCCGGATATATACAGAAGGGGGCAGAAAAAACGTATGCCGTCAATCTGCAGATGACGGTGACCGGTTACAAGTACATCAAGTACATCATGGAGACCACGTATAACAACTGGGGCGGTAGTGTCACCTCGATACCGATTTTCCGTCTGGCTGAGGTCTATCTGAATTACGCCGAGGCAAAAGCTGAACTGGGTTCGCTGACGCAGGCTGATCTGGATATGTCCGTCAACCTGCTCCGTGACCGTGTGGGTATGCCGCACTTGTCACTGAGCGATGCCAATGCCAATCCTGACCTGTATATGACAACAGCCGGCGGTTATGGTTTTGTAAGTCCGGTGCTGCAGTCTCATCCGAACAAAGGTGTCCTGCTCGAGATTCGTCGTGAACGTATGGTAGAAACGCCGTTGGAAGGATTGCATCTGTGGGATGTACTCCGTTGGCGGGAAGGCCAACTCTTCACCCTCGACAGAAGAGGACTCTACTTCCCCGGAGAGGGCAAGTATGACCTGACCGGCGACGGCAAGGCAAACATCCTTCTCTCGCCGATCAAGAAGAGTGGAGGTATAGGTGTCACATGTCTGGTTTTTGATCAGGATATCATCCTATCCGAAGGCACGTCGGGCAACATGGTGGCGTACAAGGATATGGTTATGCAGTGGAATGAGCAGCGTGACTATCTGTGGCCTATTCCCGTTACCGATCGGACGATGACCCTCGGTGCACTGAAGCAGAACCCCGGATGGATTGATAATATCGATTTTTAGTCAACCAATTATAATCAACAAAAATTTACAATCATGAAAAAGTCTATCTTTCTGATGCTGTTCGCAGCATTAACAATGAGCATGAATGCTCAAGACGAAACGATTCGTTACTTCTTCTCGCCGGAAGGTCAGGGTGAGGGTGACGGCTCGTCGTGGGAGAACGCTGCTGCCGGCGAGTACCTCGGCTCAACGCTTGCTGATGCCGAACCCGGCACCGAGTTCTATTTGATGGAGGGTAACTATGCTCCCGACATCAACACCAACCGTTGGAGTATCCCGCAGGGCATACTGCTCAAGGGCGGTTATCCTGCAACAATGACCGGTACGGATGTCAAGTACGCTTACGCCAAGGGCGGACAATCTGTTTTCTCTGCCGACCTCGACGGTGACGGCAAGGGTGACAACACCGATTATGCATTCGTCTATATAGGCGCCGGTGATCCTACGGAGAAGAGCGAGGCGTATTACAAAGATTGGCAGAAAACCGAAATCTGGGGCATCACTTTCCGTGACGGTATGCGCCTCAACAGCAAGTATTGGGGTAACATGGTGTTCGTTCAGGCTGCACAAGTTGACTTCCATTTCTGCCGTTTCTTGAACAACGACTCACAGACCAACGATGACGCCAACGGTTCGAACGGAGCTATCGAGATATGGGGTAGCGCAGTACGCTGCTTCGACTGTATCTTCCGTGACAACATCACGGCGAAAGGTTCAGGTGCTGCTTTTCAAGTGCGTGCACGTCAGTCAAACTCTTCCGCTCACGGACCGGAAGATAATGCTGTAGCATATTTCGAGCGTTGCGAGTTCCGCAATAATATTGCCTATAGCACGCTTACTAGCGAACCCGGCAATGAGAAGTGGGGCACCTATGGTGGCAACTGCTCTGTTGCAGACAATGGTGGTACAGTGTACTTGGTCAACTGTCTTATTGCTGATGCCAAGTGCTGGTATCGCGGCGTTGGAATACGCGTAGGTGGCAACAATTCGGCGTACTTCATCAACAACACCTTCTACAACAACCCATGCCGCCAACGCAGCAACCGGGGATCGAACAACGGATCGGCTGTCTCTGCCGGTACAGACTCAAAGAACTATTTCGCCGGCAACATCATGGTTGAATACGCTGCCAACGATGACTTTACCCCATCCGATGCTGTGGTCTTCATCCAGACTGCCGGTACGGCTGTATATAGCGCAGGCTACAATGTATTAGGTACGGTAATGAACAACAGCACAGTGGAGAACAGCGGCTTCGCGGCTACCGATAAGGTTCCGACCTCGCTGGAAACTGTCAATACTATCGAGAAGGTATTTGGCACAAATGCTATCGCCAACCAAGGCGGTGTGAGCGACGTAATTGCTCCGTTGGCTGATGCTGCGCCTATCGACATCGCTGCTGTCAAAGCTACTGTCAACACATGGCCGATTGATGAGATGGCTAAGGTGATGGATCTCGATAAGGACCAGCGCGGATACACGCGTGCTGCTACATCTGTCGCCGGTTCGTATGACCCCAATGGTATAGCACCTGACGATGAGGAAGAGGGACCGAAAGATGCCTTGGAGACGGTTAGTGCTCATGCCTTCCAAACCGGCGTATATTCGTTGCTCGGACAGTATCTGGGTAATGACGTAACAGTTCTGCCCGCAGGCATATATATCTGCAACGGGCAAAAGATTGTTAAGCAATAATCAATATCAATTCAGCGATGGTCTTTCTATTTGATTTAGGTGGCGTGCTTTCGGACATCGACGTGCAGGGGTTTCTCAACCGTCTGCAACGCCTGATGCCCGAGGGCGGTCG
>JAFSXJ010000102.1 GCA_017444065.1 Paludibacteraceae bacterium | reverse complement strand
TATTATAATATAATAATATAATGGAGAAAAATCCAAGCTGCACGGATGTGTAATTTTGTAATTTTGTAATTATCCGGGAAAATTTTAGCCTCTATAGCAGGGGCTAATTTTTTTTGCATTTTTTTGCGAAAAAAATTTGGAAAGCACAAGTTCTTCATAGTATCTTTGCCGTCGCGTTCGGCAAGGGGCTCGCATCAGATGGAGCCATGCTCCATAAAGGCGACCCCTGCCTTCGCTGCCACCCCACTGCACGATGCTTGTGGGGCCCCAAAAAAGCGGAAGGCTCGCGAACGCTACGGGCACGTGCGGGATGGTCGCGAGATGGTCGCGTGTCGCGTTCGACAAGGGGCGCGCATCGGATGCTGTCAGACAGCATAAAGGCGCACCCTGTCTGGCACCCCACAGCGCATACTTGTGGGGTCCCCGCTGTCTCCGCTCTCCCCACCAGGTGCACTACGTTAGCGTCTGTTGGGGACCCCAATTAAGAAATGCAAACGAGAGGAAACAATATGATAGCAGAACTGATAATACCGATAGAGACGCTGAGAGGACAGTTGCGGAAAGACGGATACTACTTCCGGATGTACAAGGGGAAACAGATCGTGCAGCGGTGCCCGAGCAGAAAAGGGCATGTGAAGACCGAGGCAGAACAGGCGAATCAAGAGCGGTTCATAGAGAAATACCGAAAAAGAAAGCCGACGGATGCACGGCTATAAAGAAAGCATCCGCCATTAAAACCTAAACTTTAACCCTATTTATTAAACAACTAAAACCTAAATTAACTATGGCAGAGATTAAGCCGATGGCTCTGATTGAGAGCATGAAGAAGAAAGTGTGCGAGCACAGCGATGTTTACTTCCGCACGAACAAGCAGACCGGAAAGGTGACGACCGGCAAGTTGTGTAACCCGAGCACCAAAGCACCCAGTGCTGCGCAGGTCGCGAACAAGGCGCGATTCGCAAAGGTCGTTGCGGCTGTGCGGACTATCCTAAGTGATGCAACCGAGAAAGCGCAGTTGCAGGCAGAGTACCAGAAGCAGCACAAGTATGGTTCGCTGTTCGGGTATGCTATGGCGAAGCTGAACGGGAACTATGATGCTAATGGTGACTTAATCGGTGATTAACACCATTTGCAGACCGGCCTGCGGCCTGACAGACCGTTACACTAACAGATTGTTAACACTGTTAGACCGCTATCGCTGTTAGACAAATTAATTATTAACACCTAAAACTTAAACTATTATGGCAAAAGTAACATGGGCACCGGGTATCTCGACAGTGAGCGGTGCATTAACGAAAATCAACAAGAAATCGCAGCACGCAGGTGACGAGCAGATGCTTCTGGCAACACACCGCACGGCAGCCACCACAAGCAAGGATTGCAACCGTCTGTTCCTGCGCGGACTGAAATCCGTGACACGAAGCACGCCGGTCACCAGCGATGAGCAACTGCTCCGTAACCGATTTGCGGCTATCAGTCGTGCCGTGCAGCAGCGTAGGAGAAACCTGTCGTATGTGGCAACCGATGTCGCCAATTTCAAGGCGCAGAAGGAGACCGGCTACAAGACGCTCTACCAGTATCTGTGGCACCTATGTGCGAACGAATACGATGCACAAAACGGCTAATCGGAGGAACTACCATGAAGAAAATAATCTTTCTCACCATCGCAGGCGCACTTGCCTGCGGTGGGCTGGTAGCCCTGACGGGCTGCAATGTGACGCGATCCATCACAACGACAAGTAGCAGCGTGAAACGCGGTGATACGACCATCATCATCCAGAGCAAGACTATCGAGTCCTACGACGCATCGAAGAAGCTCTGACCACCACGGCTACGTCGCAGACATTGAAAAGGAAGCGCATGAATGCGCTTCCTTTGGTTATCTCCCATCCTTCCCTAAGTAGTCTATTTGCCCATCCTCGCCTTACTCTTTCCCTGCACTCGTCGGGCTTATCTTATGGTTTACCCTGTTTTATGTGCTTTGCCGATTATGTTTATTTGGCGCTTCGTTCTCCCTTTTTTATTCCGCTTGTTTCTCGGTCATCTCCCGGTCATTGGTCGGTGGGAGATTTATAGGGACATTTTGTGTTTAATGCGACATTTCGCAATATATCTAATATAACTCTCTGTCTTTCAGTTAATTTACCTGCGACATCTAATGTATCTGTTGTTGATGCTTCCGAGCCGAGGTGTTTGCCGGTTTGGATAGCAACGAACTTCTCACGCGGGATGGTAGCCAAGAAACCGCCAAGACTGCTTGAACTCTATGTGTCGGTTCTCTTTCATTGCTGTTCTGCACGCATTCGGCGTGCAAAGTTACGAAAAAATCTGAGATATGCAAGATTTTTGTAAACTTTTACAAAAATAATCGTTGAGCGTAGCGAGGTAAGAAATATATTTACATTTTGCATGCGGAAGAGAGCGGTTTTTGGAGATTTTGCCATGGGAAACAAAAACAGACCAAACTTGCCTGTTTAGTCTGTTGCTTGGGGGACATTTCTCTCCTGTTGCGATTATTTGCTTGTGCAGTTGTATAAAATCAGTAAAGAAAACCGACAGCCCAAATAGGGAGCTTGCGTCCTACAGCTGTTTCCAAATTATCAGCCAGAACATAGGAATCAGGTATATCCTTAATCTGCCTGAAACCCTTATCCTCCCCTCCGACTTCAATAGTGAACTTCCTATCCACAAGGAAATCACCACGTTTCTTGCCGAACTCCACATTATGCTTTGTTGTCAATTGATTGACAACAAACGTCTCACGTACTGTACCAATCTGTACAGGTGTTGTTGCCCAGGCATGCAACATGTTAGGATTGTCGATATATATCTTATCGGGTTTCTGCAATCGCTTGACATTCACCTTGTCGCAATAAAGCAACTGAAGCAGTTTGGCATTTGCCATATAAGTGAGATAGTTCAATATTGTCTCACGTTTTAATCCGCTCTGGACAGACATTCGCGTTATATCCACTTCGAACGGCTCACTTGCACAAAGCATTGTCATCAAAGCCTTAATCTTACGAGTGTTATCCACATCAACCTTGCAGACACGCGTCAATTCATTATCTATCGTGTTGTTTACCACTTGCTGGATGGCTTGGTAATAGTCAATCTCATTCTCCATATAATACGGATAATAGCCATACTTGAGATACTCGTGGAATAGCGCCACCGGCCGACCGAAGCCATTCATCCGTGCAATAAGCGGAGCGGGATTAGCAAGCACCTCTTCCAAGGGATAAACCGGCATCTCAATAGCTATCATCGCATGACACATACAGCACCTGACGGTCCAACAACCCGTAGTGCTGCCTTATGTATTGACGCATCATAGTTGACTTACCCACCCCTTTTGGACCACGAATAGCCAACAAACGTGCATTCCAATTGATTGACTGCGCCCACTGGCGTATGATAGCCATCGGCGTAATCTCAATGATACGATCGTGTTTTATAAATAAATTATCCATGATCTTGTTCCATTTTGACCATTACAGGAGACATATTAACCAACATTCCGTCCTTTGCAAAGGACGGATATTTGTCATTTTTGTCCGTTACAAAGTGCAAAAATTACAAAAAACATTTGAATTATGCAAATTATTTAACAACTTTTTGCACAAAACAGCAATATTTTTCATTTTTGCCCAAATAACTTGCTGACAACATCCTTCAGTCGGGAGACCATAAAGGCACACCAAGGGCAAGGGTATAGCAAGGGTATCCGATTCGGGGTCGGGCGTCAGGGCGTTATCTGTCAGTTGGTTCGACCGGCGCGTGGTGGTAGAGATTCTGGTAGCCGGCGGTGACGAGGCGGTCGCCGGAGTTGAGGCCGGAGAGGACCTGCACGCCGTCTGCTTGATAGGCGCCCAGGGTGACGGGACGGCGTTCGGCGAGGTTGTCGGCAGTCAAGCCCCAGACGGCAGGACCGTCGGGGAGCATGGTCACACAGCGCTGCGGAATGATGATTGCCGAACGTTCAGGACGCAGGACAGTGAGCGCGCCGACCATGCCCGGCAGCACGCCTGCGGGCGGATTGCAGATATATGCCTCAACGGGATAGGTATGGGTGAGGCTGTTCGCCTGCACGCCGATGCGGGAGAGCTGCGCGTGCAGTCCGTCGGTCTGCATGGCAGGTATAGCAAGCGTGGCACTGTCGCCGAGGTGCAAGGCGGCAATCTCCGTCTCGGGGACATGGACAACAGCCGTGAATCCGGACAGATTGAGCAGGGTCATGACGGGCACTTCGGGTGTCAGGTGCTGACCTACATGCAATGCGTCGAAGGTGACGAGCCCGTTTTGCGGTGCGGTGAGTACGGACTGTCTGACCTGTCGTTCAGCAGCCACACAAGCCGCCTGCGCCTGGTCGAGCTTGGTTTGCAAGTCAACCATCTGGATGTCGGTAATCAGTCCCTTCTCATGCAAGGGCTGTGTGCGCCGCATAGCGTCCTGCGCCTGAGTGAGCGCAGCACGTGCCGAGGTGAGCGCCTGACGGGCACTGGTGTCATCGACACGGAGCAGCACATCGCCTTGGCGCACCTTGCTGTTGGGTTGAACACAGACCTCGGTGATTGTGCCACCGTAAGGCATACTGAGCGGTATCTGTGCCTCCGCCTGAATGGTAGCCATGTAGGTGTAAGTGCTGAGTGACGCCACAGGCTGAACGGTCATGACATCGCACCGAACGGGTTGTTCGCTGCGCTGCCCACGTTCCTTTACCACAACGATGCACGAGGGGAGAACACAAATCAGGCAGAACAGGACGAACCGTATTTGTTCACGAATGAAACGAAGTTGTCGGGTGTAAGGGTTCATAGGCTTTGTGCAAATTGTATGAGTTGTTCCGCAAGATAGCGATGCGGTGTGTCGTCGTCATTGACGAGGATGATGGACGGTTTGGGGTACGCGGCGAGATAATCCTCCGGCGGACGCTGGGCGCGTATGCGGCGGATTATGTCCTCGCGGTTGGCATGCCGGTCACGGTGCAAGGCGCGTGCTATACGCTCCTCCTCGGGCACGGTGACCACCGCCACGCCGTCACACATATCCGCCATGCCTGCCTGAAAAAGTATTGCTGACTCGATGAATAAGACCGGCTTCGCCTGTTGGACCGTTTCACTGTTAGACCGTTTCTCTGTTAGACCAATCTGTAGTAATATATCCTCTTTCACGGCAGGATGGACGATGGCATTGAGCTTAGCGAGCTTGTCGTGGTTGGCAAAGACCTGCTGAGAGATATAACGCGTGTTGTAGGTGCCGCCATGGTAGGCCTCGTCGCCAAACGTGGCGATGATCTGACTGCGGACGTCAGGGTCAGTGACAATGATGCGCTTCGCTTCGGCATCGCAGTCATAGACCGGATAGCCGAGTCGTGCCACCGCCCGAAGGACGGTGGATTTGCCTGATCCTATGCCACCTGTGACGCCGATGATCATTGTTGTCTTTTTTCTTTGAGTGAAATGGTCTTTTATCTTTGAGCAGCCAAACATGGCTGCGGTCTATAATTAGAACTGGAAATAGATGAAGGGTTGCATGTCGGCGGTGATGAACTGGTAGGCGAGAAGCACAGCCGCAACCACGGCGAGGATAATCAGCGGCAAGGGCAGAGCCGCAAACCAGAGTCGGTAACGACGCTTGAAGCGGTCAGGCAGCCAGTGGATAATCATGCCTGTGACGAACAGCAGCACAACATACCGATACTCCTGCATAAACGGCCAGATGATGCTGTTATCCCACGCACAGCCGATCTGATGCACCATCTGCCTGGCGGTAGCCCACGCCTCGTGGTTGGCGGTAGCCGGGTCGAGGTTGCTTGCCGAACGGAAGAACAGACGCGTGAAGGAGATGTACACGAAGGTCTGCAGCACATCCCAAGCGTTATCCACCCAGCCGATGAAGCGGTTGGTGTCCGTGCGGAATCCCCACAGCCAGCCGACATACCAGACGGATGTGCCTGCCCAGAGGATAAGCACCCACACCTCAATCATGTTGATGAGCGGATAGGCGCCATGCGTCAGCTGACGCGCAACGACCATGCCGACAGCCAGAAGCAGCATGAGCACGTAGCGCAGATGTTCGCTGATGGCACGCCAGCATTTGTTGACAATCATTCCCACGCCGTTCAGTGCACCCCAGATGACGAAGTTCCAACTTGCGCCATGCCACAGTCCGCCGATGAGCATCGTGAGGAAGGAGTTGCAGTTGGATGCCAGAAGCTTGCTTGCCGGACGGCCGAACAAGGTGCGGTTGCCGCCGAGCGGGATATAGACGTAACCCTTCAGCCAGCGCGAGAGAGACTGGTGCCAACGACGCCAGAACTCCTGCGGGTTGCGGGACTTGTAGGGCGAGTCGAAGTTCTTAGGCAGGTAGAAGCCCATCAGCAGCGCGACGCCGATAGCGATGTCCGTGTAGCCGGAGAAATCCGCATAGACCTGCATCGAGTACGTGAGCAGGGCGAAGAAGTTCTCAAAGCCGGAAAAGAGCATCGGGCTCTGGAACACGCGGTCGATGAAGTTGACGGCGAGGTAGTCGGAGAGGATGATCTTCTTCAGCAGGCCGTTGCAGATCCAGAACACCGCGATGCCGAACTGACGGCGGGTAAGGAAGAACGGCTTATACAGCTGCGGCACGAACTCCGACGCGCGGACGATAGGACCGGCAACCAACTGCGGGAAGAACGACACGTAGAAGCCAAAGTCCAGCAGGTTCGTCACAGGCTTGATCTTGCCGCGGTAGATGTCCGCCGCATAGGAGATGACCTGGAAGATGTAGAACGATATGCCTACGGGCAGGATGATACGGTCCACGAGGAACCGGCCGTCATGGCTGAAGCCGTTGCCGATATAGGCGAAGATGTCGAACACCTCTACCGACGTGCCGAACAGGTCGTTGAAGATGTTCGTGAAGAAATAGGCGTACTTGAAGTAGAACAGCAGCGAGAGGTCGATGCAGACGCTGAGGATGAGCCACAACTTCGGTCGCTTGGAACGCGGCATCTGCCTGCCGATGAGGAAGTCGCTGACCGTGATAAACGCGAGGATGAGCAGGAAGATGCCTGACGTCTTGTAGTAGAAGAACCACGACGCCGCCATGAGGTAGATGTTGCGGGCATGCAGCCGTCCGCGCTTGCTGCCGGCACGCTGCATGATAAGCGTGAAGCCTGCATAGACGATAGCGAAGAACGCCCAGAAGTAAAACTGGGTGAACAGCAGCGGATGCGCGGGGTCATATTTGAACAAGTCAAATGACATTTACCATTTACCGTTTATTTTGTCATTGAGGCATTTGGTCAGTTATTGTATCAGGGCTTTCTTCTTTCGACTTTTGACTTTCGACTAACGAATCGTAGTCCTCCAGCAGTTGCTTGGCGAGCATCTCGCCTACCTTCTTCGCTCCGGCACGGGTGAAGTGAATCATGTCCTCGCCCGCCAGACCTTTGTCGCGCCAACTAATCATACTGCCTGCGCCGCCCATAAGCCGGAAGAGCGAGTAGTATGCTCCACCCTCTTCCTCAACCATCGCCGCCAAGGCGCGGTCAAGATGCGGGAGCATGGGATAGGTCTGCAATTCGCCCTCGACGGTGGTGATCATATCCGACGGTCCAATGAACAGCAGCGAGGCATCAGGTGCGGCAGACATGATGAACTGTATCTGCTGGCGCATGGACTGGATATACTTCTCCACTGCCGCGTGTGTGCGTATAGCCGGCATGGCGTTGCCGCCGAACTGCATGATGATGAGAGCGGTGTTCGTCTGACGGAAATAATCAGCAAAAGGCTGGCGAGCCATGGCGGTGAAGTTCGTACCTGCCGCACCGCGCATGGGGATATTGTCAACCTGTACGCCGGTGGCGGTCTCCAGCGATATGCCATAGACATAGCCTTTGCCCCCGAAATGCAGCAGGATATTCCGCCGTGGCTCAGCGAGCGCAATCAGCGGTTGCTGCACAGGCACGGAGTCCGGGTCAACGATAACCGTCACGCTGTCCGTGCAGAGCACACGCACGTGGTCGTAATCATATGTGGGTACACGGTCACGCAACAGTTCGACACGTACATCCACAGGCTGGTCAATGTATGCCAGTTGCGCCATCGGTCCGTAGCGGTTGTCATCCTTCATGCGCATGGCAGAAGGACCGTACGCCAGATAACGCCGGATAGCTGTATAGGGGATTTCGTGACCATTCTGTTCGAGGGTCTGCTTGGCAGTATAAGTGGGTATGGTCTGCACCATCGGCACCAACCCTATTCCTCCGCCACCGAATCGGTCCTGCAGGCGGCGACGGAGAATCATGGATATACGGTCCTCCTCAATCTGCGAATCGCCGAAATGCACGATGCGTACGGATTGCTTGCCTGCCTTATCGAGCGCAGCATAGAATAAAGGCAACGACAATTTGGTCTGCGGCAGAGCTTTTGGCAGTACGACCGGCACCGGTTTGGCAGGTGTAGTATCGGCGTGGACAGGTTGAGCAGGTACAGAAGGCTCGGAAAGTTCTGAGAGCTCGGAGGTATCAGAGGGGACGAAGACCTCGGAGGACTCAGAGGATTCAGAAAACTCAGAGGACTCTAACGGAAGCCCCAGCACCGATGCCAGCGATGGCACACGTACCGTCTCGGACTTGCCCGCACCCAATGCGCACACCGCCGCAAGGACGATGAACGTGGAGAGGATGCACAGAAGGATTCGGGACGGCTTCATTACTTATTTCCTCCAAAGGACAGGTGAGAAGAGCAACAGAACCGTGAATATCTCCAAACGGCCGATGAGCATGACGAGTGTCATCACCCACTTGGCGACAATTGGGAAGTTGGCGTAGTTGCCAGCCGGGCCGTACTGCCCGAGGCTGATACCCACATTACCTATTCCGCTTACGGCGGTGGCAAATGCTTCTCCGGGACCTATACCGCAGGCGATGAAGATAAACACCGCCACGATAATGATAGCCATGTAGAAGAACATGAACGCCATCACATTGTTCGTCACGGTCTGCGAGAGCGGTCGTCCGTTGAAGCGGATAGGCAGCACGGCGTTGGGATGAATACGGCGGTACATCTCGGCATATGCGTTCTTGGCGAAGATCGCTATACGTACCCACTTGATACCACCGGCTGTACTGCCAGAGGCACCGCCCGTGAACATCATCAGGAACACGAACACCCACAGCAGTTTGGGCCACAGCATATAATCCGCCGAAGCAAAGCCCGTACTGGTGATAGCCGCACAGGTAGTGAACAGCGCGTTTCGGAACGCCCACTCGGCGTGTGCCGCATAGCCGCGCACCATATTGCCGCTCAGCAGATGATTGAGCCATCCGGCAGGAGAAATCCATGTATAATAGACAAACAACCCGACCGTCAGCACCAGCGTACCGACCAGTATGCCGCTCACGTACCAGCGTGTCTCCTCGTCGTGATAGAGCTTGGCAGGCTGGCCGCGCATGAAGTAGATGAGCTGGGCGAAGTTGATACCCGACAGCAGCATGAACACCGCGACTGTATATTGGATAGCCGGACCGTAGTTCATAAGCGAGGCGTTCTTGGTAGAGAAACCACCGGTAGCGATAGTCGCCATCGAGTGGCAGACCGCATCGAACAGATCCATACCAAAGAACTTGAGCAAGAGCGTTTCCAAGGCAGTCAGCAGTACGTATGTGCCCCACAGCAGGCGTGCTGTGCTGGCTATACGCGGCGAGAGCTTCTCGTAACTGACGCCCGTCACCTCAGCGGCATAGAGCTGCATGCCGCCCAAGCCGAACAACGGCAGCACCGCCACACTGAGCACGATGATTCCCATACCGCCCAGCCACTGGCATAGTGCCCGCCAAAGCAGGATGGCGTGCGACATGACTTCGACATTCTCAATCACCGTTGCGCCCATCGTGGAGAAGCCCGACATCGTTTCAAACCAGCTGTCGGTGATGGTCGTCAGTGCACCGCTAAGGTAGAACGGCAGCATGCCGAACAGCGAGAACACGATCCAGACCAGTGCCACAATCAGGTATCCCTCGCGCTCGCTGACGCGTCGCTGGGCGTTGCGTCCCACACGCATGGCTATGGCGCCTACGATAAGCGTAACCAGCGTACTCACGGCAAACGCACCGCCGTCAGGATCGCCATACAAGTACGCCACAATGGTCGGCACAGCCATGAACAGCGCCTCTATCAGCAGCAGAGCACCATAGGTTCGCGATACTATTTTCCAGTTGAATGTCTTGGTCATTTGAAGTATTTCTCAATACGTTGCAGTTCGTTACTCTTGCAGAACACCACCACCTGGTCACCGGGCATGAGCTGAGTGTCGCCATTGACGAGGATTCCTTCGCCGGCACGCACAAGCGCGCCTATGTTGCAGTCCGCTGGCAGACGCATGTTCTTAATCACATCGCGGGTTATACGGCTGTCCTCGGTCACGAGGAACTCCACTATCTCCGCATCAGCAGAAGTGAGGTTCTGCACGTTCTGCACGCTGGCTTTCATCAGCAGACGGTAGATGTAACTGGCGGCGATGGTTTTCTTGTTGAGCATAGCACCGACCTCCAGCTGCTCCGCCATGCTGATGTAGTCCATGTTCTCTATCTCGGCGATGGTCTTGCGCACGCCAAACCGCCTTGCAGCCAGACAGGCGAAGATGTTCGCCTCGCTACGGTCAGTAACGGCTACAAAAGCGTCGGCGTCCTCTATACCTTCCTCCTTCAAGACGGACATATCGCTGCCATCGGCATGGATAATCATCGCGTCGCCAAGCTTCTCGGAGAGTTTCTCGCAGAGCTCGCGGTCTGCCTCCAGCACCTTTACATTCTTGCCTTCCGGCAGGGACATGATGGCTTTCTGGGCAATCTTGCTGCCGCCGAAGAAGATGATATTGTTGATCTCGCGTTCGCTCTTGCCGGCCTCCTTACGCAGCACGGACATGTTCTCACGCGTGCAGACGGCATAAATCATGTCTCCCGCCTCCACGGCATCGGTTCCGCTGGGGATAATCGTCTCCTGTTCGCGCTTGATAGCTACAATACGGTAGTTGCCATGGGCAAAGAATCCCGACATGAACTGCTTGCCAATCATCGGAGCACCCTCGCGAATCTTGACCACGCAGAGATCGAGTTGTCCGTTGCAGAGCGTCAGGTGATAGCGCATCCAGTTCTTCTTGAGCGACTCGCAAATCTCCTGCGCCGCCAGCACCTCGGGATAGATGAGGTGGTTCAGACCCATCTGCTCGAAGAACCGCTTGTTCTCGGGCAATAGGTACTCGTAGTTGTCGATACGCGCGAGCGTCTTCTTCGCGCCCAACTGGTTGGCAATCAGGCAGGCGGTCATGTTCTCAGACTCCGAGGGCGTAACGGCGACAAACAAATCCACATCGCGCACACCAATCTCCTCCAGGTCATGGATCGATGTCGGCACGCCTACCTTGGTCAGCATGTCGTAGTCGGCATCCAGACCTTCGATACGCTCAGCACGCTCGTCCATCAGACTGATGTCGATGTTCTCACGCGACAGCAGTTTCGCCAAGTGCGTTCCTACTTCGCCTGCTCCAACAATGATAACTCGCATAGGTCTATTATTTAGTCAACAATTACCAAAATTATCCAAAATTATTCTGCTTGCGCTTGTTCCTTCAGCAACTCATGGAGAGTGCCGGCTATTCCTTCGGCGTCCAAGCCAAGCATATGCATCAGTTCGGCGGTGCTGCCGTGCGTGACGAACCGGTCATCCACACCCAGACGCACCACACGCACCTTCCGCGTATCAACCGTCTCCAGCACCGCACTGCCCAGACCGCCGCTAATCATGCCGTCCTCAACGGTGACTATCGCATCATAGCGTTCAGCCACATCCCGGACAACATCCGTATCCAGCGGCTTGAGCCAGCGCATATTATAGTGCCCTACTCCCTTCAGCTGCCCAAGTGCATCTTCCACCGTATTTCCTATCGCTCCCAGCGACAGGACGCAGACAGATTCGCCTTCACGCAGCTTGACCGCTTTGCCATATTCAACAGGCGGCAGCTCGCGGTCCTTGCTCCTTCCTCTCGGGTAACGTATAGCCACCGGTCCCTGCATATCCACCGCCATCTTCATCATCTGTCTCAAGTCGCTTGCCGTCATCGGTGCTGCAATCTGCATGTTCGGCACAGGGCGCAGGAACGCCAGATCGAGCAAGCCATGATGCGTGGCACCGTCGTTGCCGACGATGCCGGCACGGTCGATGCAGAACACAACGTGCAGCTTACCTATAGCCACATCGTGAATGATATTGTCGTACGCCCGCTGCAGAAACGAGGAATAGATATTGCAGAACGGCACCATCCCTTCCTTAGCCAGACCGGCACTGAATGTCACGGCATGCCCTTCGGCTATGCCCACATCAAACACGCGTTCGGGCAACTGCTTCTGCATAATCGTCATCGAGCAGCCTGACGGCATGGCAGGCGTGATACCCACGATGCGTTTGTCCTGCTTGGCGAGGTCAAGCAGCGTCTGCCCGAAGACCTCCTGCCACAAGGGCTGCGCATTTGAAGACTTCAAAATTTGAAGATTTGAAGATTCGTTCAGGCGAACTCCGGTCTCCACATCGAACTCTCCCGGCGCATGCCAAACGGTCTGATCGGCTTCCGCAGGCGCGTAACCTTTGCCTTTCTGCGTAACAATATGCAATACCTTCGGACCTTTGTAATTCTTGATTTCACTCAGGATACGCACCAATCCGATGACGTCATGTCCGTCAGCCGGACCGAAATAACGGATATTCAGGCCTTGAAAGATATTGTTAGGCTGCTTGGTGAGCGTGGTCTTCAGGTTGTTGTGGAAACGCAGCATCTTCGCGCGCTTATGGTCGGACATCAGGTGCATCTTCACCAGTGCCTGGTAGCCCCACCAGCGCAGTTTGTTGTAACGCGGCGAAGTGGTCAGGTCAACCAGGTACTGCGTAAATCCGCCTTTGATAGGGTCGATGGCCATGTTGTTGTCATTGAGCACAATGAGCAGGTTGTTCTTGTCCATCGAGGCGTTGTTCAGCCCCTCGAACGCCAGACCGCCTGTCATCGCTCCGTCACCGATGACGGCAACAACCTTTCTGCCATTCGCCATACGCCCGTTCGCCACATCCAGCCCCAAAGCGACAGAGATACTGTTGCTGGCATGCCCCGACACACACGTGTCATATTCGCTCTCCGCAGGTGTGGGGAACGGTGCCAGACCGCCGAACTGACGGTTGGTATGAAAAGCATCACGCCTACCGGTAAGAATCTTGTGGGCGTATGCCTGATGCCCCACATCCCACACCAGCCGGTCGTATGGAGTGTCGAACACGTAATGCAAAGCCACTGTCAGCTCAATCACGCCCAGCGACGAACCGAGATGACCGGGGTTATGGCTGAGTTGGCGCACTATGAAGTCGCGCAACTCGGCACATACTTCCGGCAACGCCTCGCGAGGCAACGCCTTGAGGTCCTTCGGAGAGTTTATGTTGTTCAAATATTTATAGTCCATCATCTAATCCAGCGGCAATCATCCATGCCGCCTTTCACGACAATTCACAATTAGCCTACAAAAGTACGAAAAAAATCCCACATTTGCAAATAAATATTGAAAAAATGACTATCCTTATCGTTTTTTTATGAAAAAGTTGCATAACTCGAAAAAAAAACGTACCTTTGCATGTATATTTTGTGCGCACAAATCGGATACATATCAAAGATATGGCTAACGAATCAAAAAGAAATACATCATTCACTTCGAAGATCGGACTCATCATGGCTGCTGCAGGAAGTGCAGTCGGCTTGGGTAACATCTGGAAGTTCCCGTACATTGCAGGTGAGAATGGTGGTGGTGCGTTTCTGATTGTATATCTTATATGCGTAGCTCTATTCGGTCTGCCCCTACTGATGACAGAGTTTTTCATCGGCAAGCGTTCAGGCAAAAGCGCTTTTGGTGCGTTCCGTGAGTTGAGCGGCAACGGGCGTTGGCAGTGGCTGAGTTGGCTGTGTATGCTAACCGCCATGCTCATTATGGGCTTCTATTTCATTGTGACTGGATGGTGCTTCAACTACCTGTTTGAAGCGTTCCGGAACACGTTCGACGGCTTAGGCACAGAGGCTCTGGCGGAGCATTTCGCTGCGGTGGCATCCAATACCCCGAGGATGATAGGTTTCAGCGTATTGCCGGTCGTGCTGACTGCGGCTGTGCTTTGGTTCGATGTGAATGCCGGGATTGAGCGTCTGAGCAAAATACTTATGCCTTTGCTCCTGCTGATGATGCTTCTGATGGCAGGACGCGTACTGATGCTTGACGGCAGTAATGTGGGTATGCGGTTCTTCTTTCAGACGGACTTCTCGAAAATCACGCCAAGAGTCATTATGGAGGCTATGGGGCAATGCTTCTTCAGCCTGTCAATCGGCATGGGCGCACTAATCACATACGGCTCATACATGCCTAAGAATCAGAACATAACCGCCACATCCATTCAGGTGATTACGCTCGACACCTTAGTTGCAGTACTGGCTGGCGTAATCATCTTCCCAGCAGTTTTTGCCTTTGGGTTCGACCCTGCTGAAGGTCCGCAATTGGTGTTCGTCGTTCTGCCGGCAATCTTGGAGCAGATGTCCTTCTCATGGTTCAGCAGTGTGCTGTTCTTCACACTGCTCTGCATAGCAGCTCTGACCTCCACCATCTCCCTTATGGAAGTAATGGTGGCGTTCATCTGCGAGGCAAGTGCTGCTGTCCGCAAGCCTAAATCCGGACACCCCGGACGTCCGCTCAACCGCCACCAGAGCGTACTGCTCACATCTGCAATGACGATTGTGTTGATTGTGCTGTGCGTATTGTCGATGACCGGCAAAACCGAATGGCTGACTATCATGGGGCACAATTTGTTCGACTGCTTCGACGAAATAACGTCGTGTGTCATGATGCCGCTGGGAGCATTGGGAATGTCGGTGTTCGTGGGGTGGTGTCTGCCGAATGAGACTCTGAAAGGACCGGCACGCGGCACGCGACGCACGAAACGATGGTTCGGTAAAATTTACCTGGCCGTACTCAGATGGGTGGTGCCGGTGGCAATTATGATAATATTCTTAAACAGTTTAGGCATCATCTGACGCCTAAACTGTTTTCTATCACTCATTTACTTGATTGGGAAATCAAAATACGTATCGGGATAAGGTTCGTCGGCAAGGGTGAAATGCCACCATTCGCTGTCAAGCGGCTTGAATCCATGACGGAGCATTGCTTCGCGAAGTATCAGACGGTTAGCCAACTGCTGAGCTGACAGATTGGTATAGTCGGGGTGACTTTCGTCGCCAAACCAGTCGAACGGTGAACCCATATCCAACTCTTTACCCGTAGCCTCATTCAGCAATGTCAGATCGACTGTCGAACCGCGCGAGTGCCCGGAACGAGCCATGATATACTCTTTCTCGAAAAGCAAAGATTTGTCCACCATCGGATAAAAGATTGCTTTCATTGCTGTATCTTGCAGATTTTCCGCCCAACGGATAAAATGATTGACGGCACGTTGCGGACGATATGCATCCCATATCTTCATCCGGAAGCCTTGCTTGCGCAACTCATTGCTCACAACCTTGAGTGAGTCCGCCGACTGACGAGTCATCAGTACAATCGGGCGCTCATAACCGTCAATACGTGCTCCGACAAAGTTGTACGTGCTGTAATACCGCACCTCAAGAATGACATCCGGCACCACATCCGTTATCTCAACAAAATCCGAACGGTCGTAGATTGCCTCACATACCTGTTGCGGTTTACGCGAACAAGCACTAACGACCAACAGAGGCAACAGAAAAAACAATACTCGTTTCATAATGCATCATAATTCATTGGAATAACCGCTTGCCTTATCCGTGAGATGGATGAGGATAGCGTCAAAAAATGGATAATCTTTGTATTCAACGGTAAACGACAACTCGGTCGTAAAGTCCTGCGGCATCTGGATACCGAGTCTTGTGCCACGCTGAATGCGGTCGGTGTTGGAGTCCCAACGCCCCTGACCGACAATATTGTACTGACCATACTCCGATTTGATCTGGTCATTCTCATCCAACACAACCACGCGGCAACGAAGCAAGTCAGCAGACGTCTCGTTAATCACGCGAATCTGGTTGTACGTATCTTCCGGACCTTCGATGACGAATATCATCTTCTCTTGCGCAGAGACCATTATGGCAGCAATGGCAAGAGCAATCAGTAAGATAAATCTTTTCATAATACTCTATCAGAATTTAGTTGATAAAATCTCCACTTACCACTCCGTGTCAAGTATATCTTGACTGGTAAAGAAGAGTTGTGTTTTCTCGCCTTCCCAGCGGAACTTGTAGATGGCGGATGCACTACTTGACAGGTATCCGTCCATCATGGCAACCCCTGTGTAATAGGTATGTCCCTCATCGAAAAATGTCATGGACGAGCCGTCACCTATGCCATCGTTGTTATGTGCATAGATGCCAAAATGGATACGGTCATTTTCCTGATACTGCATATATTCATGAAACGTCTGAACAAAAAAGTCCAGCGGATTGAGGTAATCTGTCTCGACAAGCATTAGCGAGTCAATAGTAGCACCAACCCACGGCACCCAAGACATAATATCACCGTAAATGCTGACGGGATAGACATAGTCCCAATACCCACGCACGCGGTATTCAAACTGCATAGCATCCTCAAACACCGACTCTGCCTCCGTAGAAAGATAATAGGTGAACAACCGTCCATCTGGTTTGTTGGTCTTGGCATCCACCACAAAGGCAAAAATCATGTAGTCTTTGTCGGGTTCAAGCAGTGTGAAGCAATGCTCAACCTTTCCGTATTGCAGCGAGTGGGTTGGGAACTCCGCCACATATGGCGTGCCCTGCTCAAGCAAGTCCGAACGCCAGTACAGATAGTCGGCATACGCTTTGTCAAGCATGAGAGCCATAAATGTCCGCACATTGTATGAGTTGCTTGTATCAGGCGCCTGCTCTGCAGGAATAATCCCAATGTGGTAATATGCCTCCTTGTTCGGCTCGAACGTAACCTGCATGAATCCTGACGAAACAATCACGGGAGACATCTTGATCTCAACGTCCAAACCGCTTACGGCCTTCGCTTCAGGATTGCACGAACTCAATGATGTCAGGGCAAGGATAAAGAGCGAAATAAGGAGGACCAAACTCGAGAGTATTCTAGGCTTTACCATAATCGTTCAATCTAAAAAGTCAGTTAAGATAGTTGACATGCTCATCTTTTTGATCTTGCTCCAGCAAGGTCTTGACGGTGAGAATAAACCGCAAGCAGGTCTTGACGTGGCCGCCATAATGCCCGAAATTGTACTGTATGTTCGCACTTTCCCAGCGCTGCTTAGCATTAGTAGCGTTGAGGTATGTGACGGTTTCGTCATCCATGGAGTGCAGTATATACACGGGTGCCTGCGGTATCCATGCATAGGAGATGATGGAGTTTTGCACCATAGCCTTGTATAGTTCGCTTACTTCTTTGCTTTGCACATTCATGCCTATCTCGGTGAGCATCTCATGCGTAACCTTTGTGCCTATCATCTTATTGATTTGCGCGGTTGTGTATTTCTTGCTATTGACCCACTCATCCAAATTATCGCACAGGAACTGACGCATGATGGTACTCATCTTGAGGTCGAGGTTGTTGCCGTCAATCATACCTTGCAGCACGAGTGGTACGGCTACGGGGTAGTCGGCGCAATCCGTTTGTACAAATCGGTCATACGTGGCTTTCACGTCATACGGACCGCCACCTGCAAACACACGGCGTATTTGAATCTTGTTGTCGAACAAGAGGTACGGGTTATACATTGCCTCAATCATATATTCAACGGCCATTGTTGTTGCTCCACCTTGTGAGTAGCCCATAAGATAGATGTCATCATATTTCGGATACAATCCTGCCATATCGAAATAGTTCTTGACAGCAAGATACATATCTACAACGTTCATGGCAGTGAGGTCCATGACAAGGTACGGATGAATCCTGTCTTTTGTAATGCCGTAGCCGATATAATCCGGACAAATAATAGCATATCCCATGCTGCACAATAGTCCTTCAAGCGGAAAGGCGTTGCTCGGTGCTTCTTTGTCGGACCCGATGGTATAATGTGACACTAAGATGTATCGCTCAAACTTGCCATCCGCTGGCAGCAGGACCTTGCCGGACAATGTTATAGGGTTCCCATTCTTGTCAATGGATGTATATATGCCGCACAGCTCTACCACCGAACGGTTGTTTATCTTGTCAAGCAGCGCTTGCACAACACCTGCGCCGGACACTCCGGATGTACGCCGACGCTCTGAAACACTCTCTGCATCTTCCCATTCTATGAGCGGTGTCCCGTCCGGCAGATAGCAGTCATCCGGCACACCGTTGCCAAGGTCGGTATGGTGACGACTTGTCACACGGAACATCGTGCTGTCAATCACGGGGTTGATATCATCAAAGTTCAGCACATAGAAGTTTCCCCACGAACAAGCGGAGAGCATGCCTGCCATAGCGATACCCAATAACCAGTTATTGAATCGTTGAATTGTCATAATGTCACCATGTTTAGAAAGTTACACCAATCGCTACGGAAAATATACGGCTGCCGAGCATGTAGATGTTCTGTCCATCATTAAGTGCAGCCATCAATCCTAACTCCGCCGATGCGAACCAATTGTGATAGCAAGCCGACACCCCTATCAAGGTCAGATTGACAGCCGGAGCACACACTGTTGACCGGCCTTGGCCATCTAGTTCCGTTCCGCCATTGACATCAAAGCCCACACCCAACCCCGAATGCAAGGACACATACTCATGATGCAGATATGTGAAATAGATTGTCGGCATCACCACGATATTATATAAGCAGTGGTTGACATCACGGCTGCGCTCGACGCCGAGACCGTTGCGAGTTACCACATCCCACATCACGCCGCTACCGTCCACCAGACCGCCATAACTGAACCAGCGATTGTGACGGTACTGATACTCCATCGACCAATGTTGCGTATAGCGGAAATGCTCATTATATGTCGCGCGGTACGTTTCCGGCAAAGCATTCATCGGTTGTGGCGAAGCATGCCATGCCAAATGTTCGAATTGTTGGTCACCCCATGCCAGACGCAGCATATGCGGATTCATCTCACGATGCGACTCATCCTCCGCAAACAACGGCAATGCACAGCAAAGCGCCAGTAAGATGTACAATCGTCGTCTCATAGTTATAGTTGATTAGTTGTTATCGCAACGTTGCGCCGAATGCATCCTCGAATGCCTTTTGCAGACGTGCCATGATGCTCTCTATCTGCTTATCCTTGAGGGTATTCTCCTCATCCTGCAGGATGAACGACAAGGCGTACGACTTCTTGCCCGCCTCAAGGTTCTTACCCTCATATACATCGAACAGATAGACGTTCTTCAGGTACTTCTTCTCTGTTTGGTAGGCTGTACGAGCCAGATCGGCGAACTGAACCGCCTTGTCCACCAGTAGCGCGAAGTCGCGCTTCACTGCCGGGAACTTGGGCAGGTCGCTGATGACGGGCTTGTACTGCTTGTTCTGCTTGAGCAGTGCCTTCCAATCAAGGTCGGCGAAGTAAACAGGATTATCAATGTCGAACATCTTCCTCAGTTCGCGGCTGACGATAGTCAGTTCACCCAGGCGCTTGCCGTTCTGTGCGCTGACGACCAGCCCGTCGGCATACAACGGCGACTGCTCTATCGGCGTATAGACCAGTGCGTTCACGTTCACGCCCAAGCGGCGGAGGATATTCTCGACATACGCGCGTAACTCGTAAAACGTGGACTCCTGTTCTTTCATCACCCACGACTGCAAGGTCTTGTTGCCGGTAATCCAAACGCCAAGATGCATCTCTTCGCTGTATGCACGCAATGGTTCAACATTCTCCGGAACAGCCTTGAAGTGATAGCTGTTTCCGAACTCGTAGAGTTTGAGGTCGGCGTTCTTACGGTTAGCGTTACGCTGTATGCTTTCCAATCCGCCGAACAGCAAGGACTGACGCAGCACACCAAGGTCTTGCGACAACGGATTGAGTATCTTCACACATGAGCCGAGATTTCCCGCATATTCGTAGTACGCCACCTTAGTCAGCGAGTTATTGAGTATCTCATAGAATCCTTGCGCCGACAACTGCTCGCTGATGCGCGTCTGCAGGCGTTGTGGGTCGGGTTTGATGCCGTAACTGAGATTCGTGTTCAGTTTGTCTGGGAACTCGATGTTGTTGTAGCCATATATACGCAAAATGTCTTCCACTACATCGCACTCGCGCTGAACATCCACGCGGTAACGCGGCACACCAAGTTGCCACATGTCTCCCTGCTTACGGATTATCTGTATCTCCAAGGCACGCAAAATAGTCTCTATCGTATCGTCGCCCAGTTTCTTGCCGATAAGTTGGTCGCAGCGTTCGATGCTGAAGTCTACGACAAATGGTTGCATGAACATGTCGTCAGCAATCGGCGTATCCATGCCCTCGCGCATATCTATAGGCTGGCAGATAGTACCGCCGGCAATCTCACGAACCAATGCAGCGCAACGGCGGAGCACATGCAGCGTGTTATTAGGGTCACAGCCACGCTCATAGCGGAACGACGCGTCTGTCTGCAGCTGATGCCTGCGTGCGGTCTTGCGTATGCCTACGGGGTGGAAGTACGCACTCTCGATAAAGATGTTGATTGTGTGCTCAGTCACACCCGAATCCAGTCCGCCAAACACTCCGGCGATACACATGGGCGCCTGCTCATTGCATATCATCAGGTCGGCGGCAGACAACTTGCGCTCTACCCCGTCCAACGTGACAAACGGAGTGCCTTCCGGACAATTCTTGACTATGATTCGGTTACCGGCGATTTTGTCGGCGTCAAAGGCATGCAAAGCCTGTCCGTACTCATGCAGCACGAAGTTAGTCACGTCGACAATGTTATTAATCGGACGCAGGCCGATAGTGGTCAATGCTTTCTTCAGCCAGTCAGGGCTCTCCTGCACTTTCACGCCTTGAATCATCACGCCGCTATAGCGCGGACAAGCCTCAGGATTCTCCACCTCGACACGAATAGGCGACACATGTTCATCAATACTGAATCCGCTTTCGTCAGGACGGGTCAGGATAATATCGTTCTGCCCGTGAGCCTGATAATACGCATACAGGTCACGTGCTACGCCGTAATGAGAGATGGCGTCCGAGCGGTTAGGCGTTATATCCACCTCAATGAGTGTGTCGTTCTGCAAATGGAAGTAGTCGCATGCAGGCATGCCGACCGGTGTATCCTCAGGCAGCACTATGATTCCGGCATGATTCGTGCCTACGCCTATCTCATCCTCAGCACATATCATACCTAACGACTCCTCGCCACGAATCTTGCCTTTCTTGATTGTGAACGACTCCTCACCGCTATAGAGCACCGTACCGATTGTGGCAACAATAACTTTCTGTCCGGCAGCCACGTTAGGCGCACCGCAGACTATCTGAACCGGACTGTCAGGCGTACCCAGATCAACAGTGGTGATATGCAGGTGGTCGGAGTTCGGGTGAGGCACACAGGTCAAAACATGACCTACTACCAAACCTTTCAGTCCGCCACGGATAGATTGAACCTGTTCGACTGATCCAACCTCCAGACCTATGGAGGTAAGAATGGTTGCTACTTTCTCAGCATCATCTTTCAGCGAGATGTAGCGCTTAAGCCAATTGTAAGAAATATTCATATATCGTTTAATCGTTTAATCTTCAAATCTGTTTGAGTACACTCTGCTCATGGATTATGTCCATAATCTGCTTTGCCGCTTCGGGTGCTATCCCATGCTCAGCAGCCCATTGCATACGCCGGTTGAGTAACTCGTCGTAACGTGCTTGCTGCAGTATCGTCATGCCGTGACGGCGCTTGTATTCGCCTATCTGGCGGGATATATCCATCCGCTTGTTCAGCAATGCCCACAATTCATCATCCGTCTCATCCATCTGCTGCCGCAAGGTCGCTAATTCGGCACTCTCGCCTGTCTGAGCATCAGCTGTGACAAGAGCAATACGTTGCAGCAAAAGGTTTAGCGACTCTGGTGTAAGTTGCTGTTCTGCGTCACTCAGAGCCTCTGACGGCGCAGGATGCACTTCAATCATCAGCCCGTCCATCCCCATACGTATAGCCTGCTCTGCCACTTCAGCCACACGTTCGGAATGGCCAGCTATATGACTCGCGTCCGTCAGCAACGGGACATCCGGATAGCGGCGTCTGAACTCGATAGCAACCGACCATATCGGAGTATTGCGATACTTGCTCGTAGTGTGCTCACCCAATGCAAAGCCCCGATGAATCGCACAAATGTGCTGGTACCCATTGTCTTTCAGTCGCTCGATGGCTCCGCACCATAGGGATATGTCCGGTGATGTCGGATTCTTGACATACCACGTTACATCCTGTTTGTCGGCAACCGGTGCAGCAGCCAACGCCTCGACCATAAACGGATTGGACGTTGTACGTGCACCTATCCAGAAATGCCGTATGCCAGCATCGTAGGCTGCAGACAGATGTTCGGGTTGTGCCACTTCCGTAGCAGCTGGGCAACCTATAAGCGCGGCAGCCTCAGCGAGCCATGAGAGGCCTTCGGCACCAACGCCTTGAAACGACGACGGCTGGCTTCTCGGCTTCCACAGACCGGCTCGAAAAACCGGCTGGAACGAGGCGGCAGATTCCGATTGCAGCACGTCCGCTAACGAACGGGCTAACGTCTGCATCTGCATGGCACTTTCTGCCGCACAAGGACCGACTATCAGGATCTTCCGGCTCTTCATCATTTATTCAGTGGTATCCGAACATGCAAGGTATCAGGCGGCTGAAGACTATAGTCCTCAAGGGGATAACCCTGCTGGACACTCTTCATCACAAACTCGTATGTGAACCAGTCGAAGTGCTGTTTGCGTTGTTCACGAATGACACGCAACTGTGCCGATTCGTCAACATATAGTTCATGCTCCGCCTCAAGATTTTTCAGCACGCGAGGATATAACTTATTGAACCGCTGCGGATTATGGGTGTACCAAACCAGAGAAGAATCAAACTCTGCACGTGTCACACCATGCGAATCCAACACTGCATCGTAATACGCAACTTCATCAGCCTCCTTATCACGCACAATACCTTTCACCTGTAACATTCCGTCCATCTTATGCAAATCGGTCAGGACAGCCACCATCTTTCGTTTGGACAGCACACCTTCACCGCGACATGACATAAGCATAGGGACACAAACCAGCACAATGCACAACAGCCGTTCCAAATCTTCCAGCTTGCGCCGGATTCGCGTCAGCCTTTCTACTGCCTCACTACGCACATCCGTTTGCCTCTCACCGGCTTTCAACTCATTACGGATAGCTTCAATACGCGTAATCAGCATCTCGTCACGGATGAATCTTATACGTTTGATTAGGGCTATATCTTCAGCAGTATAATAGCGGTTGCCATGACCGTCCTTACGCGGATTGAGTTGTTCAAACTGCTTCTCCCAATAGCGCAATGTAGGTGCCTCGACACCTGTGGCATCGATGGTCTCACGCATGGAAAAATAAATCTTATCCACCATAACTTACTGAACGCTAAACAACTCCAAACCATATTACGGACTCACCCGGAGGTTCTTGCCCGTGTAAATATTCGTACTCGTCAGACCGTTCCATTTCTGCAACCGACTGACCGTAACATGGAACTTCTTGGCTATACCGCCCAGGGTGTCACCCTGCTTGATCTTATAGTACATCTTGCCATTGACTGTAAATCCTCCCGCTACACTCATCTTCTGAGCCATATCTATCTCCGAACGACGGTCATGTATCAGCTGCTTGGCATTGTATGCAAGAATACTGTCCTGTTGCGTGATGAAGATAGTCGTTTGGTCAACCGGCAGGCACAACCTGTACTCCTTGTTGCCAGGCAGAATGTCCCGCGTATATTGAGGGTTAAGGAATCTCAACTCATCGATAGGTATATCCAGCACCTCGGCTACCTGCTTGAGATGCATGCGCTGGTTGATAACTATCGTATCTGTCAGCATCCTGTTTGCACGAATCGTATCAGGACATATGCCATGTTCGCCGGCGTAATTGAACACATAATTCGAAGCGATGAACAGCGGCACGTACATTCGCGTCTCGTGAGGCAGGTATGGGTAGATGCTCCAGAAGTCACGCTTCCCTCCGGCATAATGGATAGCCTTTCTCACATTTCCGGGACCGCAGTTATATGCTGCGATGGCGAGATTCCAATCACCGAAGATGTTATACAATGCTTGCAGAAACGCACATGCAGCCTCAGTGGACTTATATACATCCAGTCGTTCATCCACCAACGAATTGACCTCCAGACCATAACGTTTGGCGGTTACGGGCATGAACTGCCATAATCCTGCCGCTCCGGCTCTGGAGCGGGCCATCGGACGAAGAGCTGACTCAATCACCGGCACGAACTTCAATTCATAGGGCAGGTTATGCCTTCCCAATGCTTCCTCGAAGATTGGGAAGTAATATTCTGCCTCACGCATGATACGCGCAGTATGGCGCGGACCGTACTTGATATAGCGCTGTATATAGCGCTTTGCCACAGGATTATACGGCAATTCCACGATGCACGGCAGAGCCTGCAAACGGCGTTTGTACGTGCTGTCTGGCAGCATAGCCGTGTCTGGCTTGCCGAAGCAGGACGTAGTATCCAGCCCTGCCATCATCCACTCAAACAACCGCAGGTCAATTGAGTCCAACAAGTCATCGGCCGTTGCAGGAAGAACAACAGTACTATCCGTCGTGACAGGTATAGTGTCCTCAGCCTGAACATTCGGCAGGAAAAGCAGACATGTTAATATGTATAATAATCTTTTCACGAAAGACGTGTTATCAAAATTTTATTGCCAGATGCACCTCACCGTTCGTACGATGAATCATCGGATCGTAATGTAACGTCGGCTCCACCTGCATCGAAAGGTCAGGACTGATATCGAAGTCGAACAGTTGCGCATCCACATACGCATCCACCAGCGACAACGCATACACCACGACCGTCACCACAATCGACAGGTCACGATAACGTCGGTAAGAGTTTTCCTGCTTCTCCAGCTTGCTCAGATACGAAGATGCACCACCGTAACGCGACATATTGTAGCCATCCGGCATAATGGCATTGTACGATTTGAGCGGGTCGTCCAGGTCAACCTCTACCTCGCTGTTCATATCGTTATACAAGTCAATATATGCTGTCTTGTATTCAGAATATGACCCTTGATTAGTCATGATAGCATACCCGCACCCCATTAGTGCGCCATACACAATCGGCACCTTCCACCATGAGCGGTTGTACATCTGCCCCAAACCCGGACAGATGGCTCCGAGCCAGACTGCTCGCAGCGGGTCTGGACGCCAAGCCACCATTGGCAGGGTGTCCGCCTCCAACTCCGATGCATCAATCAGTCGAACCGAATCCGGCTTGAAGGCAAAATTATCATCTTGTCCCCACGCCGCTAATGGCAGACTAAGCACCAGCAACAGCAATATGTGCCTTACAGCTCGCAAAACGGTTTATTGACGTAACTGGTCTATTATTGTATTCAGTTCCTGCTCGTCCTTGAAGGAAATGATTATCTTTCCCTCACTAACTTTCACCGTGTGATGCAGACGTTCCTCCAGCCACATCTGCTGCGCCGGAAATGCCGAACGGGCGTTCTTACGCGGTTGGCGGGGAGCAGACGCTGCCGTTTGCTGACCTACACTCACCAGTTCTTCAACCCTGCGGACGCTCAATCCTTCAGTCAGGATTCTGCGGTAGAGTGATAATTGTTGCTCAGGCGATGAACTGCCGAGGATGGCACGAGCATGCCCCATATCGAGTTTGCGCTCCTTGATACCCATCTGCACCTCAGCAGGCAACTTCAGCAGACGTAAGTAGTTGGCTACCGTGGCGCGTTTCTTGCCAACGCGTTCTGCCAGTTGTTCTTGAGTAAGGTCATAGTCGTCCATCAGACGCTGATAGGCCAGTGCAATCTCAATCGCATCAAGGTTCTCGCGTTGGATATTCTCTACCAGCGCCCATTCCATCACCTGCTCATCCTTGGCTGTACGGACATAGGCAGGTATATCGTACAATCCTGCTATCTTCGCCGCGCGGAAACGTCGTTCACCGGCGATGATCATGTACGTTCCGTCATCATTCTGCTTGAGAGTGATAGGCGAGATGACACCGTGTTCGCGTATCGAATCCGCCAACTCCTGTAACGCCTCTTCGTCAAACGTACGACGCGGCTGGTTGGGATTAGCGACGATTTCACTCAGCGGTATCTCTGATATGCGACTTGCCTTGCCCGTCATCACGTGCGAAGTGTCAATCAAGGCGTCCAAGCCCCTGCCTAAACCTGTAGTCTTCTTCATAGCAACTTCGAAATTATCAAATACTCAAAAATCTTACCTTGCCATCACTTCTTTGGCTAACGCCTTATATGCCACGGCACCTTTCGACTTAGGCTCATAATCGAGGATGGTCTGCCCATGACTCGGTGCTTCCGAAAGACGCACATTTCTTGCTATCACAGTGTGGAACACCAGGTCACCGAAATGACGTCTCACCTCTTCCAATACCTGATTGCTCAAGCGGAGGCGGTTGTCGTACATCGTCAGCACAAAGCCCATGATATTCAACCCGGGATTCAACTGCGACTTGATAATCTTTATTGTGTTCAGCAACTTGGCGATGCCCTCCAACGCGAAGAACTCGCATTGCACGGGTATAATAACACTGTCAGCCGCCGTCAGCGCATTCACCGTTATCAGGCCTAATGACGGGGAGCAGTCAATCAGGATATAGTCGTAATCGCTCTTCACCTGCTGTAGCACACGCTTGAGCAGTTGCTCCCTGTCAGGCAGATTGAGCATCTCTATCTCAGCACCCACCAAATCGATATGTGAAGGAATAAGATGCAGGTTCTGTACATCCGTCTCCATCACGGCTTCTTTCGGATCAATGCCGTTTACCAGACATTCGTATATGGATGCCTGCAACTCGCGTATGTCCACACCTAAACCCGACGAAGCATTCGCTTGCGGATCAGCATCCACAAGCAAGACGCGCTGTCCGTCAGCAGCCAGAGCGGCTGACAGGTTGATGGCTGTCGTGGTTTTGCCCACACCGCCTTTCTGGTTGGCTAATGCAATTATCCTTGTCATACTGTTTGTTTGTTTTCAGAGTTTAGTAACCTGTTGAATCGTTCGACTATCAGTTCCGGTGAGAACGCTTTGCACGCAAAATTGCGATACTTGCACCTTTCTGTGCCGTGTATTGAACACGGACGGCAACTTACCGGCAGAGACAGTATCTGTGTGTTTGCCCGACCCCATGCGGCAAAGCCCATATACGGGTGAGTTCCGCACCATATGCTCATAGTCGGGCAGCCGACCAATGCTGCCAGATGCTGATTGGCAGAATCCATACAGAGCAGGCCGTCAATCTTGCGCATCAGTTCCAGTTCGCCGTCCAACGGCAACTGGTTCGTCACGCTCTCGACATTATCCCACAACGATGCCCACTGACGAAGCATCTCTGTCTCAACATGCCCTGCGCCGAACAGGAAGATTCGTGTATCCGGCTGTTGCGCATAGCATGCTATCACATCCTTCATCGTCTTGTACGGCAGTACATTCGACAGATGCTTGGCAAACGGTGCTATTCCTATCCATCGTTCGGTCTTCTGGCCGAACAAGGTCTGTACCTTTTCCTCTGCCTCCGCATTAACAGGCATCAACGGCACATCACCTGCCGGTTGCAGTCCGCCATCACGGAACGCATCGGCATAGCGTTCGACCTCCGGCTTGAGGGGCATAAACTGCTCATATCCCGCACGACTCAATGCACGACGTTCGCGGCTGCCCAAATTGATGGTGTTCGTAGGTACATTGCACCAATGCAGGAGATAGCGTATCGTTCGCGTTCGGCAATCGTCTTGCAGGTCAAACACCTTTGTCGGCTTCAAAGCCTTCACCTGCTTGAACAGGCGATACAATCCGTGAGAACGCTCAACCTCCTGAGCAACCTCCACATAACGGACATTTGTCAGCCCGAAAAACAGGTCTGCCAAAGGTTTTAATGCCATCACCACAAACTCATCATTAGGATAAGTCCGGCTCAGTTGCGTCACGACAGGCACTAACATTGCCACATTTCCCAATGACGATAACCTCAAGATAACGTATGTGTTCTTCGTTGTTTCCATATTCTGTATCTCTTAATTCTCAACTATAGACTATCAACTATTTGATCTGCCACATATAGGCAAAATTCAAGCTCGCGGTCAATGTGTTCGATGCAGCGAAATGTTCCGCTCGGGAATTATTGTACAAGCTGCCGAAACTATAGTGCACCCTTAGTTCCAACTGGAACACTCCGGCTTTGCGGTGCATTCCGTAGAAGCCTACACCGCCTGCGGCTCCCCAGTCAAACGGATGGTCGATGGCCCGATACTGATAGGTCGAACCTGTCTGCTTCTCTCCGGACTCCTGGGATAGGATGCAATAGGCTATCTCCGGTCCCAAATTGAAGAATCCCTGTGCATGCTCTCCGCCGAAATGGATATGTGCCAATATTGGTACTTGCACATAGTGCAATGTCCGCGTATAATCATATCCTCCGCTCTTCGAATACTCCCTCCAGCCGCGTTGCACATACCCAGCCTCGACCTGTACGGCACAAACCTTATGCCCGCCATAGCGGAATACCAGACCGGCATTCCAGCCCAACGGCGCCTTCAGCAGGTCATCCATTCCGGATACGGATGGCTGAAAGAACACAGTGGATGCCGTCACGCCGCCGTACGCGCCGAAGAACATCTCCGGTTCGTTCAATCGGGGTTGCGCCACCATGTGCATAGCCGCCAACAGCAATAAAGCCAACAGCCTAACGCCTTTGGATGACAATATGTGTATTCTCGTATCCTCCATTATCAATCTTATCGAACTGTATAGTCGATTGCAGTCCTTCGAATGCAGACTCTTTCGCTTCAAACGTACCTGTCCGCAAGGCCTCTAACACATAACTCGTCAGGTCGTAACCCAACAGGTCATATCGCGGCAGCGTGGACGAGAGTTTGTGCCCGAAGTACTGCTCAAAATCTTTCTCATAGCGTGCAGCGGCTTCGCTATCCGGCGAGCGAAACACGCCGGTGAAAATTTGCGGAAGCAATATATGCTCATTCTGCCAAGCATACTGACTGAGTATAGTAAGCGGCTTGCCGTGTCTGCCCGACAGAAGGTAAGGCATCAGCAATTGCACATTCGAGTAACGCTCCGAGTGGAAAAGCAGGATGTTTTCCACACTGTCCTTCAGCGCCAGACTGACCGAGTCAGCCAGTATCTGCCGGATTGTAGTATGTGTCACGGGCAACTGACGTGACCGTATGCTGTCACGCAGGACACGTATGCCTTGCGAATAGTCCTGTTTGTTGGCATAGGCATCTACCAGTACGATGTTTGTCGTCTCGCGCAACGAATCCAGATGCTCCATCAGCGCATGGGTCTGAACCTCATACGACGGATTGAACTTCAGCAGATATGGGTTAGACTGAACCTCTGGAACCATTGACAGAAACGGGATAACAACAGGTATCTTGTTCTCCAATGCATACACGGACATCACTTCCACCGGTTTCTGATACGCCGGACCGATGATTGCGTCCAGGTCTGCCAATGCACCGGAGTCCGTCAATTGATATACAGCATCGTCGTTCTTGCCGACATCATAAGTATGCACATCGTAATAGGTCGTATGTTTTTCCCCTATGCTGTCCACATAATCCGGATTATGATGCTTGAGTGCCAGCAACGCACCGGCATAGAAATCGAAGAATCGGTCTATCGTCGGGTTACGTTGCGCTGTATTGGCTTGCAACGGCAACAGAATAGCCAGACGTACGGTGTCTATCAACACTTCTTCCTCCGCTTCGGCTTGTAACGAATCGGTCACTGAGGCGATCAGTTTTTCCGTCAAAGCCAATACTGCATTCCTTCTCGCGAGGTGCAACGTATCCGGTTGCTCCTCCGCTGGCTGAGCCTCTTTCTGTTCCTTTACTGCAGTTAGTTCCTTAACCTCTTTTACCGGTTCGGCCTTTACCTCTTCTTTCACAGGCACAACTTTCGGTTGTTTCCTCTCGGCTTGCTTCGCTGCATCCGGCAGATTTGTCGGAATGAGTATCACCTCTTCATAACGCAACCCGCGGGTACGCAACTCTGGATTAGCCTGCAAGATGGCTTCCTGCGATACGCCGAAGTTCTTGCTTATCCGGTATAGACCTATACTCTTCTCCACGGTGTACTTGTAGTACACTTTGCCGTCTATCGTATCCGTCGGCCAAGGCAACAATTCCTGCGCTTGTACACTCAGCGCTACAAGCAGCAAACCATATAGCAATATCCGTTTCATAGCAGAATATATCTTTTTCTCCGTATTATCCAAACACTCATAGCCAACAGTCCTATCAGCAGCAATGGTGTCGCTACGCTAATGACTTGTATCACAGCCCTGCTCTGATGCGCCCTGCTATCATTCAACAGCCGCAAGGCTATGGTTTTCTCACGTAGGGCAATCAGTCCGTTGTCATCCGCCAGATCCAGCACAGCGTTCACCACAAAGTCCCTGTTGCCGAACTGGATACCCGTATATCGGTCATACCCGACAGGTAACGGCTGACCTTGCTGCCAATGGTTCTGTAGCACGCTGCCCGAAGCCACCACCAGCTGCCGTGTGCGTACGGATTTGTCCAGTCGTACGTTGTCTGTCAGGCCTTCAGGAATCATCCTATGTGCAAAAACCGACGGGAACTCTCCCTCCAATCGCACAGCCACAGGCAGATATGCCGAACCGAACATCTGCGGGTCAACCTGAATCCTGTTCAGGTCTATCTCTGCCGGAGCGTGCGTCTGGCGCGATGCTGTCGACGTTGCCAGCAACACTTCTTTCTGTATCTCGGCCGAACCGCCTACCGTATCTATCGTCGAGGCAAATACACTGCTCACCTGCATTACATCCTTTGTCACCGGCGAACCGATTGCAGTCAGCAGCAGTGGCGCGTATGTCCAGGGCATAGGCTGATACTGCGCCTGCCCAGCCTCGCCGGATACATCCACAGGGATTGTCATACATTGCAAATCCTGCACAAGCACCGGATTGACGCGTACACCGTAACGGAACAACATATCCGTCAGGTTCAACTCCAACGGAATGACGGGTGTCATCCCCGACTCTGACAACATATCTTCCGACAGCCGTACGCCGTCCAATGCCCATAGCACCCGACCGCCATGCATCACATATTGGTCAAGGATATACTTGTCCTTTTCGCTCAGCGGCTCTTGCGGTGCAGCCACAATAACCACCTTATACGGACTCAACGCCTGCACATCGTCCGTCAGCGCGCCGCGGTCCACATCAAAGTACCGGCTCAACTGCCGACTGACGTCATAGACATCCGCTTCGTCGAACTCACCATGACCTTCAAGAAACGCTATCCGGGCTATCGTATCACGGCTGATGCTGTGTATCGCTTCTGCAAACACATACTCCAGATTCTCGATGCTCTTGTTCAGGTTCTGCTCACCGGTCAGCGCGCGGTTGTTCTTGAGCAGCGTCACGACGGTCTGTCTCCCGCGGTAGCGGACGCGCGCGTACGGGAAGACCGTTGTCTGCACAGTCTTGCCGTTCTGTTCGCGCTCATGGATAACGGTCGGCTGCAGACCTTCCGTACTGCCGTCCTGCACATCAGTCATCCGCACCTTGCCGTAACGGCTCATCTCATCAACAAGCTCTTCCGTTGCACGCCTCAGGCGCCGGAAACCGCTGTTCAGGTCGCCTTCCAACAGCAACTCGACCTCTACCGGCTCATCCAAGCCACGCAACAAGGTTTTGGTCGCCTCGCCAAGACTGTACCGCTTGTCTTCCGTCAAGTCCCATTGCAACGGACACACGTATGCTGCTACACCCAGTAGCAACATACAGCATAAACCTACTATGTATCCGATGCGTCTTGGCATAACGCCATCCCCGAGGTCGGAGTTTGTTTTGAGTGAATTTGCGTTTTTTCGTGAGGGAGTTATGTGGGGCATAATGACCGAGCAAAAAACACAAAGGCACCAAAAGAAATCCGACCCCTATTGCTTCAATACTTCCTTATAGATAACCACAGGATACTTTTGTTTCAGTTGCTCAATCCACTTCTGGTCGAGATACTCCTGATAGTCACTCGTCACTTTGTTCCGGTCATCGGTATAGACCTCTGCGCCCTTCAGCACCTTGCCGCTCACATACACGTACGGCAGTTTCGAATCCGGCACAAACTCCGTCTTCTTGTTCTTGAAGCCGTACTTGTCAATCGCGGCGTTCTTCTCCTGCAGCCACAGTCCCTGCTCCATACGGATATACTTCACGCTGTCCGTGTTCAGGCGCTTCAGGTAACTTGTCACCGAGTCCGGTTGCGCCTGTTTGATGATTCGTTGCGCGGATTTCAGGGTGTTCTTGTCCTTGCAATAAACGACGATGCCTTTGAATCGCGGCTGCTCCCAAACATACTTAGCCTTGTTCTCGGCAAAGAACGCTTCCAGGCCGGCGGTATCCTTCGCTGCCTTGTCCCAGACCTCTTCCAGCGACACATCGAACAGCAATATGCCGTCATGATACTCCTTCACCAGGCGTGCCAGCTCGGGGTACTTCGCCTCCAGATGCTCGTCAGCATATGCCATCACATCGGCGTCGCTCATATCGGCGGGCAGGTTGTACTCGGCGCGCGTCTTCTGAAGGAAGCTCTCCTTTACCTCTTTCGAGCGCTCGTCACGCTGCACACGTTTCTTTATGTCCTCCTTCACCTCGTCATAAGGCAGCGTTCCGCGCTTGCCGTCCAGCTTGGCTATGTGCCAGCCGAAGCGCGACTCAAACGGCTTCGTTATGTCGCCTACGTTCTGAATACCGAACACGGCGTCCTCAAACGGCTTGACCATTGCGCCGTGACCGAACCAGCCCAGACTGCCGCCACGCATGGCCGAACCTTTGTCATCCGACAGTTCGCGTGCCAGTTCGTCGAACTTGGCATTCGGCTGGATGACCAGTTGGTAGATGGAGTCTATCACCACCTTTGCACGTGCTGCTGCCACGCTGTCGCCACGAGGAACAGTCTTCATGATGTGCGAAGCCTGAACCTCTTCGTGCTCACGCTCCTCTTCCACCAAGGCGATATGGAAACCGTACGGGCTGCGGAACACTTCTGTCACCTCGCCCACAGGCGTCGTATAGACGGCTTTCTCGAACGGATAGACGAAGCGGAACGGACTGATCCAGCCCAGCTCGCCTTGCGAATCCTTCACGCTCGGGTCGGTCGAAACCTCGGCTGCCACGGCCTTGAAGTCCTCTTTCGGAGCATAGGTCGTCTTGGCTTTTTTGCCTTTGCCTTTCACCACTTTCTTTCCCGTCGTTACGCGCTCACGTGCATCGTTGATGCGTGCCAGAGCCTGCTCAACCGTTGCCGAATCCGCACTCATCGGGCACTCGATAGCGATATGTGCCACGCGGCGGTCAACTTTCTGCCACTCGTACGTGCGGCGCATCAGCGCTTCCAGGGCATCATTGTCCGTCAGGTACTTAGGCGTAGCCTGGGCACGATAGCCCTTCAACTCTTTCAGGAACGCCTGAGTCGTGTCTATACCGCGATGCTCGGCCTCCGTCACTTTCAGCTTGAAGTGAACGAACAGGTCAAGATACTCGTCCAGCGACTTCTGGCTGCCGGCGGCCTCCTGACTGTTCTTTTCATAGATGTACTGGAACTCTGACAGCATCACAGGCTTACCGTCGATGGTCATCAGAACCTTGTCTTCCTGTGCGCGTACGCACAAAACACTTAACGCCGTTACAAGCGTCAAAATTACTCTTTTCATATCTTGATTTTTAATACTTAATTATCTTTCAATTTTCAACTTTCAATTTTCAATTTTAACCAAGCGCATATAAACCGCCACAAAGTTACAAAAAAATTTTGATATTTGCAAAAAAAATTGTATCTTTGTAGCAACTTTTTAACAATACGATACTTTTTTATGAATTACACGGTCATTTCCGACAAGATTACGCCTCTCCAACTTAAGCATGCAGCACGTTGCATCTGCGATGCACAATCCATTGCAATCATTACCCACCAGAATCCTGACGGCGATGCGATGGGCAGCAGTCTGGGCATGCGGTTCTTCCTGCAGGCTCTCGGTAAGACTAACGTCACAAACATCGTGCCAACATCGTTTCCCGACTTCCTCGCATGGCTGCCCGGCGTGAACGAAGCCATCCAATACGAGCAGCAACCCGAAGCTGCCGTTCAGGCTCTCCGCGAGGCTGATCTGGTCATCTGTACCGACCTCGCCGAAGCCGGCCGTGTAGCGGCACTCAGCCCTATCCTCGCCGAACGGTTCAGCGCTTATGCGCAATCGTCCGAGGGCTCCGACTCTTCCGAGGGCTCTGAGAACTCCGAGTGCTCCGAGAACTCCGAGAACTCTGAGTGCTCCCCAAAATCCTCCCTGTTAATCATCGACCATCACCTTTCATCCGTTTGCTCCGGGCATCCCGAACAGATAGCCTTTCCCGACTCTGCCTCTGCCAGCGAACTGGTCTTCCGCCTTGCCTGGCAGTTTGCCCGATCAAGTCGAGCCGTTGTCGAGCCGTTGTCGAGCCATAGTAGGGCCATAGTAGGGAGTAGACCCGATTTTTCTGACATTCTGACGCCCGAGTTCGCCACCTGTATCTACACCGGTATGATGACCGACACCGGCAACTTCTCCTACAACTCTTGTGAGCCGGAGATGTACAACATCGTCGCTACGCTCCTCACCACAGGCATCGACAAAGATGCCATCTACGACCGCGTGTTCAACGCCTACTCCGCTGACCGCATGCGGCTTATCGGCTACTGCCTCTACCACAAGATGAAGCTCTTCCCCGAGTACCACGCCGCACTCATAACGCTCAACCGCAAGGAAATGTACCGCTTCAATGCCAAGTCCGGCGATATGGAGGGCATAGTGAACATGCCCCTACAGATCAAGGACGTGTACTACTCCGTCTTTATGCGCGAGGACAAGATTCCTCCTCACCAGCAGGAGGAAGCCAAGGGGGCAAAGGTCAAGGCAAAGATTTCCTTCCGCAGCCAGGGCAACCGGCCGGTTAATATCCTTGCCCGCGAGGTCTTCCGAGGCGGAGGACATATGAACGCTTCCGGAGGAGAGTTCTTCGGCTCGGTGGACGAAGCCGCAGCAAAATTCATCGAAACGATGTCACGATACCTGCAAAAAGACTAATTTTGGCATATAAGTAAAAAAAATGTAACATTTTTTGCCTCTGCTCTTGCATATGTCATTTTTTTTTCGTAACTTTGTGCCGAAAACAGAAACATGTTTAACCAAAATAATCAAAAACAAATCAACACACAATTATGACAAAAGTAGCTATTAACGGCTTTGGCCGTATTGGTCGTCTGGCTTTCCGTCAGATGTTTGAGGCTGAGGGTTATGAGGTTGTTGCAATCAACGACCTGACCAGCCCGAAGATGTTGGCTCACCTCTTGAAGTATGACACCGCACAGGGTGGTTTCGCCGGCAAGTTCGGTGAGGGCAAGCACACTGTAGCTTACAAGGACGCTATCCTCGCCGAGGACGGCAAGACTGTTGTTACTCCGGGCTCGATCATCGTGGACGGCAAGGAGATCACTATCTACGCCAAGCCGAACGCAGCCGAGCTGCCGTGGGGCGAACTGGGCATCGACGTTGTGCTCGAGTGCACAGGTTTCTACACCAGCAAGGCAAAGGCTGAGGCTCACATCCAGGCAGGCGCAAAGAAGGTTGTTATCTCCGCTCCTGCAGGCAACGATCTGCCGACCATCGTTTATAACGTCAACCACAAGACGCTGACTCCGGCTGACAAGATTATCTCTGCTGCTTCCTGCACCACCAACTGCTTGGCTCCGATGGCTGCAGCCCTGAATGCTTACGCTCCTATCCAGAGCGGTATCATGTCAACCATCCACGCCTACACCGGCGACCAGATGATTCTCGACGGCCCGCAGCGCAAGGGAGACCTCCGCCGCAGCCGCGCAGGTGCGCAGAACATCGTTCCTAACAGCACCGGTGCTGCCAAGGCTATCGGTCTGGTTATTCCTGAACTGAACGGCAAGCTCATCGGTAGCGCACAGCGCGTTCCGACGATGACCGGCTCGACCACCATCCTCGTGGCTGTTATCAAGGCTAAGGACGTTACCAAAGAGGCTATCAACGCTGCCATGAAGGCTGCGCAGACCGAGAGCTTCGGTTACACCGAGGACGAGATCGTTTCGAGCGACGTTATCGGCATGAAGTTCGGCTCGCTGTTCGACGCAACGCAGACGATGGTTGCCAAGATTGACGACGACACCTATCAGGTACAGGTTGTAAGCTGGTACGACAACGAGAACAGCTACACCAGCCAGATGGTTCGTACAATCAAGTACCTCGCAGAGCTGAAGTAATCCGGTGCGATTGTTTATCAGCCAAGTTTGGCTGATGCATGATAAGAGCCGCCCACAAGGCGGCTCTTACTGTATCTGACTGCTGACAGCGGGATGCTGAGGGCTTATCACTGCCTACAGACTACCACGTCATGAAGTGGTACACCACCTTTATGCCGCAGTCGAAGAATCCCAAACCGTTCTTCTTGACGTACGCCTCGGTTGAGGAAGTGACGCTGACGGGTGCAGGCGCAGCACTGGTCGGTTCGCCTATACTGATCAGCTCCTTGCCGGTCGGGTCATTCGGGTAGAGCGAGAACACGCTGTAGTTGGCGTAAGCACCTATGCCGATGATGTGTCCGATAGGCAGGGTGAGTTCGTAGCCGCCCTCAACCGACAGTTGGATGTTCAGTCTGGACAGTTGCGTTCCGCCGCCTTGCTTGAGCATCTCTTCCGTCACCTTGCCGGTGATAAGTTCGTCGGTCACATGCACGTTGCGCGTCACGTTGTACGCGTCAATATGCGCCTGACTGACGTCCTGGTTGTAATGGCTATAGACGGGTATCGAGAATCGCGGACCGGCATTGACGAAGTAATGGTCTTGAATGATCATCGAGAACATGGCGGGTATCTCTATCACTACCGAGCCGTCTTTCTCCTTGGCATCAGCATTGGTGACGGTATAGTGAATCTGCTCGCCGTCTTCGTCAATGATATCAAACTCGCGGTTGCCTTGTGCCGTCACGCCGTTGCGCGTGTAGCCTATACTCAGGCCGGTCAGCACGCCGTAGGCGGGTTTGTCCTGACTCTGCCAGTAATGCGCGTACTGCGCATCGGCGAGGATGTCGAAGCCTGCCTGCCACTTGCCGTTGGCTGCCGGATAATCCTTCATGTTCTGCATCATTGACGCCACACCTACGCGCAGGCCTGCACCAACGCGGTTGAACTGTCTGCGCAGTGCAGCCAGGCTGTCCTTGATTGCCTGCTGGCGGGCGGCTTCGGCGGCGTCAAGGCTGTCCTTGAGTGCCTGCTCACGTGCAATGCTGTCCAGCACGAACTTCTCGCGCGCAGCCTGTGCTGCACGGATGGAGTCCAGTCGCGCTTGCACGGCGGCTATGCTGTCCAGCAGTGCCTGTTCGCGCTTGCGCTGCTCGTTGGCAAGACTGTCACGGATAGCCTGCTCACGTGCTGCCTCAACCATCGCGGTCATGTGGTACTGCTGCGCCATCTTCTCAATCTGACGCTTGGCGTTCTCGTCCATCTCGTCCAACTCAAGCAGACGCTCCAGAATAAGCGGACGGTCAATCGACTCTTTCACACGGGCGGTGTCGTTCTTGTCCACAGCACCCATCAGCAGCAGTCCTGTACGCACGTCAACCCACGAGTTGATACCCTCCAGACGTACGCCGTTCGGGAAACGCTTGCCGCCGACCTGCGCTATACGGTGACGGACATAATACACCCAGTGCGAGATGTTCTCTCCCGTCAGGTACTTGGTCTGCGACTTGTTGATGACCACCGTATCGCCCGGCTGGAAGACATAGTCCTCAGCAGCTATATGAGCCAACGTCTGCAGAGTCTCGTCAGGGGCTGCCTTGTAGCCTATCTCATCATTATCGGTGGATTGTGCCGACACGCGCGACGGCATCGCACCGAAGGACAGAAGTCCTGCCAACAGGAGTATTGCTAAATATGTAGTATTTCTCATCGTTCTGCCCTCCTATTGTGTTATGATGAATCTGAGTGCCGCCTTCTGGCTGCTGTTCGTTACCCGCACCGTATATACGCCCGGCATGAGGTTCTGTGTCGCTATGGCTGCGACGCCGTCTCTGTTCGCGGCAGAGGGCTGGTGCGTGACAGTCTGTACGCACCGTCCGTCAGCGGCGTAAATATACAGGGTGCTTGCCTCGTCTGTCAGCAGGTGGTACAGATAAACCGGCGTACCGATGCGCACCACGTTCGGTGCGATAGCGAGGGGTGCGCCGCCGTTGGTACGCACGACGATGCGTGTGCGCCACTCGCCGCCGCACTCGTCCGTCTGCACAGGCAGCGTGACGATAGCGTAGTAGGAGCCTACCAGATGACGGTCGTCGGTGTAGTAATAACCCGTACCGACCAGTTCGTCGTTGTCGATGTCCGGCGTCGTGCCGCTGATCTTGTACCAGCGCACGCTGTCGGCTTCGGGATACAGACCATAGACCTTGTTGAGCGAATCGACATCGACCAGCAACAACCAGTCGTTGTACTTCGATACGGCAGGCAGGTCGGCGAACTCGTCAGACAGCTCGTAGTCCGGCTTCTCGATAGTCAGCACCTTGTCGTAGGTAAGCGTGGTACACGAGTTGCTTACCTCGGCACGCAGCGACAGTTCGGTCTGGCCGGGTGACATCTCGATGCCGTCATAAGGAACATAGTCGCCCGAAGCGTTCTTATACAGGAGCGCAAGGGTCGTATCCTTACGGAACAAGTCATCCTCGTCAATTGCTTCCCTGAGGACGCCGAGCACCTGTTCTGCACCGTTATATGCCGTGCCGCAGAACGCATGCCCCCAATCCGGCTCTTCTGCCAAGCTGAGGTCATCGTGCCAGGTCAGCACGGTATAGGTGGTGACGGAGTCGGTGAGCGTCAGCGTGTGTAGCACATCGTCCTTCGCCTGACGCACAGCATAGACAGTATCCGTTACAACGGTATCCTGAGTGACAACCAGCGTCTTGCTGCCGGCGGTATATTCTGCATTCAGGCAGAGCGTATCTTGCACGGCACCTTGTACGTAGTCATGCAGTTCTGTCACAGCAATGACTTTCAGTTCCGTAGTGATAATGCTGTCGCACCCGAACATGTTCGGTATAGTATCCAGGAGCTCCAGCACGCCGGCTTCGTCCGGAGTGAGTTCTTCGCCCTTGAAGGTGTACGTCTGCCCCAGTTCGATGCTGTCCTGCAGCGTGGTATCGCTCGGCAGCAATACGGAGATGATGTATGTGGCGACGGAGTCGGTATAGATATGCCGGTGCTCCACCTCATCCACCTGCATCGGCAGGTAATCAATGATCGTATCGTTGACCGTTGTGTCGGCATTCACGATAAGGTCGATGCCGCTGATGGTATAGGTGCTGCCCGCGCAGACTGCATCATACACCGTATCATAGATGTACGCGCGCACGGAGTCATACACCTGATTGAACTTCAGCGTGAGCGTGACTATACTGTCGCAACTGTAGTCTGCCTTGCGCAACGTATCCGTATAGACACCTTCTTCATACAGCAGCTGGCAGCCGAACAGCAGCGTGTCACCCTCGACGATGCTCTCCTCGTAGGCGAAACGCGCCGTGTCGCACTCTACAGGCACAGGCTCGGTGAACGACAACGTCAGCGTGACGATACTGTCACAACCGTTGGCGGCGCCGCCGGAGAGGCGGTTGTAGTACGTGCCTTCCTCATACAGCAGCTGGCAGCCGAACAGCAGCGTGTCACCCTCGGCGATACTCTCCTCGTAGGCGAAACGCGCCGTGTCGCACTCTACAGGCACAGGCTGGGTGAACGACAACGTCAGCGTGACGATACTGTCACAACCGTTGGCGGCGCCGCCGGTGAGGCGGTTGTAGTACGTGCCTTCCTCATACAGCAACTGACAGCCGAACAGGAGCGTGTCGCCCTCGGTGATGCTCTCCTCGTAGGCGAAACGTGCCGTGTCACACTCAAGAGCAAGCGTATGAAGCGTAAGTTTATAGATTCGCTCGTAGCCGGTCTCCGGCACTGTGTCGTAATACACAGCGTCACCAGCCACGTCGGGCGCTAACTGTCGGCAGCCGAACAGGAGTGTGTCTCCCAGGCTGATGGTTGCCTCCAGCTCGTCGCTGCTGCTGCGCTGGTAGATGGTATAGACCAGCGTGCGCGTCTCGTCGCCGTACGCTATATCGGCATACGTGCCGGACTTACCGAAACGCTGACAGCCGTACAGTAACGTATCCATCGACGAATAGTCGTCGGTAACGATGGTCACCTTATCCGCTGCCCGCGCCGGCAGTAGCGCGACAAACACTAAGACAAGTATAAATAGATTACGTAAAAAACGAATCATAGGCACTATGCTAAAAGTTGCTCAATTCGTTGCACAAATTCATACGCTGCAGGCTTCAGTGTTTCTAATTCATTGCGTTTGACATCGAAGACCACATCGTAATCAGCCTTTTCGCGCATATTTTCTAACAAAGCAACTAATCGACCATACTTTATGTCAATCAAGCCTGTTCTAACGAAATGCTCATTGAATAAGGCATTCATGCCGTGGTGTGTTTTCGAACTTATACCATTTGCTACAAACAAAGCATGTACTGCATGAAATACAGCATAATACAATCGTCCTGTAGCCGATGATATAGAATTCGATGCTATTAGAAGTTCAGCATCAGCAAGGTATTGATGCGCTTTCTCAAAGTGTAGCCGAATCATCTCAGCTTTATTCTCAGGCTCCAAACTCATACCAACACGACTTTATCATGTTCTACATTATGGTAGAATGGTGTAAAACTACGTTTTTGCCACTCATCCACAGTATAAAACATTGGATTTATCTGTTCTCCTCGTTGCCATCCCATCTCAATAAATGGATAGACATATCGGTCAAAATCCTGCAAGAGTTGCCTGTCCTTATCCACCAAGACCATCAAGTCCCAATCAGAATCCTTTCGGTTGTCACCTCTGGCCCTTGAACCGTACAGCCACAAGTGACTTCCCGGCGGCAGTATCTGCTTACCAACGGTACGGATGCTTTGTATGGTAGATGAATTTGGCATTAGATAGACTATCCTTTCTATTCAGTTGTTGTGTGCATTTTGTGTTGTTGGCATTATTTGTACTGCAGAACATTATAACAACACTCCTGCGGAACTACCTCGGCAGTCCTTGGGAAAAATTGTTGTTTGCAACGGCATGCCGACCTAAGTAAAGGCCGACATGTCGCATGCATCAAATGCGTGATTGTTATTGCTTTACAACAATGAACTTGCGGGCACCACCTGCAAACTCAACCGTGAAGCGGTCGCCGGCAGCACCGATCGTACTGAAGTCAACCAACAGCGTGTTGGCAGCAAACGGCGAACCGGTTATCTCATCACCGTTGGCATCCTTGATAACGATAGTCTCGCTGTAGGGGTTGCCGTTAATCTGCAGCTTGTTGTCGATAAAGCATACATCCAGCGCATCAGCTCCCTTCTTCAGGTAGAAGCGGGTCTCGTCGGTTGTACTTGCGGTAGCCGTGAAGTTGTACGATGCACCTTCGGTGAGAGCATAATCGGCATTAGCCACATTGTCATGGATGTACAACGTCTCGGTACCTGCTACTGACGACACGGTCAGCGTGTAGTTCGTCGAAGCATCCGTCAGCAGGCCGAGAGGTACATTGCGAAGGTCAGCAGCCTTGGCAATTTCCAGTTTTGTACCACCGTTCAGGGCGTACAAGGCAACCTTGCGATCTTCCATGTTCATCGCGCTACCGTTCAATGCTCCGGCATCTGCATACTCGGAAAGCTTCAAATCACACGTAAATGTTGACTCTACTGCCGTAAGAGTTACTTTTGCCTTGGCTGTATAATCAATCGCCATGGCGTTCATTGCAGCTGCTACACAGAGCAGCACTACCATAATTTTCTTCATACTTTTATTATTAAGTCGTTAATTTATCTATTTTTAACTTCAGAATGGATAATCAATTTCTCCAGTGCCATCACCTGTAATTGAAATCGTATCGCAGAGTCGTTCACCCATCGCCATTACGACTTCAACTTCAGGTTGAACATAATATTTTTTCATATCTTTCATTACTGATTGTATGTGATTATTTTACACGCTTTGTACCGTCAACCACATATACGCCTGCAGGCAGCGTGTTCCAGAGATTCATCTCGCCTACATACTGACCCATGATGGTGTAGATACCTTGGGCTTTCTTGTCGGTGCCAATCTTGTCAACATCAGTGATGACTTTCTTGCGCTCAACAAGTTTGAAGCGATAGTCAGCATTGGTATTCTTAGCTGCGCTGAACGTATAGATTTGACCCTCGTTAGCCTCAACACGTGCGCCGGTCTCAAGGTCGATGAGGTCGAACTCGCGGCCGTCAGCATTTGCGAAGCTGATGGTAAACTCTCCGCCTTTGACGGTAGAGAAGCCAAGATATGTGTCTTCCAAATCCTCTGCTGCCATGATAGCCAACTTGCTTTCGCCAGCATGAGCATAGAAGTTCACATCGTCGTTCATATACTTGGGCGCGTTGGTTAATTGAGTTGCGCTCTCTGTCATCTTCACGTTATCGCACTCACCCTGGTTGTCAGAGACTACAATACGCAGTTTTGCTGTATTGTTGTTCTTCTTGATTGCAGCGCGGCGTGCAGGAGCGGGCGACGCTCCGGTTGCAGGGGCCCAAACCATATCAGCATAGTCAACTGCACTTTCCTGGACTGTCATCGATTCGTTATGAAGAACAAAGGGCTGTAACGGCGTCAGTTTCTCGCCATCGAACCATTCCTCATCTACTGCATCCCATCTGAAATGGCCAGCACCTTGTGATACTTGTACATATACAGCTGCCGTAATGGGAGCCTCTGCATCAATAGCTGACATCAATTCGTAAACATCCAAATCAGCCGAGTAACTGTTGGCAAACGGTGTAAACTCGTGGTCAAGTGTCAGCGTTGCATCCATGTTACCGGTCAATTCACCAGTGAAACGATATGTAGCGTTTGTCGGCGAGGCACTACCATTATTAGGCAGAAGAGTGTATGCGGCAAACGGCTTATTCAACTGACTGATGTTAGCAAATGTGCTATTGACGAGGTTACCAAGGTTCTTCCATCCTTTCGTATCAAACAACTGAATGTTCGTAACCAAATCAGCAGTTGTACACTCAATAGAGGTGATTGCATTATGAGTAGGAATAGCAAAACGCTCCGACTGATAATTTTCTGCACTTTCTGCAAATGCACGCGTAGATACAAACTCTACTGTAGCTTTCGGGTGAGCATTAACATCAACCTCGGGATCAATGAGGAACTTCGCTTGTTGGGTTGCACTTGTCTGCAAAACAAGATTCTCAGGATTCAAACTTACAACGCCTTCACCGCCGGAAACTATCAATTGAGCACCCGGCTCTACGATAATCTTACCTTTGCCACCCAACAGAATATTTTTCGCCTGAATAGTTTTTCCTGCTGTTATTGTAAGGGTTACCGTGCTTGTCGGAGGATTAATTTGTAATGTATTGATATACATCTTACTGAGCGAGCTGTTGAATACCTGATTCTTTTCTACAAGGCCCTCGTCACTCAGGTTCACATCACTACCGCCGGCAAAGAGATTGATATCAAATTCATTCGGCACGATAACCGGCTCTGAGCCTGAACTTACTACTACAGTTTGCTTACCTGTTTCAGGATCTGTTACAGTTGTCATATAAGTGCTTGAGCCGTCAATAATATCACCCAGATTACCTTCATTACCGTAAGTCACTGACGTTTCTCCACCTTCAATAGTAACACCACCGGCTACCACAATTGACGTACTGCCCTCATCTACACTCTCAGCAGTTTCTACAGATATTGTAATTGTACCTTGCATTGTTCCTTTACTCGGATCAGCCGGATCAACAGGCACTTCGCCACCTTCGAATGACCCACCGGTAATATTGAGATTATCAACCTTGGTATCCGATGCGGACGTAACCGTCTCTTCAATAGCATAACCATTTGTAGCCGAAACTTCAGTATTACCACTGATGGTCACACTTATATCACCAGGATAGGAACTTTTCGAATTTATGACGATAGCAGTACCCGAACCGGTTGCGCCATTACCTCCGGACGGTTGGTTATATGTTTCTGAAGTAGAAGCTATGGTTGCATCGTTAATTCCTATTTCACCGGAAGCAACATATACGCCATAACCACCTTTGCATTCGCCTTCAATCATCCATTTGGCATAGCCGGAGCAATACAACGCAGCAGAACGGGTTGAATTGGCGTTTGTGGTAATCTTAGCACCATCATGAACATATACATAAGCTGCATCAAGAGTGTCGGTTTTATGCTCTTCCTTATTAGCGTCATAATTCTTCAGATAGTTATTATCTGTTTTATTCATTCCTGTTGCACCAGTTGTAGTCGTACTCAGAGAAAGAGCTTTACCGGCAAGCGGAGAACTCAGGTTACCATTTGTCTTGATACCATAAGCTTTCCGTTCTCCTCCGTCGTCGATACCTCCAATAGTGATATTGCCATATACATCTACACGCGCGCCATAAGCATAGCCGGAGCTACCATGAATAGAAGTAAAGTACTTGATAGGAGAACTTGCAAAATTACTATTAATAGTTGCTGCCTTCGTAGCAGTTTTAGCGGCTAAGTGCGCAGGTGATGTGCTGTAGCTAAGTTGATCCACAACGATACCGCTTCCCAAGCAGCCCTCACTTGCGACGATATTGACGCCCTTACCTATCTCCAGATGAGAGAAGTAGCCGTTTGTGCGCGTATTAACAGCATCTCCGGTTGCGGCTGTGCCGTCTGCGTTCCAACGTGAAGATTTATACGAGCCATATACCGAGAATATCTGCGAGTTCGCATGACTTGATCCAGTCAACAGAATCTGCGATGTGGTTGCATTGGAATTGCGAACCAAAAGTTCACCATGAGTCAGAACAAACATATAGTAATAGTTTGAACTACTCGTACCTGTCATCGATACGTTATGTCCGTTCAAATCCAACGTGATAGACTTGGAGGCATCCTCAAGGTTTTCTGTTCCCAACCAGACAGGACCGTCCAGGGTCACATTGTTCTGGAAGACCAGCGTTGTACCGGTTGCTGCGCCGTCAATTGCGGCTTGCAGTTCTGCACGAGTCGTACCGCTGAAATTGTCCGCCCACGCGCTTGTGCCCAGCAGCATCATCGCTGCCATTAGCACGTAAGAATAAATCTTTTTCATTTGTTTGTTAATTAAAAAAAGTTGTTAATTATTGTTGTTTGTTTTTGTTGTCTATAATTTGTCAACAATTATCAAAATTATCAAAAATTAGCGTTGTGTTTGTTATTATAATCGCCCAAATGTAGTCGATGGATTTGCGGTTAAACTGCGACACCAGTGCGCAGGACATCGTCATACAACGGCGAATGCTCATTCTCTTCCATCAGGACCGGCTCAATTAGTGAGTTGACCTGCCGGGCATAAGCCCATAACGGCGGTATAGTCGAGAACCAGTCTCCCAATATGTGGGGCACAATAACCGCCACATCAATGTCACTATCCTTTCGCGCGGCATCCCTACTATACGAACCATACAAATATACCTTTGCTCCCTCATACTGCGGCAGGATAAGCTGCTTGTATTGACGCACAATATTTATAGCTTGCTTTTTATCCATAATTGCAGTTGTTCCGTTCTTTGCATAAGATCTGCACATACACTTTCATTCAGTCCAGCCGCCAGCCTCGATTTATACGACGGATAACGAGCCTCTATGTTCATTGGTGTCAGCACATCCAAATACGCTATTTGCTCCGGTGCCATTTGTTCTTGCAAGCCTGACAACTCGGATAAACGTATAAGATTATGTATATACGGAGGTTCATCATCTCGTTTAGCCGCCCAATATGCTTTCAGCGTCTTTTCAATTGTCTGATGGCACATAAAACCTACGTACAGCCAACGTTTGGATTTCATCAAATCCTGTGCAGTTGCAAAGTCATAATCAGCAATATCTATCCAATATTTAACCTTATCCATATAGTAACTATATCAGCATCGTCGCCATCAACAGGACATACTATCAATCTAAAATCGAAAGGTCATTTACAATAATCGTCCCATGATAATCTCTCGATGCTCTCCATGCCTGAGACTCTCTTAGTTGATCGTTTTCGTTCATTTGTTTGTTGATTATTGTTGTTATCTATAATTTGTCAACAATTATCAAAATTATCCAAAAATTAGCGTTGTGTTTGTTATTATAATCGCCCAAATGTAGTCGATGGGGGATCTTTTGTTATACTGCGACACCGGTGCGCATCACTTCTCTATAAAGCATCGTATCCTCGTCTTTCTCCATCAGCACCGGTTCGATAAGCAGACTCACTGCATCCACATCCATCCCCAAACTAACCGATGTGTTCAACCATTTGTCATCCTCCACCTTCGGGACAATAACAGCAACATCAATATCACTCCACGGATGCGCATTACCTTTTGCATAAGAGCCAAACATCCTCACCTCGACATCGTTGTTAAAGCGAGGCGCAATGACCTGCTTGTAACGGCGCACAAGCCCAAGAGCTTCCTTCTGTGTCAAAACTGATTGCGTATCCATTGTTGCATCTCTATTGTCTGTTGCAATAATTGCTGCGTGTTCTGTTCATTTAGCGAAGCGGCTATACGGCTTTTATATTCCCTATAACGAGCCTCGATGTTCATTTCGCGGATAGTTGTCAGGAACACCCGCTGTTCCGTTGTCAACTTCTCATACAAGCCACATCCTTCAGCCAAACGCTTGTGGTCGTGGATGTACGGCGGATCATCATCGCGTGTTGCTACCCAATAAGCTTTAAGCATCTTCTCAACCACCTGATGGCACATAAATGCGGTGTAAAGCCAATGTCTTGTCTTGAACAGGTCTTTTGCTACACTTAAATCTTCGTCTACCAATTCAAGCCACTTCCTAATTGTTTCTTCCGTTGCCATCAAATAGTTAACTCATATTTATTATCACCCTATGTTTGGTGATGCGGTTGTTTGTTGTTGTCTATAATTTGTCAACAATTATCAAAATTATCAAAAATTAGCGTTGTGTTATCTTTTGCTTTCTATTAGTTCCAATCCCTGCGCCCGATAAAAGGGAAATTTCCGGTCTGCCGAAATAAGTGCCAAATGCTCCGTTATCGCCTGACTGATAATAATATGATCAGACGGATCATTATGCTCTTGCGCCTCATTGATAATCAATGACGATAGTGTAAGTAGATGCTCACGTCTTATCGGCAGGATACTAACGCCAAAGTCCTCTAACGATTCTACCATCTGGCGGGCTGTCTTCCATCGCTTGGAGTTGAACCCTTTCTTTCGAAATGCTACAACCATCTCTTTTACAGACTCGGCACTCAAGTAAAACTGATTGTCATAGTCCGTAAGGATTGCCATCACGTCGCCAGACAACGAGTCGGTATCGGTCAGATAGTGAATAAACACATTTGTATCCAGCAGGAATCGCATATACTACAAATCAAAGGTGTGGTCGTTAAAAGTTATTGACCCTTGATACTTTTGTGCAGTAAGATACAACTGTGAATACCTTTTCGGTTGCTGTTGCGTCTGCTCGTTTTTAACCTTTGCACTCATATTTATATAAGTTTTGTTGTTTTGTTGTTGTCTATAGTTTGTCAACAATTATCAAAATTATCAAAAATTAGCGTTGTGTTTGTTTGTTCTAATCGCCCAAATGTGGTCGATGGGTTATATTATATATATTATTGTACGGGTGCGCCCGTGGAGGTGTACTTCTGGCCGGCACGGATGATGTACAAAACGCCGTTCTCCATGACCTTCGTGGCAGGAGCTTCGCCGTCAACGTCCGTCATGCCCGTGCCGTGCTTCTCGACAGCAGTATAGGTTGCGGTGTATGTTGCAGCACCTTCCACCATACCAATCTCCGGCGTCCAGCCACTGAAGGTGTATGTGTAGTTCTGGTCCTCAGCCTTCACCGGCGTCTCACCTACATACTCCGGCGTCTGACCGTACTCCAGCACCTCGCTGTAGAGCACCGTGCCGTCCTCGTTCACGAAGGTGATCGTGTAGGAGCGTACCGTTGCCGTGAACGTTGCCTGATAGGTGGCATCGCTTGTGGCAGGAACGATAGCGGGCGACCAGCCGCTGAACGTGTAGTCGTACTGCGCCGTCGATTCCTTGCCCGGCGTAGCGGGGTCAGGCGTCTGCCCGTGGGTATAGACCTCGTAGAAGAGCACGTTGCCCTCGTCATCGACGTAGGTGATGGTGTACGTGCTTGGCGTGACGGCGGTCTCGGTGAACAACGCCGTATAGGTCGCATCACCCGTCACAGGCTCGATGGCCGGTGACCATGCGTTGCTGAACTCGTACGTATATTCGTCCGTTGCGGTCTTGGTAGGCGTTGCGCCTGCGTATGCCGGCGTCTCGCCGTAAGCGACCTGCTCGGTCAGGATAGTCTTGCCGTCGCCATCCACCCATGTGATAGTGTAGGTGCAAGTCGTAGCGGTGAACGTGGCTTTGTAGGTTGCCTCACCGGTGACGGCTACAATCTCGTTGTCCCAACCTGCAAAGGTGTAGGTATATTGCGCCGTGGCATCCTTCGTCGGGTCAGACGGAGCGACAGGCGTTGCACCATACTCCCATTCCTTGGCCTCGATGGTAGTACCATCTTCGTTCTGGAAGGTAATGGTGTACTTGTTGACCGTAGCGGTGAACGTGGCTTTGTACGTCGCCTCGCCGGTCACGGCTACAATCTCGTTGTCCCAACCTGCAAAGGTGTAGGTGTACTGTGCCGTGGCATCCTTCGTCGGGTCGGCAGGTGCTACAGGCGTTGCGCCATACTCATATTCCTTCGCTTCGATGGTTGTGCCATCCTCGTTCTGGAACGTGACGGTATATTTGTTGACCGTAGCGGTGAACGTGGCTTTGTACGTTGCCTCACCGGTTACAGTTGCAATCTCTTTGTCCCAACCTGCAAAGGTATAAGTGTATTGTGCTGTAGCATCCTTCGTCGGATCGGCAGGCGCTACAGGCGTTGCGCCGTATTCCCACTCCTTGGCCTCAATGGTCGTGCCGTCTTCATTGGCAAAAGTAATGGTGTACTTGTTGACCGTAGTAGTAAAGGTGGCCTTGTAGGTTGCCTCACCGGTTACAGTTGCAATCTCTTTGTCCCAACCTGCAAAGGTGTACGTATATTGCGCTGTAGCCTCTTTCGTCGGATCGGCTGGTGCTATAGGCGTTGCGCCGTATTCCCACTCCTTGGCCTCGATGGTTGTGCCATCCTCGTTCTGGAACGTGACGGTATATTTGTTGACCGTAGCGGTGAACGTGGCTTTGTACGTCGCCTCACCGGTCACGGCTACTATCTCCTTGTCCCAGCCGGCAAAGGTGTAGGTGTACTGTGCCGTGGCATCCTTCGTCGGATCGGCTGGTGCTACCGGCGTTGCGCCGTATTCCCAGTCCTTGGCCTCGATGGTCGTTCCGTCTTCGTTGGCAAAGGTGACGGTATATTTACGAAGCGTTGCGTTGAACGTTGCGGTATAGGTTGTAGCACCAGTGACGGCAACAATCTCTTTGTCCCAGCCTGCAAACGTGTAGGTATATTGTGCATCAGCAGGTTTGGTCGGCGTTGCGCCTGTGTATGTCGGGATTTCTCCCTCCAGCACTTCGGCTGAGGCGAGCAACGTGCCGTCCTCATTGTTAAAGGTTATTGCGTACGCATGCGGGTCGCAGTTGTAGTAGTAATAGTTGTCGGTGAAGGAGTTCAGCTCACCGTTCGTCCAAGAGCCGCTAATCTCGCGGCGGAGCTTGGCTTGGGCGTCGTTGTCATACGTCTTTTCGCTGCGACGCGTATATTGCCAAGCGTCATTTGACCAGGTATAGTCATTGGACTTAACCAACTGGCTGCCACTATATTCCTTCTCGTAACGTGTAACATTCACCCATTCGCCATTCGAATAGTTCTGAACAACTTGTTCCGTTACGTTGTTTGCCGCATCATATTCGAACAGTGTTTTGTTCAGAATAGCCCAAGCATTATTTGACCACGTATAATTCAACAGGGACGATGTCTGCCCGGAAGCGTTATATACCGTTTCTGTTTTAACAGTTCCGACCCAACTATTTGTCGATGTATTCCAACCATTATATGTGGCAGATGACACTTTTCTTCCTTCAGCATCATAAACATACTCGTAACGATAAAGTCCCTGCCAAGTATTATTCTTCCAATCCATACGCTGATTAAGCGTGACACGGTCTGCTTCATCATATTTATACTCCACCGTATAATTAGGCACCCAATCATTGTTAGCCCAAGACTCGTAATGTCCGATAAACAGCACTTTTCCTGTTGATGAATATTCTGTCACATCCTTAGATACACCAATCCAAACGGAGTCGCTGCCGCATTTCCAAGAAGCATTAAGTAGGATATTGCCTGCTGCATCGGTGACCTTGTCGAGGCGCGTCATCGAAACGAGCACCCAAGCAGAACCGTTCCATTGGGAATTATGGGTCATTATATTCTCTCCGGCCGCATTATAGGTGTTGACCGTACGTTTGGAATAAATCCACCCTGTACCATCGTCCGTATAGGTCTTGATGGTGTCGTTCAGTCCGGCGGCATTGTAGCTCCAATCGCTACGGCTGGTGCCCACCCAAGCATCGTTCTGCCAGGTATATGAGGCTTCTTGAATAGTCTTTGCACCAGAATACTCGGTAGTGGCGCGCGTCTTATTAACCCAGTCATTGGTTGTCGTGGACCATGTCTGCGTTATCTTCTCTGTAACCTTCTTGCTGCTGTTGAACGTTTGCAACGTACGTGTTCCGGCACCCTGCCATGCTTCGTTCACCCAGTTGTAGCTTGCCGTCTCGATAGTGTTGCCTGCCGCGTCATAGTCGGTCACAGCCTTGGCATTATACGCCCAATCGTTGTTAGACCAGATATACTTGAGCGTCAGGGTTTTCTTCTTGGCTGCATTGAAGGCGTACTCCTCTTTCTTTGAGCCTTTCTTTACACCATTCGTGTACGAGTAGTTCTCAACCAAAGTGTTATTGCCTGCAGCATCATAGCCCCAATTCTCCTGCAGCGAAACAGCCCAATCGCTATTCGCCCAACCATACTTCTCGTGAAGCGTCTGGCTGCCTTTGGCGTTGAACTCCCACAACTCTTTCGCCGAGCCAATCCACGCGCCGTTAGACCATACATCCTTCTCATAATAAGTCTGCTTGGCAGACGGGCCGTTGTACTCCCATGTCTCTTTCGACGAGTTCACCCAGCCGTTGGACCAAGTCTGCTTTGCGTAATACATCTTCTTTCCGGATGTGTATTCCCATACCTCTCGGCTTGAACCTACCCAGTTGCCGTTGGAGAGGGACGAATAGTACTCGTAAAGAACCTGATTGCCGCTGGCGTCAAAGTCATACACCTTCTTCGTTCCTGCCGTCCATGCGCCGTTGGCATAGGCTGTATATTGGATGTCGAGGGTTGTTTTGCCCTTGGCATTGTACTCACGGATGCGGCCCTTGGATTTCACCAGTTCGTTGCTTGCATTGCGGGCATAGGTGATATACTCAATCTCACGGTTGGAGGCATCGTACGCATAGGTGTAACGCGTCTTGGGCAGCCATGCGCCATTCACCCAGTCGGAGATAGTGCGGGACTCCATCTTGTTGGAGGCATTGTACACATCCTCAGTCTTTTCCGCACCCTTCCAGTTGCCGGTCGTATTGTCCCACGTATAGGCAGCGGTCATGACCTGCACACCTTTGGCGTTGAACTCGAACTCCTGCTTGGTCGTACCGATGCGCTTGCCGTCGCTGTATGTCCAGGCTTCGGTGCGGACGGTATTGCCTGCCTCGTCGTAATAGTAGCAGGTCACCTCGGCGAAGTTGCCGTCCACATCATACGTAACAACAGAGTCCGTAGGGCAGGCGGCGGCAGCCGTGGAACGACGCGGCGCATTACCGAACACAGGCTCCACAGGAGCCACATACCACTCGGGGTCGGGGTCGGCAACAAGGGTATCCGCCTCGGCAAGCAAGGTGTCAGCAACAGCCTCGACAGCCTCAGCATCGTCAATATCATCAACTTCTTGCGCTGAAACAGGCAGCGGAACGGCCACAAAAAGTGCCGCCGCAAACAATACGGTCACAAGAAGTGTTCGTTTAATCTGGTTGGTTCGCATATAGTCGGTTTGTGTTGTTGTTAGCATCATTTGCAAAATGCCCCTAATTATGCAATAATTACATCACATAACTACGTCACAGGCGTTTTTAGGCATTATTCCGACCGCAAAGTTACAAAAAAGATTTGATATATGCAAATATTTACGCAAATTTTTATAAAAAATGTTCATTTTTTTGCTTTTCACCTTAAAATACGAACATTTTGACACACCACCTCGCACCCTGTCAGACTCCTGTTAAACTTCGGTTTGCCTTGGGTTCGCCTCCGAATAGACCCCGACAAAACCTCGAAGTGGCTCGTAGTCAGGGAGGTGGTTGAGGGAGAAATGCGGAAGGGGAAGGATTTGATAAGTCAACAATTACCAAAATTATCAATATTTGTCAAAAAAAGACCCAAAATGTTCCCAAAACACAACGGACACAACAAGTCAAATATTACCAACATATCCAATATTTCGACAATGATCAATTACAATATTTGGTAATATCGGGTATATTTGACAAAAGAATTTTTGAATCATTTTTGGACATTCCGGACTAACAGACGTTTCGGGGTTTTATAGGTTTTGGTTAAATTTTCCGGGACACTAATGAATATCCATCGCCTTTTGGCAAATTTTGGCAATTGTTGACCTAAAAGCATATTCCGTTCTTTCCGTCAATTCCGTACTCAAGCATAGAGCGTCTCATGCACGAACTGAGTACACAATGACTAGACACCTCGCCGATATTGAACGGGGTGATTACAGGGTTGTTTCACCGTTATTAGAGTGTGATTACTGGGAAATTTCTTATACGTTACAGACTCGTAACTGAATACACATCAGCCACATTGAGCTAATCTTTTCATCTTTCATAACCACAAAAACCGTGCCAAACTTTTTATCCCGCACTCGTGTACCACGCATATCGCATTTTTGTCCGCCTGAAATCATACGTAACGACGGACTTGACTATATTGCCGATATATCGCACATAAGGACTCAGACGTATGAGCGTAGGAAACGAGACACGCATGGCACATGCGTTTTTTGTGCAAATTATTTGCATATGTCAGTTTTTTTTTGTAACTTTGCGGCGCAAACCGCAAAGCACAAAGAGACATGTCAAACAAAGAGCAATATGCAGCGTTCTGCAAGCAGCATCCGGAGATGCCGGTGATGATGCAGCCGTGGTGGCTGGAAGCCGTGTGCGCCGGCAAGGAGTGGGATGTGATGCTGATAATGAGATCAGAGGTCAGAAGCAAGAAGTCAGAGGTTAGTAATCCGGAGGCAGAGAATGAGGTGGTGGCTGCGATGCCGTACCTGCTGCGCAAACGGCTGTGGTACAGGTTCATACTGATGCCGCAGATGACGCAGTTCGGCGGCATATGGCTAAACAGCGAGGTGCAGGCGTCGCCTGACATGCAGGAGCGTCTGGCGAAACTGATAGCCAAGCGGTTGCGCACGATGCATATAGCCTACTACTACCAGAAATATGCTGTCGGCAACCCTATGCCTCACTGGCTCTCCAAACGCGGGATGAAGATCGAGGAGCGCGTGACGTACCGCATTGACAACCTGACAGATATAGCCGCAGTGGAGGAGTCGTTCTCGAAGAACAAGAAGCGGCAGATAGAACGCGCCAGGGAGTTGTCAATAGATTATGGTATGTCGCCCGAAGAGTTCTACCGCTTTCACACGGAGTGCATGGGCGAACGCAACCACAAACTGACGTACTCGCGCGAGTTCCTGCTGGTGCTGGAGCGCAAGACGCGTCGGGCAGGACAGTCAGCCATCATCCGCATCAGCGAACGGCAGGCGGACAACGATATGCGTACGGTAGCCGCAGCGTTCGTGGTGTGGGACAAACGGTACATGTACTACCTGATACCCGCCTATCTGCCTTCGGCAGCCGAGACCGGCGCATCGGCACGTCTGGCAGCCGAGGCTATCCGTCTGGCAAAAGAGAAAGGGCTGCAGTTTGACTTCGAAGGCGGTAACGACAACGAGGGCGTTGCGAACCACTACAGGCAGTTCGGATCGAAGGCGGTCAACTACTACAGCGTGAGCAGGTTATACCGGCCGTCGTTCGCGTTGATGCTGTGGGTGAACAAGTGGTGGGAGAAGAGGAGGTATTAGGTCAACAATTACCAAAATTATCAAAAATTTTTAAACAAAATTCGTTGCACTCATGAAGGTACTCTATCTCACACCTTGGTATCCTGACGCGCGCGATGCGATGGCGGGACTGTTCGTGCAGAAGCATGCGGATGCTGTGCGCGCGCAAGGTGTGGATGTGCGCGTCATTCATTCGCAAGGCTGGCGCGACATGTGGCGTCAGTGGCGGCGATTGAAGCGCGAATGGGGACTGCCGGACGTAGTACAACTGAATGTGGTGCAGAAGCAAGGCGTGCTGGCGCGATGGCTGAAACGGCGGTACGGGATACCGTATATCATCGTCGAGCACTGGAGCGGCTACCTGCCGGAGAACGGGATGTACATGCAGGTGCCGGCATGGAAACGGAGGCTGTACGCGAAGATCGTTCGCGAAGCAAGCATGCTGCTGTGCGTGAGCGACCGGCTGGCAGAGGCGATGAAGGCGTGCGGGCTGGAGAACAAGAACACACGAAAGATAAACAATGTGGTGGATGAGTTCTTCTATTCGAAACCTCGACATCCCGACAACTCGAAATATCGAGATACCGAAATATCAAAAACTCCAAAAGTAAAGACACTCCTGCATGTGAGTTGCTTCGATGAGCGGGCGAAGAATGTGAAAGGCCTGCTACGGGCGGCGAAGATGCTGGCGGAGAAACGTCAGGACTGGCGCATGACATTGGTAGGCACAGGCGTGGACTACCAGGAGGTGCGCGCATATGCGGAGGCTTTGGGGCTGCCTGAAGGATTATTAGAGTGGACGGGCGAACTGACGCCGCATCAGGTGGCTGACGAGTTTGACAAGGCGGATGTGTTCATTCTGCCGTCGAACTACGAGAACGCGCCGGTAGTGATCTCCGAGAGTCTCGCCAAAGGTGTGCCAATCATCTCGACGCGCGTGGGCGGCATACCGGAGATGGTGAACGAATCGAACGGCATGCTGGTGACGCCCGGCAATGACGAGGAGCTGACGCAAGCGATAGACAAGATGCTTGACCATTGTCAAGATTACGACCGAGAGACCATCCGCCGGCAAGGCTTGCAGTACTCGTTTGCGTCAGTCGGCGCAGAACTGAAACAGATTTACGAAACAGTAAGATGACTCCACTGGTATCCATATGTGTTCCCGTCTACAATGTAGCGCCGTACATTGAGCGATGCGTTCGCTCGCTGACGGAGCAGACGTATGAGCGTCTCGAATATATCTTCGTGGACGACTGCTCAACTGATGAAAGTATTGCCGTTCTGCAACGCACACTCAAGGATTACCCCAACCTCACGCAAGTGCTCATCCATAGCAACGACTCAAATCGCGGTACGGCATATACGCGCCGGCAATGTATCTTACAAGCGACAGGCGACTATATCATATTCGTTGATCCCGACGACTGCATTCCGGACAACGCGGTAGAAATACTTGCAAACAAAGCCACCTCTACCGATGCGGATGTCGTATGCGGAGCAATGATTCGCATTGAGCAGAACCGTCAAACGACAGACGAAGCATATATTCCCTCCGGCAATACGCCGATAGAAGACTTTCTGACTGACCGTTTCCCCCGAAGTGCCGTAGCGAAGATATACAAACGTTCGGTACTATTGGCTTCGCTCGGGCATACTCCCGAAGGAATAATCTACGGTTCAGACCGTTTGCTCAGTATGTACGTCTGCGGGAATGCCCAAAAGATTGAAACTGTGAAAGATGTCGTGTATCGGTACATGATACGCCCGGACTCATGTTCCGCCACACGTTCAGAACGGCAATTCGAGAACCTGATAACCTTCTGGCAATGCGCTGACGCATACCTCAAGCAATTAGGCATGCACGACACGTACAACGAACTCACTGAGTACGACAAAGTGGCAGACAAGACGCACCTGATGCTTCACACCCGCGACTTTGCGCTCCGCAAGAAATACGCAGACCTGTTCCGGCAGGAAGAGGCACGTCAGATGCACCGCCTCAAACGTAGCGCATACATCGTTTGCCGCCTTGTGCACAAGCACCGATGGTGTAGTTTACGGATATACCAGATCTACATTAATTTACGAGAGAGTCTCGGATAAAAAGAAATGCAGGCTGTGGGCCTGCATTTCTCTGTAAAAGGAGTTATCCTTTTGATGATTAGAAGTCACGCATCGGCGTGCTGGGATCGTATTCCTGCGCCATACGGGCAGCCTGCATGGCGGCATACTCGGCGGAGTTGTGCACCACGAGTCTGCCGAACTCACGCAGACCTGTACCTGCCGGGATGAGGTTACCGCAGATAACGTTCTCCTTCATGCCCTCAAGGTTATCAATCTTGCCCTGGATAGCGGACTCGTTGAGCACCTTCGTGGTCTCCTGGAACGAAGCAGCCGAGATGAACGACTTCGTACCCAGAGCGGCACGCGTGATACCTAACAGGATCTGCTTAGCCGTAGCACTCTTGGCGTCGCGCACCTGAACAAGCTTCTTGTCCTTGCGGCGAAGCGTCGAGTTCTCGTCGTGCAGACGGCGGGCAGTGATGATCTGTCCTTCGCGGAGCACCTCACTGTCACCGGCGTTCTCAACGACCTTCTTGCCCCAGATACGGTCGTTCTCCTCGATGAAGTCACGCTTGTCAACCACCTGGTTGTCCAAGAAGTGTGTATCACCAGCGTCGAGAATCTCGACCTTGCGCATCATCTGGCGAACGATAATCTCAAAGTGCTTGTCGTTGATCTCCACACCCTGCATACGATAGACGTTCTGCGCCTCGTTGACGATGTAGTCCTGTACAGCAGTCGGTCCCTTGATGGAAAGGATATCCTCGGGCGTGATAGCACCGTCGGACAAAGGTACACCGGCGCGTACATAGTCGCCTTCCTGCACAAGAATCTGCTTCGAGAGCGGGATGAGGTACGACTTGGTCTCGCCGAGCTTGGATGTGATGGTCAGTTCGCGCTGGCCACGTTTGATCTTGCCGAAGCTGATCTCGCCGTCAATCTCAGCCACGATAGCGGGGTTGGACGGATTACGTGCCTCGAAGAGCTCCGTTACACGCGGCAGACCACCGGTAATATCACCTGCGGTACCGAACGAACGTGTGTTGGTGAACAACAGGTCACCGACCTTAACCTCTTCGCCGTCGTTGTGCACGAGCACAGCCTTGACAGGCAGGTTGTAGGAACGAATGATGTTGCCTTCCTTGTCAATGATATTCGCGGTAGGCATCTTGGTCTTGTCCTTGGTGTCGGTGATGCTGACCTCACGCTTACCGGTCTGCTCGTCGGTCTCACTCTTGCAAGTGATACCTTCGATAACATCCTGATAGCGCAACGTACCCGCCTGCTCGATAACGAGGGATGCCTTGTAGGGATCCCACTCGCATACGAGCGTACCCTTGTCGTACTTCTGTCCGGGCTCGATGAAGAGCTTGGAAGCGTACGGGATATTGAAGGTGTTGATTACCACACCGGTCTTCTCGTCCTTGAGCTGGAGCTCGTTCAGACGGCTGACAACGATGGTGTCACCGGCTTCGGTCTTGATAGTACGAATATCCTCAATATCCACGATACCGGTGTGAGGCAGCGAGTAGGTATTCTCAGCCGTAGCGCCACCTGCCAAACCTCCGGAGTGGAATGTTCGCAGGGTCAGCTGTGTACCCGGCTCACCGATAGCCTGAGCGGCAATCACGCCGACCGCCTCGCCCTTCTGCACCATGAGACGTGTAGCCAGGTTGCGACCGTAGCATTTGGCGCAGAGACCATGCTTGGCCTCGCAAGTGAGGACGGAACGAATCTCCACCTCCTCGATACCTGCGCGCTCGATAGCATCACAAGCAGCCTCGCGGATCTCTTCGCCTGCAGCAACGATAAGCGTACCGTCTTCGTCAACGATATCGTGAACGCTTACGCGACCCAGGATACGCTGCGAGAGGGTAGCCACAACGGTATCGTTCTGCTTGATAGCGCGAGCCACCAAGCCACGGAGTGTGCCGCAGTCCTCCTCGGTGATGATCATATCATGCGATACATCGACTAGACGACGTGTCAGATAACCGGCGTCGGCTGTCTTCAGTGCGGTATCCGCCAGACCCTTACGGGCACCGTGGGTAGAAATGAAGTACTCCTGCACGGACATACCCTCCTTGAAGTTCGCGAGCACAGGGTTCTCGATAGAGGTACGCGTGTCAGTCGAACCGGCTTTCTGAGGTTTACCCATCAAGCCACGGATACCCGCCAGCTGCTTGATCTGCTGCTTGTTACCACGGGCTCCGGAGTCCATCATCATATATACGGAGTTGAAGCCCTGGTCCGCCTCCTGCATGTGCTTCATCAGGATGTCGGTCACCTCGTTGTCTATACGTCCCCAGGTGTCAACGACCTTGTTGTAACGCTCGTCGTCAGACATCTCACCGAAGTTATAGCTCTCGGTGATAGCCTCAACTTCTGCATTACCCTTAGCGATAAGGTCAGCGCGCTCCTCTGGGATAAGAATATCGTTGAGGTTGAAGCTCAAGCCACCCTTGAAGGCCATGTAGTAACCGAGGTCCTTGATGTCGTCAAGGAACTTAGCCGTACGAGCCACACCGCAGGTCTTGATAACCATGGAGATGATATTCTTGACCGCACTCTTCTTGAGCACCATGTTCTGGAAGCCAATCTCCTTCGGCATGTACTGGTTAACCATCACACGACCGGGAGTGGTATCGATGATATGCTGTGTGAGCTGGCCGTCAATCATCTCCTTGATGCGCACGCGCACTTTGGCGTGTATGTCAACCCTACCCTCATTCAAGGCAATAGTGCACTCCTCCTCGCTATAGAAGGTCAGCCCTTCACCCTTGACGCCGGCACGCTCCTTGGTGATGTAATACAGACCAAGAATCATGTCCTGCGAAGGAACGGTGATAGGATTGCCGTTAGCGGGGTCGAGGATGTTGTGCGAGCCGAGCATGAGCAACTGTGCCTCGAGGATAGCCTCGTTGGAAAGCGGAAGGTGTACGGCCATCTGGTCACCGTCGAAGTCAGCGTTGAAGCCGGCGCAGGACAGCGGGTGCAGCTGAATAGCCTTACCCTCAATCATCTTCGGCTGGAAGGCCAGAATACCATGACGGTGCAGGGTCGGTGCACGGTTGAGCAATACGGGGTGACCTTCCATCACGTGCTCCAGAATCTCGAAGATAACGGGGTCGCGGCGGTCGATGATCTTCTTCGCCGACTTAACCGTCTTCACTATACCGCGCTCAATGAGTTTGCGGATGATGAACGGTTTGTACAGCTCGGCAGCCATCTCCTTAGGCAGACCGCACTCGTGCATCTTCAGCTCCGGACCAACCACGATAACCGAACGGGCAGAGAAGTCCACACGCTTACCGAGCAAGTTCTGACGGAAACGTCCCTGCTTGCCTTTCAGCGAGTCAGAGAGCGACTTCAGCGGACGGTTGGCCTCGCTCTTGATAGCCGTAGTCTTACGGCTGTTGTCGAACAGGCTGTCCACAGCCTCCTGAAGCATACGCTTCTCGTTGCGGAGAATAACTTCGGGAGCTTTGATCTCGATGAGACGACGCAGACGGTTGTTACGTATAATCACGCGACGATAGAGGTCGTTGAGGTCGGATGTGGCGAAACGTCCGCCATCCAGCGGTACCAACGGACGGAGCTCCGGCGGAGTAACGGGAATGACCTTCAGGATCATCCACTCCGGACGGTTCCTGCCCTGAGCGGCACGGAAAGCCTCAACCACTTGCAGACGCTTGAGCGCCTCCTGCTTGCGCTGGTTGGAGCTGTCGGTATCAGCACGGTGACGAAGTTCGTCAGCCAGAACATCCAGATCCAACTTAGCCAACAGGTCGTAGATGGCGTCAGCACCCATCTTGGCGATGAACTTGTCAGGGTTGGTATCCTCAAGCTCGCGGTTGCCTTCCGGCAGACGGCTCATAACGGTTGCGAGTTCATCCTCATCAAGCAGAATCTTATCCTCGATAATATCATGATCGGAGTTGAACTCCTCACCGTTCATAGCACCAGCCTGAACAACGATATATTTCTCATAATAGATGACTGCCTCAAGTTTCTTCGTCGGTACGCCGAGCAATGCCGCAATCTTCGAGGGCAGGGAACGCAGGTACCAAATATGCGCAACAGGCACACACAGTTTGATGTGTCCCATACGCTCACGGCGCACCTTCTTCTCCGTTACCTCTACGCCGCATCGCTCGCAGACGATACCTTTGTAGCGAATGCGTTTGTACTTACCACAGTTACACTCGTAATCTTTCGTAGGACCGAAAATACGCTCGCAGAACAGACCATCACGCTCCGGTTTGTAGGTGCGGTAGTTGATAGTCTCGGGCTTGAGCACCTCGCCACTGGAGATGTTCATGATCTCTTCCGGCGAAGCCAGACCAATGGTGATCTTGGTGAAGCCGGATTTCTTGTTATCTTGTCTTAAAGCCATAATTCGTCAAATTTATTCAAGTGTAATTGATAAAGCCAAACCTTGCAACTCATGCAGCAGCACGTTCAGAGACTCGGGGATACCCGGTGTCGGGAATGTCTCACCCTTCACAATAGCCTCGTATGTGCGTGCACGGCCCATCACATCGTCGGACTTGACAGTCAGAATCTCCTGGAGCGTATGTGCGGCGCCGTGTGCTTCGAGCGCCCAAACCTCCATCTCACCGAAACGCTGACCACCGAACTGAGCCTTACCACCCAACGGCTGCTGGGTAATCAAGCTGTACGGGCCAATCGAACGGGCGTGCATCTTGTCGTCAACCATGTGACCGAGCTTCATGAAGTAGGTCACGCCGACGGTAGCCATCTGGTCGAACGGCTCACCGGTCTCACCGTCATAAAGTTGTGTCTTACCGGCACGCGGCAGACCGGCCTTGTCGGTCCACTCGTCAAGCTCCTGGAGCGAGCAGCCGTCGAAGATAGGCGTAGCAAACTTAACGCCCAACTCGCGGCCTGCCCAGCCGAGGACAGCCTCGAAGATCTGACCGATATTCATACGTGAAGGCACACCCATCGGGTTCAGCACGATATCCACCGGCGTACCGTCAGCCAGGAACGGCATATCCTCAACGCGAACGATCTTGCTGACGATACCCTTGTTACCGTGGCGGCCCGCCATCTTGTCACCTACGCGGATCTTACGACGCTTGGCGATATAGACCTTGGCCTGCTGCTGGATACCAGTCGGCAGTTCGTCACCGATAGTGAGGTTGAAGCGCTCACGCTTAAGTTCAGCCTCCATCTCCTTGTACTTGGTCAGGTAGTTGAGGATGCAACGGCGTACGAGGTCGTTCTTATACTCATCATTCGTCCAGTTCTCAAGCAGAACGGTAGCATAGTCGATAGCCTCAAGCAGTTCGCGCGTGAACTGTTGTCCCTTGGGCACGAGATCAGTATCAACGATATCCTTGACACCGTTGCTGGTCTGGTTCTTCAAGAGCAAGGACAGCTTGTCAATCAGGATAGTCTTCAGTTCGTCAGCCTGTGCTTCGAACTTCGTATCCATCTTGAGCAGCAATTCCTTATCCGCCATCTTAGCCTTGCGGTCCTTTTGCGCACGCATGTAGAGTTTCTTCTCAATCACTACACCATCGAGTGACGGCGAAGCCTTGAGTGAAGCGTCCTTAACGTCACCTGCCTTGTCACCGAAGATAGCCTTCAGCAACTTCTCCTCAGGTGAAGGATCGCTCTCGCCCTTCGGTGTAATCTTACCGATGATAATATCACCCGGCTTGATAGATGCGCCGATACGAACGATACCGTTCTCGTCAAGGTCCTTTGTGGTGTCGTCGCTCACGTTCGGGATGTCCGCCGTGAACTCTTCCAGACCACGTTTCGTCTCACGAACGTCAAGCAGTTGCTCAACTACGTGAACCGAGGTGAACATATCCTCGCGAACCATACGCTCGCTAAGCACGATGGCATCCTCGTAGTTGTAACCTTTCCAAGGAATATAAGCCACCATCAGGTTCTTACCGAGAGCCAACTCGCCACCTTCGATGGCGTAACCTTCGGTCAGCAGCTGACCTTTAGTCACATGGTCACCCTTGCGGACAACCGGACGGAGGTCGATAGTGGTATTCTGGTTGGTCTTCTCGAACTTCGGCAGTTTGTACTCCTTCTCCGAAGAAACGAAGCTGATGAACTCCTCTTCCTCCGAGCGGTCGTAATGTACCTTGATAACACTGGCGTCAACATACGTTACCACGCCGTCGCCTTCGGCAACAATCTGCGTACGGCTGTCGTTAGCCAGTTGCTCCTCGATACCTGTACCGACGATAGGTGCTTCGTTGCGCAGCAGAGGTACTGCCTGGCGCATCATGTTCGATCCCATCAATGCACGGTGGGCATCATCGTGCTCCAGGAACGGAATGAGTGCGGCTGCGATAGATGCAATCTGACACGGAGCAACGTCCATGAGGTTGATCTGCTCGGGCGCAACTACAGGGAAGTCGTCGAGGTGACGAGCCTTAACCTTCTTGCGGATGAAGTGACCGGTCTCGTCCAACGGTGCGTTACCCTGAGCTACATAGTTGTGCTCTTCATCTTCAGCACTGAGGTAAACGACATTGTCGTTGTTGAGGTCAACTACACCGTCTTTTGCTTTACGATACGGGGTTTCGATGAATCCGAGGTCGTTGATTTTCGCATAGATACAGAGCGACGAGATAAGACCGATGTTCGGACCTTCCGGTGTCTCGATAGGACAGAGACGACCATAGTGGGTATAGTGCACGTCACGCACCTCGAAGCCTGCGCGCTCACGGCTCAGACCACCGGGGCCAAGGGCCGACATACGGCGCTTGTGCGTGATCTCCGCCAACGGGTTCTGCTGATCCATGAACTGGCTCAGCGCGTTCGTACCGAAGTATGAGTTGATGACGCTGGATATAGCCTTGGCGTTGATGAGGTCGGTCGGCGTGAACACCTCCGTATCGCGAACGTTCATTCGCTCACGGATTGTACGGGCCATACGCGCCAGACCTATGCCGAACTGGTTGTAGATTTGCTCGCCTACAGTACGGACACGACGGTTTGACAAGTGGTCGATATCATCCACCTCGGCGTTGGAGTTGATGAGCTG
>JAFSXJ010000101.1 GCA_017444065.1 Paludibacteraceae bacterium | reverse complement strand
TTAATTGCTCGTACATATAATCTAATCAGGAATTATAAGTATTTGAGTACATCTTTCTCGATATCCTCGGGTTTGGTGGTCGGCGCATAGCGTCCCACTACGTTACCCTCGCGATCGACAAGGAACTTGGTGAAGTTCCAGCGGATGTCGCTCTCTTTTTTGTAGGATTTGCTGATACCTTTCAGCATCTTCGCGGTAGCCTTTGCCTTCAGACCATTGTACTCCTCCGTCGGAGCCTGCTCTATGAGGAACGTGAATACGGGCGACTCGTTCTCGCCGTTAACTTCAATCTTCGAGAACTGCGGGAAAGAGACGTTGTACTTGAGTTGGCAGAAGGAAACGATCTCTTCATCCGTGCCCGGAGCCTGACCAGCGAACTGGTTGCAAGGGAAGTCGAGGATGACCAGACCCTGCTCCTTATATTTCTTGTACAGGTTCTCCAGCGCTTCGTACTGCGGCGTAAATCCGCAGCCGGTGGCGGTGTTAACCACTAAGAGGACTTTACCTTTGTATGCCTCTAATTTCACTTCGTTCTTCTTGGTGTCCAGCACCGTAAAATCATAGATTGCCATAGTTGTATTATTTAGTGTTTGTATTTCGTCAGTTTGAGTGTCGCTCGCTTGCATCGCAGCCATGCCCATTACGAAAGAAAGTATTACCAAAGTGATTCGTTTCATAAGATTTGCGCTGATTATGTCGTTTGCGATGCAAAGGTACAAAAAATATTTTTATATCGCAAGCGATTTATCGAAAAAGTGCAAAACAGAATATGCTTTTGTGCAAATTACAAAACAGACATTGCAAAATATCGCACACGATATTATTTTCACGCCTACTTATCATGTTTGTGTTCGTAGAGCACTTCCTCGACGTTGATGATATAGTCCGCCATTTTCTCCATCTCGCGGATGATGTCCATGTAATTGATGCCGGTGGAGTAGTCGTATTGTTTGCCGGTTATGCTCTGCAGGTTACGGCTCTTGAGTATGTCGCGCAGACTGTTTATTTCGTGCTCCAGAGCAGTCATTTCTGTGAAAGCGTCCGGGGTGATTGTGCCGCGCTCAAGTGCTTTCACCATCTTGTAACCTGCCAGGCTGACGAGGTTGAGCATTGTCTTGACGTTGCCGTTCAACTCTTCGGTGAACAGGATGCGGCTGTCGCGGCGGTGGCGTATATAGCGCGAGAGGTTGTAGTTGGCGTCGCCCACGGATTCGAGTTCGCTGATGATACGCAGCATCTGATGCACCTCGTGCTTGGACTGGTCGGACAGACGTCCGTCCGCGACAAGGTTGAGGTACTCAGCAATCTCCACCTCCATGCGGTCGCATATCCCTTCGTACTTCTCCACGCGTTGGGCGATGGCGTTGAAACGTTCGTCATCCTGCTCGTCGAGCAGGTCGTAGATCATGCCGACCATGCGCTGTGCGCGTTCGGCAAACACCTGCACTTCCTTCCATGCCTGCAGGATGGACAACTCGGACGTGGACATAAGGCCGCCGGAGATGAACTGCAGATGGCTCTTGCTTTCCTTCTGCTCCGGTGCAGAAGGGATGATCCTCATTACCACGCGCTCCAACAGCGGCACTACCCAGATGAGGATGAGCGTGTTGGTGACGTTGAACGCGGTATGGAAGGTGGCAAGGACGGCGTTCAGCCTGTCGGGCGAGACATCGCTGGGGATGCCCGGCTCAAAGTCCACTCCCCACAAGCGGCAGACCATGCCTACGAACGGGCGGAAGAAACATAGCACCCAAATGACGCCGAAAAGGTTGAATACGAGGTGCGCCATCGCAGCACGGCGTGCCTGGACGGAAGCGGAGAGGGCGACAATATTCGATGTGATGGTCGTGCCGATATTCTCGCCAAGGACGAGCGATATGCCCATGTCAATAGGCAGCACGTGCGCCGAGCAGAGCGTCATGGTGATAGCCATGATGGCCGCCGAAGACTGCACCGCAAACGTCAGAATACCGCCTACCAGCAGATACAGGAAGTAACTGCCGTAGCCCCAGCTGGATGTGGCGACGAAGAAATCGCGCACGGCAGGTATCCGGTCGAGATGCATCTCTGTAGCATTGATTTTGAGGGTAGTCAGACCCAGCAGCATGAGCGACAGACCGAGCAGGAACTCGCCCATGTCGGTGTTACGCCTGTAGTGGATGAGCGCCACGGCAAGGATGATGACGGAATAGACCACAAACCTGAGGTCAAACGACCCGCCGCCGAGAACCATGATCCACGCCGTGAACGTTGTTCCGATGTTCGCACCCATGATAACCGAGATGGCTTGCGCCAGCGAGAGGATTCCCACCGAAACGAAGCTGACGGTCATGACCGTCGTTGCTGTGGACGACTGGATGGCGGCCGTGATACCTGCGCCGGTGAGTACGCCTGCGATGCGGTTCGTAGTCATCGTGCCGAGCACGTTACTGAGTTTGCTGCCCGCCATCTTCTGCAGGCCTTCGCTCATCACTTTCATTCCGTACATCAGCATCGCTACGGAACCGAGGAGCGTCATAAGATTTACCATTGGGACATTTTCCATTTTATCATTTGTTTTATTGTTTGTTAACAAAAAAAATGGTATAAACCCGTCAGAGTCTATACCATTTGTGTTATGTGAGTATATAGTTAGTGCATACAATGCCTTTTCGCGGAGCATAGCGGCGCACCAGTCCGCGTTTCTGCTCGTCGGACTGAAGAGCAGTGCTGCACGTCGGCTGCACCTGACTGATGGCTACAGACACAATCCCGTCAGAGAGGTTCATGCGCAGGCGCACTTGTCCGTCGCCGTTGTCGCAGCCGTCCTCGTCCCATTCGAAGTCTTCCACCTCAATCTCCGCCATCGCCTCTATCTGCAGGTCTTCCCATGCGCGCTGCATGTCATCCCACTCGTCCGCGACAAGGCACACACCAAAAACGCTCATCAACGTGAGCACGACCACAGATGCATATTTACGGAACAACTGTATCACGATGGCGTGTATTTTCATCTTGAGAGGTATTCAGCTATTCTCTCCAAGTACTGCCGGTCGGTGGCATCGAAAGTGTTGTACTCCTCGCTATCGATGTCCAGAATCGCAACAACCTGCCCTGCCCGGCTGACAGGCACGACAATTTCGCTCTTGGAGGCTGCGGAGCAGGCTATATGTCCGACAAACTGATGCACGTCGGGCACAATCACCGTCTCTGCGCGTTCCCATGCCGTACCGCATACGCCCCGACCGAACGGGATACGTGTGCAGGCTACTGGCCCCTGAAACGGACCCAGCACCAGTTCGTTGCCTTCCACACGGTAGAAGCCTGTCCACCAGAATCCAAACGTCTGATGCAAGACTGCTACGACGTTCGCCATGTTGGCAATCATGTCCGACTCACCGGATACCAAGGCGGCAATCTGCGGCAGAACAGTACGGTATCGTTCTTGCTTTGTCATATCATATCATTACATATCTTTTTTATTATTCGTGCAGGATTGCCGGCGGCGATGCTATCGGCAGGGATGTCACGGGTGACGACGCTTCCGGCACCTATCGTGCAGTTGTCGCCGATGGTCACACCCGGCAGGATGGTCACATTGCCGCCTATCCATACATTATTGCCGATGGTCACTGGCTTTGCCCACTCCTGACGCGTAGCACGCTCGACAGGGTTCGTACTGTGGCAGGCGGTATAGATATGCACACCAGGACCGATGAAGCAGTCATCGCCGATAGTGACATACGCCTCGTCCAACACGGTCAGCCCGAAGTTGGCGAAGAAACGCTTCCCGACGCGTATATGCTTGCCGTAGTCGCAGTAGAATGGCTGGTTGATGAAGGTGTCAGCATCCGCCTGCCCGAGCATGGCTACAAGCATCGCGTTCCGTGCCGCAAAATCCGTCGGCAACAGGTTGTTGTACTGCTGACACTTTACTTTGACGGCGTTCAGTTCTTCCAATAGGTCGCGGTTGCGGGCGTCATACAGTTCGCCTGCCAGCATCTTCTCTTTCGCAGTCATCATAGGTATCATAATTCCATTATTCGTTTGGCGACCTCGTCGGGATGGTCGATGAGCAGCTGACCGTGGTTCATGCTGTCGAAGACTTCCACGTGGGCGGACGGACAGAGCGTGAGCAGATGCTTCACCTGCGGCTTGGCGACAAAGGCTTCCTTCGTGCCGTACCAGAAATGAATATCTGCACCATGGATGGACTCCAAACGGCTGGTATAAACGGACTTATAGCCATCCCTGACAGCTTGCGTGCCGCCGTAGGGAAAGACTTTCTTGCACTCGTCCAGCAGCACATCGAAATAGTGGCTGCGGAACACTCGTTTCCAGAAACCCGTCCAATGGTAGCACGTCCAGACATTAAACGCTTGGTAATAACGCAGCGGGTTGACTGTCCATCTTGGCAGCGGTAGCAATGGTGCGGCGTCCATAACGGCATGGTCAATCACTATCTCGTTGCGTTCCAGTATGCGCGAGAGTATCTTGCCGCCCAATGACAATCCATACGCCACATCCAGATGTCCGCCTGATTCTCTCTGTACATATCGGATAACCTGTGACGCCTGGTCATCAACGGACGTGAAACGAGTCTGCCTGCCCAAGATGAAACCATCCACGGCTGCTGCGATAATATAGAACCTGTCATGCAGACGTTCAATCAGCGGCAGGAATATCTCCTGCGACACGCCCAGTCCAGGCAGCAGCAGCAAGGTCGGTTGACCATATGTTCCGTAATCGTGAAAGTCCATTGTACAACTCTCTGCAGTTACTCGAAGATAAAATCGGTCTTCTCTATTCTGTTGCCGTAGCTTGGTTTCAGGAACCGACAAAGGCATTCCGCTTGTTCAGCCACGTTGCACATGATGCCGGCGCACACCTATGCAACAATCTGACGCAAAGCAATCTGACGCAAAGCAATCGCACGTAAAAACAATCTCACGCAAAGCAATCTGATGCAAAGGTACAAAAAAAATCTGACTTTTGCAAGAAAATAGAGGACTTTCTTTATATTCATCCGCTGAAATCTGCATTTTTGTACATGTTTATTGCACTTTTGGGGCACGCGATAACTGTCAATTGTCAATTATCATTTATCATTGTAGGGACACTTTTTTCAGGATTTCCCTTGCTAACATCCGGAATCTTCACCACTTCTGCATGCAGACTGCATACATATTGCATACGGATTGCATACATAATGCATACGGATTGTATACATATTGCATGCGGATTGCATGCAGATAAACTTATGTTATTCGTAGGTGATTCATAGGTTATTCATAGGTTTTAGATAGGATTTTCGTAGATTATTCTACTACCCACACAAAGACCTCAGCGTAACAACCGAGGTCTCAATGACGGAAATTAGGCTATCAGGCGACACATTAGAAGAAGCTCCACGGCCTATCTATGCGCTGTATGATTTCCTATGCGGTCATTCGTAATGTCTGATTTGTACGTCTCTACCTGCATCAGTCATGAGGCCGCGGCGCTCTAAGTCAGCACAGCGTTGCCGGTTCAGTTCCGTCCAATGGCTGTTCTTGCGGCGCGGCGAAAGTCGCTGCGCGTTGCGTCCGTCTGGCAGACGTTTCTGAGTGCTGTCTATCCAACCGAAACAAAGAGCTTCTTCCACTACGTCCAGATAAGGGATGGCGTCCGCACGCGGAATCTTCGTGCGATACATCGTCACCCAGCACTCTTTTGCCGTGGCGTGGTTGTCCGTGAGCCACTGCCGCAATTGCGCCCTGTCCGTAAACTCTAATAATTCACTTATTTCCATGCGTTACAAACTATCTTGAAGGATTGATCAGGTAGTACAAATTTTATCAAACGTCCAAGAAACATAAAAATATTTGCAATTTTCCGTGCAAGGAATGCAAGTAAACCCTAAGATAATCTGTGTTCGGCCTCTTTGGAGTCTGTGTCTATTCCGCTATGACGTCATTTCGTGGGGAAGTCCTTCGTCTTGACGTCGTGACGTCAGCACGACATTGTTAAAACCGCCTTGTGCGGCGGCAATAGGCGTCATACTCTTCGCCGAAATCCGAAGTTCGCTTATTCAGTCCGTAGTCGGTTCAGAGACTCTTCACCCAAATACGCCATGAGCAGAAATGGCAGAAGCAGGGTTTACTCAAAGATGAAATCGCTCTTCTCTACCCCGTTGCCATAGATGGTCTTGAAGTCATTCTTCATTGAGATGACGTGATAACCTGCCTCACGCCATTTCGCCTCGCGCCGGGCACCTTCTTCCAGGTTGGCATGGTCACGGGCGTCATCGTCCGCCACAAGCATGAACGCTGCTGACTTGTACTGCTCATTGCCCAGGCAGAAGTTGTGCATCGCGCAGTCGCCGCTGCTGTTGCCGAACGACAGTACGGGCACCTTGCCTATCTCCTGCTCAATCTGCACCACCTTGTTCGTCTTCAGGTTCTTGATGAACAACTCGTCCGTGCGGAGGACATCCTCCTCCTTGCCCATGGTATATTCCACTCCGGGCACATCGCCCTGATTGCTCGCGCACAGCCTCACATCCATGCCGATGACGCGGTTGGGTGCTATACCTATGGAGCGCACCAATGCGCGGCAGATGAACCGGTCTGAACCGGAAACGACATAATAGGCGAAGCCGTTATCCTTCAGGTAGTCGAACACCTCTAACATGGGCTTGTAGAAGCTCTCGCCGTAAGTCATACCTGTGAAGCCGTTGGCGGGCGTCTTGGCGTAGGTGGTCACGTAGTTGTCGAACTCGGCAAGTGTCATGCCGGCGTATGCCTTGGCGGCAGCATTGGCATGAATCAGGTCGAAGGGTTCCGGCAGCTTGGTGCCGTTGCGCACAAAGTCGCGGATGGCTTGTGCCGCCTGCTTCACATCGTCCGGTGCCTTGTCTTTGTAAGCGGCATCCTCCAGCACGCGGTACTCTAACAAGTTGTATTCAAAGTACGTAGGATAGAGTTCGCCGACAAACGTGCCGTCCATGTCGAAGGTAGCGATACGGTCTTCGGCAGGGATGAAGTTAGCGGACTGAGGATTGGTTACATCCGTTACATAATCCTGCAAGGCGGTCAATGCTTCGCAGTCATTCCATAACGTAAAATACGTTTTTGCAGGTTGGTCGGGAGTATTGACGTTACATCCGCCAAATACCACCACCAACATAAATAGAATCGGGAATAAAATTCTTTTCATCAGATATATCAATTAGTTGTTGCTTTTATTTCCTATTTGTCCGTGTTTGAGAAACGCAGCAAAGATACAAAAAAAATATGAATTATGCAAATAATTCACGAGAATAATTGTTACATAGGGCAACTTTGGATTCGTTTCCCGGCCATTGGGCTCTTGGATTGTTCTCGTTTTGTTGTTGGAAGATGGTCGCGTGATGGTCGCGAGCATCACGCGACCATCTTCCAATCACTACATGACAGCATTCCAATAGCGGTCTGCCGGTTTTCCGGCAAAATATCTATCCCTTACATTTGAGGATGGGGATGATTGCACGCGCATGCGTGCGTGTCTTTACCATTATTATATATATTTATATAGGGGATTGTTAAGGGGATTGCTATTGGCAACAAAATTGTTGCTATGGGAAACAAAATTGTTGCTATGGGAAACAAAATTGTTGTTATGGGAAAAATTTCAGTTCTATGCGAACCGGCATCAGTGTAAACTGCGTCGTATGTCCCTTGACGCAATGAAGCGACAGTTGGTCGCAGGTAGCCCAATTAGAAACGGTAGGTTGCAACCGCAGAACCAAAGAAATTTCATGTTTGCGAACAGCACCCAGTCCAGGAAGAAACAATCGTACCAATCGAAGAACAGCCACATGCCGTAGCCGAATAGGAATATACAGCAACATGAGGGCGAATGACCCTACCGAATTGAGCACTAACGGCATAGAGAGGAATAGCAGTAGCGTAGCCGAGCAGGAAAATGCCGGCCCATGAGCCAGATACCCGCGACAAACATCGGCACAAACAGAATGTCGGCACAAGGATAGCCGCGTACTTGTTCTTGATTTGGTTCACTCCACAGCCGAGATACAGACCGTCTTCTGCGAAGGTCGTAGAGACTGGCAGCAGCACGATATTGATTATTGCTATCCATTTGGCTATAGGCGCAATTATCACCGGTGGCGCGTACAACATATTGCCGTATAACAGGAATCCTGCCAAATACATCCCCGCCATGCCTACCACCAGCACCAACAAGGTTACAAGCAGTATGGCCGTCCGGCGCGTGGTGCCACGCCGATAGTTAATCAGCTGCCAGAAGGTCTGCCAGTTGCGCTGAGGTCTGTTTTTGCCATCCAGGCGCAGACGACAAACGTCAACAGGAAAACTATCGACCGAACAGGTAGTAATATAGGCAACACGTTGCGTTTCATCTTGTTCAGAGTACAATCAACCTTTACCTAAGATTGCCGAGCCGGTCTCCTCTACGTGTTCGATGAACGGAAACCGGAGTGCGTCGTCGTAGGGCTGGATGAGGCGAATGAGTTGGTGCATATAGCCGTTCAGCAATTGTTTGTTGGTCAGATAGATATAGTTGTCCGCTTCACCCTGTGCTGCCAACTGCTCATTCTCCGCTTCCAGCTTAGCCAGTTTCTCATAGGCGCTTTTTATCTGACGTTCGCTGTCCTGCGCCATCTTCAGCCACCTTGGAGCCACGCGCTTGTTCCACTGGTCAATGAGTGCATTCTCACGCTTGCGGTCAGCCGTCCACCATTCGGGATATGGCACTAAGCCAGCCGTGGTCTTGAGCGTTGGAATCCATCCTTCCACGCGCGACCAAAGGTTCTTCTCGATCGCCTCTATCTCTTTGGATTCCGCACTGCTTAGCCATTCCTTGCGCAGTTGGTCAAGCAGTTGGCCGTAGCCGTTATCAGCCAGCAGGATTTGATTGAACTCGTCTCCTATGCTTTGTATCTCCGCTGTTATCTCGCCAAAGCGTTCGTCGCGCGGATCCTCCGAATCGTTCTGCGCATCATAGCCGGCATTGGCAGCATACAGACGCTGGTAGAGCTCGGGATGGTTGGACTTGAGGTAGGCCTCCGCTTGCTTCTCGTTCTTCTGTGCAAGGTTGATGATCTTGAGATATTCCTCTTTGGAAACACCCCATTTGGCGGCGAACTTACCAGCCATGACATCCATCATCTGTGCATCCGACATCCGCTCGTTAATCTCGCCGGACATATACAGCGCCATCATCTCCTGCTGCGAAGGCATCAGCCCCGCATTCACATTGCTGTTGTACTGCTGCATGGCTCGCTGGTTCTTCTGCGCACGTTTATTGCGAGCCGCTTCCATTCTTGCGCGAATGAGGGCATCGTTTTGAATGGCATTCAATTCCGCTTGCTCTATCGCCGCCTTGTACGAGGCAGCAGTCGTAGCCGCTGTCGATAACGAGCTTTGGAAACAGAGTTCGTCCGCTGTCGGCAGAGCCGGAAGCAGCTGTACTGCTTCTGCAAGAGTCTTAGGCACACGTGTTGCAGGTACATTTTCTGCCACTTCGTAACTACCGTTACCCAACCAGTCGCGCGTGTAGCGGTAGTCTTCTTCCTGAGCAATCATCGGTAAGCCCAGCACTATGCCGGCTAATACCAGAGATAAAAACTTTTTCATATTGTTTGTGAATTTTGTTGTTATAATTGACGTATTATATTGACCCCAACGCCAGGCAGACAAGTCCCGCCATGATCCCTGCCATACAGGCTATCTTCTTCCGCGGTTCCTGTTCGTGTAGGAAAATCAAGCCGTATGCAAAGCCAATCACCGCACCGCCGCGACGGATTGTGCTGACCACGGCAATCAGCGAATCGGGATCGCGCAAGGCGAGCATATAAACGTTATCGGAGATAACCAGAAAAACACTTATCAGCAATATCGGGAGCCAACCAGTCGAAAACCGTAAATCGAAAGACAAACGCTCATTATGCCCTTGTTGGTTTAGTGCATCGGCCTTTGCTCTGTGAGCGAAGCGGTCTATGCCCCACACCACAAGCATCATCGCAGCCTGATAGAAGGTATAATAGACCTGCACGGCGTTGTGGTCGTAGCGGCGCATCATAAACTTGTCGTACAAACCCGAACAGGACCCGATGAGTATAGCCAGGGCGAGACAGATGTAATATCGGTTATCCGTTGCCGGCAAGCTATGAGATGATTTGCCATGGAACGAAAAGACAAATATACTGCCGAGAGCAAGGATAACTCCTGCCCACTGCCAAGCGTTCAGGCGTTCACCGAAAATGAGCAGCGCGCCGATGAGCGTCCACATCGGACGAGTGGCCTGCATCGGACTGACAACGGACAGAGGCAGATGTTTGAGCGAGATATATGCAAAAACCCAACTGCTCAACACAATGCATGACTTAAGCAGCGTCAGCAGGTGTGCCTGTGCATCCATATGGGGCACGTAGAACGCTGTGCCGGTCATCCATTCAGGGCAAAGACGGGACAGTATGAGCGGCAGGCTGAGTATCAGGCTACTGATGAGGATGCTGCACGTCAGCACATCCACTACTCGACGGTCGCGCAGGGCAATCTTCTTGCTGATGTCGTAGCCGCCCAGACACAGCGCTGAAACAAATGCTAAAACGACCCACATGGGCTACACGATTTCGAACAGACTGATGAATCCGGTCATCATAAAGACCTGACGGATGTCGCTGTTGATACTGCGAATCTGTAGTCTGCCGCTCTTCGCCGCCACCTCCTTGCGCAAACCGAGCAGCAGGCGCAGCCCCGAAGAGGCGATATACTCCAACTGCTCACAGTCGACGATGATATGTCCGGCAGCGTACTGAGCGAGCTGCTCAAAATACGGGGTTACATCCACTGCAGCAGCGGTGTCGAGTCTGCCTTGCAGGCGGGCAACAACGGCATTTGCGCTGTTGCCGGTTTCAATTTCTACTTTCATATGCGTTTGATGAGTGTTAAAATATTCTTGTTGTTGATGCGCTCGTAGCGTATCTCGTCCATGATCTGGCGCACGAGATGTATGCCAAGCCCGCCGATGGGGCGTTCCTCAACCGAGAGGGTGAGATCGGGTTCTGCCTGATCAGTCGGGTCGAAGGTCTTGCCGGAGTCCTCAATGGTGAAGGTGATTGTCTTGGCCGTCTTGGTGGCTGTCAGTTCCACAGCGCCGGCTGTTCCTTCAGGGTACGCGTATAGCATGACATTGCTGACCGCCTCTTCGAGCGCGAGGTTGATGGTCATGTTCAGTTCCTGCGGGATGGGCAGCGAGTCCACCCATTCGGACAGCGTGGGGATGGTACGTATGTCGTTGCGCATGGTCATGCGGTAGGTCTGACCGCCTTCGGCTGTAAGACCGCTTGCGCTGTAAGACCGCTCACTTGCGTTCGCTGTAAGACCGTCCTGCGGACTGTTGGAGGGCGACCAGATGACGGACAGCATAGTCAGGTCATCGGATTGCTCGGCATTGGCGACGAACGCTTGCACTTCGCTCCGCATAGCCTCGATACGCTGCTTGGAGTCCATGTCGTTGTTCCAACGCGCTACCGCCTCCATCATACGCTCCTCGCCGAAAAGCTGCTTGGCGGCGTTCTCCGCCTCCGTCAGTCCGTCGGTATAGAGGAACAGGCTGTCGTTGGCATGGAGCAGTGTCTGCTGTGAGCTGAACTTGTACCCCGCCAATATACCCAACGGGATATTCGGCTGACATTCTAAAATGGTAAATGGTGAATTGCCAGATGGTAAATACACCGGCGCGTTATGCCCGGCATTGCAGTAGTCGAGTTGCCCGGAAGTGAGGTCGAGCATACCGATGAAGAGAGTGACGAACATGTTTTGCTCGTTCATCTCCGCCATCGCCTCGTTCATCATATAGGCGATCTTTGCCGCGTCGTTCTCGTGCGACGAAGTCGTGCGGAAGAGTGAACGTGTCACCGCCATGACCAGCGACGCAGGTACGCCCTTGCCGCTCACGTCACCGATGCAGAAGAACAGACGGTTGTCACGCACGTAGAAGTCATACAGGTCACCGCCCACTTCTTTTGCAGGGATGATGATGCCGTACATATTCAGATCCTCGTGGTCGGGATACGGCGGAAAGGTCTTGGGCAACATCGACATCTGGATATTACGGGCGATGTGGAGCTCGCTCTCTATGCGCTGCTTGCCCTCCTGCACGTTGATGAGGTTCAGGATGTTTTTCGCCGAGCGGTAGATAATGAACACTAACAGCGCCAGCCCCAACAGCATCAAGAGGGTTACTATTCTTCCTATGCGGCGCAAATGGCCGTAGAGGTCGGCATCGGGTATGAGTACCGAGAGAGTCCAGCCGTGCGTACCCATTTCTGCACTGAACCGATGGTACTTGTCGCCGACGATAGTATCCGGCGGCGGAACAAGTTCCATGCCTTGTGCGTCAGTCAGGGTATAATAGCAGTTGGGGTACTGCTTCATGCGCTCGACGATGTAGTTCAGTTGCACATTGGCAGCACTGTCGGCTATACATTCCATCGAGGTGTTGATGTTGCGCAGTTCGCCTTGTACCACCTGTTCGGCGGCAATATTGATGATATGCTCGCTGTAGAAATACTGCAGTACAGAGGTCGCCTCCAATACTGCTGCGGCTATGATGAGTATCCATAAGCCGCCTTTGTTGCGCTTGAGATCTTTGAGATTTGCCATAAAGCCATTTACCATTTAGTCATTTACCATTTATATGATCAGTTTCACACGGAAGCCTCGTTTGGTGGGTTCTTCGATAAGTTCTTTCACTTGCGGACGGAGTGCTTTGCTGGTTTCATCCGTCAGTGGCGAGTGGTCGAGGTGCTCCACCATGAAATCCAATGCCGTGACACCGCTGAGCTCGGTATGGGTGAGGCGCAGGGTGAGCGGCCGGAACGAACGCATATGTGTGAACAGCATCTCTTTGACCAGACTGTACGCCGGCTCCGCTTTCTCAGCGATATTGTATTTGATGCAGAACTGATTGATACCCGTGTGGATCTGCAGGTAGTCAAAATCATCGGAGCCTATCTCGTAAACCAGTTTCTGGATGCGTTGTACGAACGCCTTGGTAGCCGAGTGAACGGGATGCTCGAAGATCTGTTCGGGTGTGCCGTCCTCGTAGATGACACCTTCGTTCATAAAGAAAATACGCGTGCTGACGTCGCGTGCAAAGCGCATCTCGTGGGTGACGATGAGCATCGTGAGACCGCTCTTTGCCAACTGGCGTATGACACTGAGCACTTCGCCGACCATCGTCGGGTCAAGCGCCGAGGTGGGTTCGTCAAAGAGGATTGCTTCCGGCTTCATGGCGAGTGCACGGGCTATCGCCACACGCTGCTTCTGCCCGCCGGAGAGCGAGGAGGGATAGACATTCGCCTTCTCCACCAGCCCTACTTGCTTGAGTAGTGCCAAGGCTTCCTCACGCGCCTCAGCCTTACTCTGCTGACGGATCTTGACGGGTGCGTACATGACATTCTCCAGCACAGTCATATGCTCGAAGAGGTTGAAGCTCTGGAAGACCATACCCATTTTCTGCCGCAGTTTATGCACCGGATAACCTTTGGCAAGGATATCCTCGCCATCCACCAGGATACTGCCGCCGGTAGGCGGGTCAAGGAGATTGAGCGCACGCAGGAACGTGCTCTTGCCCGTACCCGAAGGACCGATGATACTGATGACCTCGCCGCGATGGATCTCGCAGTTGATATCTTTGAGGACAGTCAACGAACTGCCATCCGCGTTTTGGTAGGTTTTGGTGAGATGAGAAACCGTTATCATAATACTTTCTTTTGCTTTTTAGAAACACCATTAAACAATGCGGCGATGAGCCATACGAGCAGGAAATAGAGGACAGTGACCACCAGCAGCGGTACCAGCGCATCGAAGGTACGGCTGCGGATGAGGTCGCCGGCACGGGTGAGGTCCTGTATGGCGATGTAGCCCACGATGGAAGTAGCCTTGAGGATATTGATGCACAGGCTCTTATAGAGTGGCAGCCCGTGTTTGACCGCCTGGGGGAAGATAATATTGAAGAAGGTCTGTACCGGCGTGAAGCCAAGCGCCAGACCGGCTTCTGTCTGTCCGTGCGGCACGGCGGCCAGCGAGGTCTTGTAGATATCCGCGGCACCCGAGGCAAAACACATGGCAAAAGCGATGATTGCCACGACATCTGCCGACAGGCCGCTCTTGGCGAACACCACGTATAAGAGCACGAGCAGCAGCACCAGTTCAGGGATGCCGGCGATAAAGCCGTTATATACTTTCGCTATCGAGCGCGCCCAACGACGCCTGCTCTCGCCCATCCGATATACCACGATGCCTAACAGCGAACCAAAGAGGATAGCGAAGAAACTGATGATGAGCGTCTCCCAAAGACCGTCTGTAATGAAACGCCATCGGTCCTCAGCCAGCAGGTTCTTATGCACGGCGTGCTTGCTTCTTTCCGCCAAGCCGCTCTTGCTGTTCCCGGACTCACTATCCAATGCGAAATAGGTGCTATGGAAATCGTAGTACGGCTCGCCGAACGAGAACTCCAACTGCCGTTCGGGTGTGATGAACACGCCGCCGGACAAGAGGTCTGCCTTACGTGTCTTGAGCGACATGATTGCCGCTGTGACGTCATAGAATTTGATTTCCAACGGTCGGTTCTGGTCGTTTGCAAATTCGCGCAACAGGTCTATCTCCAGTCCGTACCACTCGTCGCCCGACATGAACGAGAGTGGCGCGGTTGCGCAGGCACATGCCACGCGGATAGGACGTCCTTGTTCGGGCATAGGGATGCGTGGGAACGTATCGGCGTCTATATAGCGGTCGTTAAGCCAATAGTCGATGATCCGGTCGTAGGTGCCGTCCGCTTTCAGTCGCGCTAACGTGGCATTGAACGCGTCGGCAAGTGCCGTATCTTCCTTCGGGAACATGAACGACGTCGGGTACGCTTTCTCTCCCCGTAATAACGGTTTGATGCCCTGCTCGCGGCATACATAGGCGTTCAGCGCCGTCTCGTCATTGAGCAGCACATCCGCATTGCCGTGCCTCAAGGCCTGTATGGCATCGGAGAGCGTGTTGTAACGCTGCAACTCGATGTCCGTGCGGGGCGACAGCTCGACATCATAACAACTGCCTGACTGCGTAGCGATACGCAGACCGGAGAGGTCTGCCTCGCTCTCCAGCACCAGGGACTGCTCATTATCGCCGGCGCATGCCCACATCATGCACGCGGCAAGCAGAAGACAAATCCATTTTGTTCTCATATATTTATTTTTAGCCATTGACAGAGGTATTCCACTTGTTCCGGGGTGTTGCCCATGAAGACGGCGCACTGCTTGTGTCCTTCAAATTGCGGTGTCACACCATCCATGGCGGAGAGTGCCGCGACGGTGATCAGTTCGCGCTCGGCAGGTGTGAAGACATCCACGGCATAGATGTCGCCGAAGAGGTGCGCCTTCATGTAGTAATCCGCTTGCGGGCAGAAGGTATAGTCCCATGGTGTGCCGCCTTCATCGCGGGTCTGCATTTCGGTTCCTTTTTTCAGCGCCAACGCTGCATCGTCCCATGCGGCAGGTCGCGCAAACGGCTTACCCTCAAGCCATTTACGATTGGACGATTTACGATCTACGATTTCCTCATTTAGAATTTTCTCCAGCACACCGAGTGCATTCAGCGAGCGCGGGAAGCCAGCGTATGCATAGAGTTGTGCGAAAGCGTCCTTGATTTCGTTGATTGTGACGCCTTCATCCAGCGCCCGTCGGATGGCAGGTGCCAGGTTCTCCAAGTCACCTTTCGCAGCCCACGCGGCACATGCGCAGAGGTACAGTATCCGATTAGACAGTTCCATTTTGCTTCGTTTCGTTTTCTTTAACGGAAATTAGTTTGATTCGTTTAATTCGTGAACAACATCTTTTCTTGACAATGTTGCGGACGCGATGCGTGCTACAATCGCACCGCTGATTTTATGCCAGACTCTGAACACAGCAACCGGTATTGTAGCTAAGTGGAAGGAGGCAAAATGCAGTACAGCAAGAGAAGTTGCCAAGCCTGAGTTCTGCATACCGACCTCAATGCTGAGAGCCACGCACTTCGGTCGCTGCAGGCGCAACAGACGTCCGACTAGATAACCGACGCCAAGTCCGAGCAAGTTGTGCAACATCACGACGAGCACTACGAGCATACCTGCGGTCAGCAGCCGGTCGGCATTATGCGCTACGACGATGCCAACGGTGAGTGCGATAGCGATAGATGAGAAGGCAGGCAAATAAGGCGTCACACGCTGCGTTATCTTGGGGATGAAGCGTTGGCAGAGCAGGCCGCCTGCGATGGGCAGGATAACCACATATAGGATGCTGAGCAGCATGCCTATCGTATCCACATCCACCATCGTACCGGCTAACCACCATACGAGCAGCGGCGTCAGTAACGGTGCGAGTAGTGTGGAGGCAGCGGTCATACCCACCGAGAGCGCCAGGTCGCCTTTCGCCAGATAAGTGATGACGTTCGACGCTGTTCCGCCCGGGCAGCAGCCGACCAGAATGACACCAATCGCCAGTTCTTGCGGGAGCGAGAACGCCCATGTCAGCCCCCATGCCAAGAGTGGCATGACGGTAAACTGCGTAAGGCATCCGATGAGTATGTCAACAGGACGATGGAGGATAATCCGGAAATCGTTCGCCGTAAGCGTCAGTCCCATGCCGAACATGATGACGCCTAACATCGGATTGATTACCCACGTACCAACCCATGTCAGCCACTGAGGCACGATCATACTGACTGCCGCAACCATCAGCACCAGCACTCCCATCCATTTGGCTATGAAATCACAGATTTTCTTCATTTGTCGATTCTTTTAGTCGGATGTATTCGTTCGTTTATAGTATCAGTTTGACACGAAAGCCACGTTTGGTGGGTTCTTCGAAGAGGTCTTTGACTTGCGGACGGAGACTCTCACGGGCTGCATCATTCAGCGGAGAGTCTTTCTGTCCTTCCACCATGAAATCCAATGCCGTGACGCCGCTTAACTCCGCATGCGTCATACGCAACGTTAGCGGCCGGAAAGAACGCATGTGGGTGAAGAGCATCTCTTTGGCTAACGCATATGCGTTGTCCGCCTGAGAGAGGTTGTATTTGAGGCAGAACTGATTGATACCGGTGGGAATCTGCAAGAAGTCGAAGTCATCCGAATCTATCTCGAAGACCAGTTTCTGAATGCGGTTGACAAAGGCCTTGGTAGCCGAGTGAACGGGATGCTCAAATATCTGTTCGGGTGTGCCGTCCTCGTAGATGATGCCTTCGTTCATGAAGAATACACGTGTGCTGACGTCTCGTGCAAACCGCATCTCATGCGTGACGATGAGCATCGTGAGTCCTGTCTTTGCCAACTGGCGGATGACACTGAGCACCTCGCCCACCATCGTCGGGTCGAGTGCCGAAGTGGGTTCGTCAAAGAGGATGACTTCGGGGTGCATTGCGAGCGCACGAGCGATAGCGACACGCTGTTTCTGCCCGCCGGAGAGAGCGGAGGGATAGACATCGGCTTTCTGCGCCAAGCCTACCTGTTTGAGCAGTGCCAAGGCTTCTTCCTTGGCCTGCGTTTCGGGTATGTGCAACAGGTGCACCGGTACTTCGGTAATGTTCTCCAATACAGTCATGTGCTCGAAGAGATTGAAACTCTGGAACACCATGCCTACCCTACGCCGTAGCATGTCGAGCGGATAACCGTGTGCTGTGATTACTTCGCCTTTCACGCATATCTCGCCTGAGGTGGGCGGCTCGAGCATGTTCAGTGCCCGCAGGAGCGTACTCTTGCCCGTGCCGGACGGACCGATGAGACTGATGACTTCGCCCCTGTGCACCTCAAAACTGATGTCGCGGAGAACTACTAATTCTCCGAAACGTTTCGTCAGATGCGAAACAGATATGATGGGTGATTGGTTATTGGTCATTCGTCATTCGTAATTAGCGTAAGCGTTAATTTTTAATTCCTGTCATCTCCGCCTCGCCTTTGCGGGTATAGAACATGATACGCGCCTCGTTGTATCGGTCAGAGAACAGCACCTGTTTCATCCGCTCCTCCGTGACTGCAATCGAGCCCATCGCCAAGTCTGCCTTGCCGGTCTGTATTGCCGGAATCTGCGAAGCGAAATCCATAATCAGGAACTCCAGCCGGTAGTTGCGCCGGTTCGCCCACTGCGCCAACAAATCTGCCTCCATGCCTGACAGTTCGCCCGAACAGATGAAGTTGAATGGAGGAGAGATGGGGAACGTGGCGACTCGTATCATCCTCCCTGTGCCGGAGCGACGGGGCACTGGTACTGCGGACGCATCATCGCACTTCAGCCAACGGTCACATATCTGCTGATACGTGCCGTCCGCACGTATCTCCTGAAGGAAGCGGTTAAAATCCTGCTGCAGTTCCGTGTTGCCGAGTTGGAAACATGCAGCTACAGGTTTGGGCGGCAGTCCTGCATCAATGGTATCCACCACTGCTGCTATCTCTTTGTTGACCGTAACGGTGACATTCTCCTGGCAGACAATGTCAATCTTTCCGCTCTTCAAAGCGGCAATCATGTCCGTCAGACTGGAGTAACGCCGGATATCCGCCTCAGGGGCGTAACGCGTTACGGTAATGTCCTGTATGCTGCCCATCGCAACGCCGACACGTTTGCCCTTCAAGGCTTTGAACACATCAGGAATCTCCGTGTCGGTTTGTACATCATACATCGCACCTCTTTCCCTGGTGCATATATCCGGCACATAGCCCGTGAGCCCTAACAGCACAAGCACTGCTGCTGCAGCGACAGCGCGCGGGCGTCGGCGTTCCACAAGGCTGTTGAGCAGCAGACCGATGAGCCATGCTACCAGAAAATAGACAGCCGCTGTCACAATGAGCGGAAAGAACGCATCAAACGTGCGCGAACGGATAAGGTCAGAGGCACGCGTCATATCCATGATAGCAATGTAGCCCACTATACTGGTGCCCTTGAGCAGGGTGATGACTTCGCCCAGATAGACAGGCATGACCTTACGTACCACCTGCGGCAGCACGATGCGCATGAACACCTGCCGCGAGTTGTAACCCAATGCCAAGCCGGCTTCGGTCTGTCCCTTGTCGATGCTCTCAATGCCTGAACGGAGCATCTCGCCTATATATGCCGATGCGTTCATGGCAAACGTGACGACAGCCACGACAATACCTGCAGCCTGCAATGGTGCCATAAACACGTAGTACATCAGCATCAGCAGCACCAGTACCGGCGTGCCGCGCATGAGGTCAATGTATATTTTCGCAAGGCGTTGCAGCCACGCGTGACGGCTCATCCGTGCCCAACAGACCAGCCCGCCGAGCATTGTGCCCAGTACTGCAGCGCAGAACGTAATCAGCAGCGTCACCTGCAAACCATCGAGAATCATCCGATAGCGGTCCTCGGCGAGGAGGTTGTTGTGAAAACTCTCCACCACGCTCCATGTAGTACCCGAACAGCCTGTTAGAGTTAAGACAATTGTAAGAATAAAAAGGATTTTTTTCATGTCTTACTATGAACCGGGGTGTGCACTACAAACTTTCCGTGAGTATTGCTTTAATGTCCTCAACTGTAAGGTCGAGGTAGCCAGCTGGATAGATGACGGTGGTGGAGACGATGTCATCAATCATCTCCGGCGTGGCACCTATCTCGGTGATGGTGAGCGGCAGGCCTATCTCGAGCATCCAGCTTTTGAGGGCTTCGAGACCCGCCTCGGCTATTTCTTTGGCTGTTAGCTTTTGACCATTAACTACTGGCTGAATACCCCAGACGTTTTGAGCAAAGCGTACGAACTTTGGCAGCCCATTCTCCATCGCACGGCGGTAGTATGCCATGGAAACAGATGCCAAGGTGTATCCGTGCGGTGCGTGTGTCCAGGCGCCTAACGAATGACCGATCATGTGCACCATCCAGTCCTCCGTCTTACCGCATTTGAGCAGCGTGTTGAGTGCCCACGTAGCTGTCCACATGATGTTCGAGCGTGCTTCGTAATCCTGCGGGTTCTTGACAGCAGCACGCGAAGCAACGATGAGACTACGCATCAGTCCTTCGGACAGGTAGTCGCTGGTATTGTCGTCGAAATCGGAGAAATACTGCTCCATGATATGATTCATGATGTCGTAAATGCCGGCTTTCATCTGCTCGACGGGGACGGTCATCGTGAAGCGCGGGTTAAGGATGGCAAAGCGCGGCATCAGACGGCTGTCGAAGACATGCCCGAGTTTGTTGCTGTTAGCGGCGTCGGTGATGACCGAACCGCCGTTCATCTCGCTACCGGTGCCTGCCATCGTGAGGATGCAGCCAACAGGCAATATCCGCTGGTCCTTCGGCGGTTGGTTGCCCTCCACCCAGAACGCCTGCCAGTAATCGCCATCAAAGAACGCGGATGCAGCCACGCCTTTTGAATAGTCGCACACACTGCCGCCACCAAGTGACAAGATCCAGTCCACCTTGTGCTCGCGGGCGATGCGGATACCTTCGTTAAGTTTCTCTAACGTTGGATTGCTCATCACACCGGAGTTCTCCACGATGGTCTTACCGCCTTCGCGCAGGATAGCCACCACCTGGTCGTAGATACCGTTGCGTTTAACGCTACCGCTGCCATAGTTGAGCAACACGATTTGTCCGAAGTTCGCTAATTCAGTCCGTAGTTTGTTTAGGGACTCTTCACCAAAATAGAGTTTTGTTGGGTTGTAGTACGTAAAATTGCCTTGCATAATATGAAGGGGTTATTGGAGTTTATTACATTTCAGTCACCGCTATTGAGCAGGCATAGCTGGCGGTATGGAACGTGCGCAGGTCAAAGCCCGTCTGCCTGCCAAGCAAGTCGGGCAAGGTGTTGATGTTCAGCCCTGTTCCGAGTGCTTTGACGAGTGCCTCTTTCCGGGTCCAGAGCTCGGTGAACGTCAGGCATGCGCTTTCGCTGTCAGCCGCCTTGCGGATACGTGCCTGCTCGTCAGCGTTCATCGTTCGGTCGAGGAACACCGGTTCCAACCTGCGTGCCGAGGCCAGACTCTCCACATCAATACCCACAGGCCGGCGGTCGATAGCAACGGCTATGGCACACTTGGTGTGGGAGAGAGAGAAACAAACCGCTACGCTAAAAGACCGCTGCGCTAAAAGAGCAAAGACCGCTGCGCTAAAATAGGGTTTGCCGTATGCGTCCTCGGTGTACGTGAGGTCAGAGAGCGGGAATTGAGCAGGCAAAAAGGAATGAGCGATGAGCAGCTCATGCAGCATCGCCCAGGCGCGCAAGCAGCAGTACTGCCCGTGCAGGTGGCGGTAGCGCAGGGCTTTCTCACGACGTGCAAAAGGAACAAGCGGTAGTAGTTCGGCTACTACCGCTTGCATGGTTTGTTCGTCAGGAATATCTTCTACTTTGTAGAACATTATCAAGAATTGCCGCTTACGCACATTACGAATTCTATAGTTTAGCGTCTGCCGCCTCCGCCACCCGAACGTCCGCCACCTGAGCTGTGCGAGCCCCCACCGGATCGACCGCCACCGCTGAAGCTTCCGCCGCTTGAGCGGGATGAACTGCCGGAATAGCCGCCACTGTAACTGCCGGACGAACGGCTGCTTGAACTGCTTGAGCGACTGCTTGAGCTGTATGAGCTCGATGCGCCGGACGAACGGTAAGGTGCCGAACTACGCGAGGTAGAAGCTGAACTGCGCGAAGTAGAAGCTGAACTACGTGAAGCAGAAGCCGAACTACGCGAAGTTGCAACCGAACTGCGTGAGGTGGCAGCTGAACTACGCGAGGTAGAAGCGCTATTGCTTGTACGATGCGTGGTAGCACGCGCTGAGGTCTGTGCACTGCGTGTAGCAGCTACGCTTGCGGAGCGAGCTGCCGTAGGACGTGCTCCCGCCGACGAACGAGTGCTGCTGACGGCTGCCTGACGCGTAGATGTTGCCGCTGAGCGGCGTACACCTGTACTGCCAAAAGTATTATCCATACGAGCGGTGCGCGAGGACGAGTTCCCTACTCTGGCGGGTGCAGCTGTACCCTGTCGGGATAGTCCTGCGGTGCGTGTGGAGCGTGTGGCTCCGGCGCGTGATGCATCGAAGTGTCGAGCGTTGGTGACGCCGGTGTTACGCGTTGCGAAAGCGCGGTCGTGATGCGCTACAGCGTACTCCTGCCGTGACACTCCGCGGTAGAGCTCTTGATATGCGGGACGCGGATACTGCGCGTAGCGGAACGAGCAGTAGGGATGGTGGTGATGCCAGTGGTAGCAGTGATCCCAGTAGCGATGCATCGGCCAACAACGCCAGCTATACCACCAGTGAGGATAGTAGCCCCAGTACCAAGGCGAATGCCAGCAGCACCATGAGACTCCCCAGAACCAGTCGTAGATGTACGGACGATAGATATATACAGGTTCGATGACGTAGTTCGCACCGTAAATATACTCATCACCAATCACCTGTGTGCTGACCTGTCCGGTCGCCTCATCCTTCTCAACGTAGATGGACGCTACGTCCTGAAAGACGTCTTTAGCGAGCACCGCCTGGATAACGACAAGGTGCTTGTCGCCATTATTTGTCTCCACGCAACGCAGGTAATCGACCGTACCGTCGCCGTTGAGGTCGAGATTGGTGAAAGCGGAATCCGGATTGTTGAGGAGTGTCTCGAACTCCTCGACAGTCTTGACTGTACCGAACAATGTAGCCACCGCCTTCAAATCGAGCGCTTGGCTTATGTCCTCCGAGTTGGCAGAGATAGTGATAGTCTCATCTGCCCGCGCACTCCAGCTGAGTGAAGCCAGAAGTACGAAAAGTGATAGCAAGCGTTTCATAGCAATAATCTCCTTTTTGTTAAACAAGATGTAAGTTGTGGTGCATCTTTTCCTTCTTGGTTCGCATGTAGCGAAGGTTGTAAGGATTGGGTTGCACCTCTATTGCTATATTCTCTGCAATAACTATGCCAAAACTTTCGAGACCGATGCGTTTTACGGGATTATTTGTCATAAGTCGCAGATTTTTAGCGCCCATCGCACGTAAAATTTGCGCACCGACACCATAGTCTCGTGCGTCTGCGTCGAACCCAAGATGCACATTTGCCTCGACTGTATCCTCGCCTTGCTCCTGCAGTTTGTACGCCTTGATTTTGTTCATCAGTCCTATGCCTCTTCCCTCCTGGTTGAGATAGACCAGTATGCCTTTGCCCTCTTTCTCGATTCGTCGCATGGCTTCATGCAGTTGCTCACCACACTCGCAGCGTTTGCTGCCGAAGATATCGCCGGTCATGCACGATGAGTGCACGCGGCACAGGATAGGCTCGTCCTCCTCCCAAGTGCCCTTGGTGAGCACAACATGCTCCAGTCCGTTGCTGAGCTGGCGGAAAGGCGTGAGCTTGAACAATCCGTACTCCGTTGGCAGTTCGACTGTATCGCCGCGTTCAATCATGCCGGTTTGACCTGAATGACCGCTGTCGCTGCCGGAAGACAGACCGGCTGCGCCTGACAGACCGCTTTCGCTGAGAGACTTCAGGCGGTAGGCTATGAGATCCTTAATGGAGATGATATGCAGTCCGTGCTGCCTGGCAACCTTTTCGAGTTGGGGCATACGCGCCATGGTACCGTCCTCATTCATTATCTCAATGAGCGCGGCGCACGGGCGCAAGCCTGCCAGTCGTACAAGGTCAACCGCCGCCTCGGTATGTCCGGCACGCTTGAGCACTCCTGCCGCCTGGGCATACAGGGGATTGATATGTCCCGGTCGTCCGAAGGTCTGCGCGGTAGAGGCGGGGTCAGCCAGCGCGCGGATAGTGGCCGCACGGTCCTCAGCTGACACACCCGTGGTGCACCCCTCAAGTTTGTCCACCGTGATGGTGAAGGGCGTACCGAGCATCGAGGTGTTGTTAGCCACCTGATGCACAAGATCCAGTTCGGCGCAACGCTCCTCAGTCAATGGGCAGCACAGAACGCCGCGACCGTTATGGAGCATGAAGTTCACCTTTTCCGCCGTGATGGTTTCTGCTGCGGTAATAAAATCGCCTTCGTTCTCGCGGTCCTCATCATCAACAACGATGACAAACTTGCCCTGGCGGATATCTTCTATTGCTTGTTCGATTGTACTCATGTTCGTTTAGAGTTGAGAGTTGAGTGTTTAATGTTATTGACAGTTATCAGTTATCAGCATTTAGTTTGAGTTTTCGCTTGATGGGCTCAAGCAGTTTTACCCATGCCTCGGGGTTGAACAGCGCACTGTCGGTAGCGGCCTTGTAGGTAAGGAACACGCCTATCGGCAACAACACGAACGAGCTGAGCCACATGCCCGCCCAAGCCGGCCACAACGCTTCGCGTGCCATCTTGTAGCCCGTGTTGTCAATAATGTAATAGATGATAAACATCACCACAGACACCACCACAGGCATGCCCAAGCCACCCTTGCGGATGATAGCACCAAAGGGTGCACCGATAAAAAAGAAGATCAGGCAGGCGAAAGCGAGCGTGAACTTGCGGTGCAGCTCAACCTCATGACGGCGGATATAGCGCTGGTAGTCATCCAGCACGACGGCATTATAATCAATCTGGTCACTTTGCGCACGAGCACGCTCGAGAGCCACGGACAGCACTTTTTCCTTCTGGGTCTCGGTGAACGATGCAAACAGCGAGTCGGGATTATACTGCCTGTGCCAGTCAACTCCCTGCGCCTTAGCCTGCGCCACTGTCCGCTCGTGTCTGGCAGTCAGTTCTTCCTGCTTTTCCGCCGTATGCCGTTCGCGCCCGAGGTACCGCGACTCAAGCATCTGCCTGCTCTGTTCGTCACCTTTCTCTACACTCAGCGCGTTCACGGAGTCGATGGACTGCAGCAGCTGGCGTGTGTTCTTGCTCACATGCTGGTCAGCCAGCACGCTCTCGTCAAAGCGGTTGAGGTCGGAGTCGAAATCAATCAGAATCTGCTTCTCTGCAAACTGCTCGCGTCGGTACGGGATATTCTTCGTCGTGCCTGTGGCACGCTGCTGCTTTCGGTCGAGGTTCTCAAAACTCTCGCCGCAATAGAGGTGCAGCATCAGATAGTGCTTGTCATCGGAAGTGACAATCTTACCGCTGTCAGCAAGCATGACTTTGGCATCACGGAAACCCTTGGTGTAATCATAGATTATCATGTCGTAAAGCATGCCACGCCGAGGGTCCTTGTGGCGGACGTACATGTGAAAGCCCTGAATACCGTCGTAGAACTCGCCCTCAGGTATATCCAGTTCGGGAGATTTCTGCCTGAGCGAGAAAATGAGCGTCCACAGCTTGACCTGCGAGACGGGCAATATATTGTTCGAGAAATAGAACGCGCCTGCGCATATGACCATGACCGCCACGACGAGCGGACGCATTATACGGAACAGTGAGATACCAGCCGCCTTCATGGCTGTGAGTTCGACCTGTTCGCCGAGGTTGCCGAACGTCATGAGTGACGAGAGCAGCACTGCCAAGGGTAGCGCCAACGGCACAACCGAAGCTATGGCATAGACAAAGAACTCCGCCAGCACGCTCAGCCCCACACCTTTGCCGACCAGGTCGCGCACATGCAGCCAGACAAACTGCATGAGCAGGATAAAAATACAAATCACCAGCGTAAGCACGAACAAGCCGAGGAAATTCCTCAGCATGTACACATCCAAACGTTTTACAGGTGACCGTAACATCAGCGTTCGCGCACTCCTCCTTTCAAGTCATCGCTAATAAAACTGAACGGCAGCAGACTTTCGGCGCTGTTGAACTCATAGACATGGTTGGCGCCGAACAACAGCACGCGCATAGGCTGATGATAGCGATGCTCCGTCTCAAGCATCACCTGCCTGCATGCGCCGCAGGGAGAGACAGGGTCCTCAGTAAAATGGCCGTCGGTAAACGCGGCAATCGCCAGCGTCTGCACCGGCTGAGCGGGATACTGTGCACCTGCAGCAAACAACACAGTACGCTCGGCACACAGACCGCTCGGGTAAGCGGCGTTCTCCTGATTGCTGCCGCCTACAATCGTTCCGTCTGCAAGGCGAGCAGCAGCACCCACACAGAAATGTGAATAAGGAGAATATGAATCCCGGGTCTTGCGCTTTGCCACTTCAAGCAACTGCTTGTCGGATTCGGACAGTTCATCCCAGGAATAACTGCGAATACGCGTATCAATCGTGAATTCGTTCATGATAAATACCTGTTTTTGATAATTGAGCCTGCAAAGTTACAAAAAATATTTGATTATTCCAAAATTTTTTTGTACTTTTGTACGCGGAAATGACTCCTTTATCTATTTTCGTGCAAAAATCAGGCCAAAATATGCTAAAATATACTACAAATATGAATATTTTCTCTCATCCGAGCCGTATTGTTACATTTTTGCTATTAATTAGTATCAGCGTCACGGTTTCGGCGATTCCTATGAGTGCTCTCGGTGACAGTCTGACCGCGTACGCCAACCGGCACGCCCAAGTAGGCAAGGTAACCGTCAAACGTGTCCGCACGCGCGGTAATACCGCAAACGTCTATACCGACAAGGTGCTGAGCGGACTGAGCCTCTCGCCCTCCGAATTGCAGGACTTACGAAGGCGTGTGAGCCAACTCGTGTTCGGCAACACCACCGGCTCCATTCAGATTTATAGCGACGGGTACGAACTGGGCGAACTTATACCCATGCGTTACCGTAGCGTCGGACGCATGCAGGTACATAACGCCGTTGCCCCCCTGGTGAAGAACACCGACCTACCCTACAAGAGCCCGAACGGACTTGACGGCAAGCATATAGCCCTATGGGGCAGTCACGGCTGGTACTACAACAAGCAGCTGGACCGCTGGCTATGGCAAAGAGCACGGCTATGGACCACTGTCGAGGATCTGTACACATCGTCCTATACGATGCCCTATCTCGTGCCGATGCTTGAGAACGCCGGAGCCGTGGTGATGCAGCCGCGCGAACGGGATACACAGACCGAGATGGTGATTATTGACAACGCTGACATGCGTGAAGAGGACGGCAAAACCGTTGCTGAGGCAATAGTGCCGGAAGAGGGCGAGTATGGCATCTATATCCGCTACCATTGCAACCCGAACGCCGCCAGCCGGACAAAGTGCGAGATAGAGCATAAGGACCAGACAACGACCTATACGCTGAACATGCAAATGGGTGCCGGCACATGGGTATATATAGGCAAGCATGCATTTTCGCCACAGCAACCGGCACGCATCCGCATACACAGCTCCAAGCAGTATGTATCGGCAGTCCGTCTGGGCGGAGGCATCGATACCACCGCCGGTGTCCCCCGCTGGGTGGTAGGTGCATCCGAGTACTTGCGATTTGCGAACATCCCTGACTCCATCCTCGACTATACCCAAGGCGAGAACACCTACACCAACGATTATGCGTGTCGCGGGCAATGGGTGAACTACCTGCTCGGCGGTTCGCAACTCGCGCCCAAGGAGGAAGGACTGAATATCCCCATTGACCTGAGTATGGCGTTCCACTCCGATGCCGGAGTACGTCAGGGCGATTCGATAGTAGGCACGCTGCTCATCTACTACTACAAGGATGATAACAACAGCAAGACCTTGCCGTTGGGTGACTCACGACTGCACTGCCGGTATCTGGGTGATTATGTGCAGACACAGATAGTGGAAGACATGCGTGCGTTGCACACACCACTCTGGACTCGCCGCTCACTCAAGAACACCGGATATGCCGAGGCACGTCAGCCACGTGTGCCCTCGTTCCTGCTTGAACTGCTGTCGCACCAGAACATGAACGACATGCGTTACGGTCTGGACCCGAAGGTGAAGTTCACTATCTCGCGCGCCATCTACAAAGGCATGCTCAAGTACCTGGCTACGGCTCGCGGCGAGAAGTACGTGGTGCAACCGCTGCCCGTTCAGGCTTTCGGTGTTTCACTCCATAGGGGTGAAAGTGAACAGAAACAAGACAGTATCATCCTGCGTTGGCTCCCCACTGACGACCCGCTTGAGCCGACCGCCGAAGCGCAGTACTTCGTCGTTTATACGCGTCGCACGCGCATTGCCAACGGTCAGTCCATCGCCGGTGACTGGGATGACGGCACACGCGTACAGGACACACGTTACGCCTTCGCGGCTGACAGCGGCATACGGTACGACTTCCGTGTGGCGGCAGGGAACAAAGGCGGCGTGAGTATGCCTTCTGAGACGCTCTGCGCATATATTGCGCCACAAGCGAAAGGCACAGCAATGATCGTGAACAACTTCTCGCGCATAGCTGCCCCGACGTTCTTTGCCGACAGCCTGTACGCCGGCATCAATCCGCAGAGTTATGCGGTAGCCGACGGCAAGGACATCTCGTTCACGGGTGAACAGTATGACTACTTGCGCAGCAGCCAATGGCAGTCGGACGACAACTGCGGCTGGGGTTCTTCGTATGCCGACCAGCAGTTCGTTCCCACTGCCGGCAACACCCACGACTATCCTGTCATGCACGGGCGCGTATTGAGCGAATTAGGATACTCATACTGTAGTGCCTCAACATCTGCCATCAGCGACTCAATGGCATTCAGCGGCTACGATCTGGTGGACCTCATCTGCGGCAAGCAGTGTACGACAATCCATCAGCCGTGCATGGCTGATACCCCTGACACGATTTACGAGGCATTCCCAGCCCAGCTGCGTGCCGCGCTCGTCGGATATTCACAGCAAGGCGGAAGTATCCTGATGTCGGGCATGTACATCAGCAGCGAAGCCGCAGCAGTACGCGACACGGCATTCACGCGGCAGATACTGCGCTACACCTACCGCGGCGACCACGCCACACGCAACGGAACAATCCTGCTGAACCGTGCAGCATGGCCGGTACAACTCGTGCGACTCGTGACGCAACCTAATCCCGACATCATCTGCTGCGAGAACGCACAAGGCATACTGCCCGTACGCGGTTCAGTGGCGATAGGCAACTACACCGACAGCGGCATGGCGGCCGGTGTTGCGTACAAGGGCGACTGCAAACTGATTGCTCTGTCGTTCATCATGGAGAGCGTAGAGGACTTCGGAGCACTGTACCGCAACTGTGTACACTACTTGATTGACAATTGACAATTGATAGTTGATAATTGATATTTCGATGATATGAAGAAAAAGAACTTGCCGTTGCTTCCGTCCGTGACCATCACCGGCATAGGTGCGGAGGGCAAAGCCATCTGCCGCGTGCCGATGCCTGACGGCACAGGCGGATTGAGTGACATTGTCTGCTTCGTGCCGTACTGCGTGCCGGGCGATGTAGTTGACTTGCAGGTGACGAAGAAGAAACACTCGTTCATGGAGGCTCGTGTGGAGCGCATTGTGCAATATTCACCCGTACGCACCGAGCCTGCGTGTCCTCACTACGGCGAATGCGGCGGCTGCAAGTGGCAGATACTGCCCTACGAGGAGCAACTGCGCTACAAGCAGCAACAGGTAGTGGACAACCTCACGCGTATCGGCAAGATTGCCTTGCCGGAGATTTCTCCCATACTCGGCAGCAAACATATATACGAGTACCGCAACAAACTGGAGTTCTCCGCCGCAGACAGGAAGTGGCTGTCGTGGGACGCTATTCATGCCGCAGGCGGGCTGGAGAACATCGATACCGCGTACGGTATCGGATTCCATATACCGAACTGCTTCGACAAGGTGCTGGACATTGAGGACTGCCGCCTGATGCCGGACATCAACAACCGCATCCGCAACGGTGTTCGCCGGTTTGCGCGCGAGCACGGACTGACGTTCTACAACGAGCACACGCACCAAGGTCTGCTGCGCACACTCATCCTGCGCACGAACCACAGGGGTGAACTGATGCTCATCGTCAGTTTTGGAGAAGTCATCAGCAATCAGCCTGCAGCGTTCAGCCTGCTGGAATACCTGCATGCAAAGTTCCCGGAGATAATCAGCCTGCTCTACGTCGAGAACCTGAAGATGAACGACACGATTGCCGACCAGCAGATTAACGTCTTCTTCGGGCAGGACCACATTATCGAAGAGATGGAGGGCTTGCAGTTCAAGGTCGGGCCTAAATCGTTCTACCAGACGAACACCGAGCAGGCGTACGAACTGTACAAGGTTGCCCGTGAGTTTGCCGCCCTGACAGGCAACGAACTGGTATATGACCTATACACAGGCACGGGCACCATTGCGAACTTCGTGGCACGGCAGGCACGACAGGTCATAGGTATCGAATATGTGCCCGAGGCTATCGAGGATGCGAAGGTCAACTCGCAAATCAACGGTATAACGAACACATTGTTCTTTGCCGGTGACATGAAGGACATCCTCAACGATACGTTTATCCGCGAGCACGGACGGCCGGACGTAATCATCACCGACCCTCCGCGTGCAGGTATGCACGAGGATGTGATTGCCACTATCCTGCGTGCCGAACCGAAACGGATTGTATATGTCAGTTGCAATCCTGCCACGCAGGCACGCGACCTGGCTATGCTGGACCACCTGTATGCGGTAGCCAAGGTGCAACCCGTGGATATGTTCCCGCACACCCAACATGTGGAAAATGTAGTACTGCTTAACCACCGCTAACATGATTGAACTGCTTATACTGCTTAACGTCTTTTTCGTCAGTTTCAAGGACAAGCCAGCCAAGTCGGCTCCGGCTCTCTCGCCGCGTGCCATCGAGCAGCGCGCGAAGTGGCACATCCCTCTTGATGAGTCGGACTACCCGGTAGAAAAGACCTATCTTGACAGCCTTCGCCGATACGGAGCCACCATTCATCATACCTCGCGCTGGTTCAACGGCGCAACCTGCACGATAGAAGAGGACAAAGATGTAGAGCAAATAGCTCAACTGCCGTTCGTAACAACCGTTGAGATGACTCGCGACAATTCGCCACGCGGCTCGTTCTACGCACGGCGCAAACAGCCCGCGATGGCTGAGGATGATGTCCGCGCACCGCAACAACCCCTTGAGCTGCTGTCCGACAGGCAACTGGCACTATATAACCTGCTGCCCCTGCATGAGGCCGGTTACCACGGGCAAGGCATATTAATCACGGTATGTGACGGCGGATTCACCGATGCAAACACCCTCAGTCACTTCCGGCAGAAGCAGGAACTCGGGCACTTTGACTTCACCGACGATAGTGACGATTTCTACGGTGAGACGGGTCTTCACGGAACGTACTGCCTTGGTTTCATCTCGGGGCTGACCGACGAGTACCGCGGTGCAGCCACGCAGGCAGACTACTATCTGATGCGCTCAGAGGAGGCTGAGAAAGAGTCACCGAAAGAAATGGACAACCTCGTGGCAGCACTTGAGGCAGCAGATTCCGTTGGCACGAACGTGTTCTCGGTGTCGTTGGGATACTTCCTGTTCGACAACGACGAATGGTCGCTTGACTACAGCTGTCTGGACGGTCAGACGACCCGTCCCACGCGTGCAGCCACCATTGCGGCACGCAAAGGAATGCTGGTGTGCGTAGCTGCCGGTAACGAGGGCAACGATACCTGGCACTGGATCAACACGCCTGCCGATGCAGACTCCATACTGACAGTCGGCGCGGTGGACATCAACGGTACGATTGGCGCGTTCTCCAGTTACGGTCCTTCATACGACGGACGCGTGAAACCGGACGTATGTGCAGCGGGTGTACAAGCCACAACGCTTAACCTCAGCGGCAAGACCACCCGCGGCAACGGCACAAGTTTCGCCACACCGCTCATCGCCGGTCTGGCTGCCACACTATGGTCCGCATTGCCGAACGAGAACGCCATGCAGATACGCGAACGTATCATCCGTTCCGCCAACCGCTACGGCAATCCCGACCGCAACCAGTACGGCTACGGTATTCCCGACGCCTACGCCGCCTATCTCGGCAGAACCTCCACCACGACCACTCCGTCGGTCACTTCGAGACCTGTCAAATATATGCAAGGGAACAACCTGTATATCCGCCAAAACGGCAAGACATACACAATACTTGGAATGAGTAAACCCTAGGAAAACCCCTAGTCCATTAGTCAAGAACCCCAACATGAGTCCACGAATCTGCAAGGGTGAAACTGCAAACGGCAGTCAGCCTGCAGAAGGGCACGAAAAAAGGGAAGCGATCTACATCGCACCGCTACAACCTCTTACCCTTGCTTCGGTCAAGACCTGGGGGAGTTCAGAGGGAGCTGGTCGTGCAGGACTTCCCTATATTGCTAAAAGCGGGTGCAAAAGTAATACTTTTTTTTCATATTTGCAAATATTTTGCTCGAAAACTTCATTTCACATAGGATTTTCAGTAATCTGCGAACTCAAAAGTGCAACGCAGAGGGTGAATCTATCCCCTTTGTGCCCAACGCAGGTCAGCGCGAATTGATAGAGCGACTTGGCACATTCCTGTTGGACAGCAGCGAGGGCAAGCTGTTTATCCTGCGAGGATATGCAGGAACAGGCAAGACGAGTATAGTCAGCGCACTGGTTCGTACGCTACGAAGCCTTGGGCAGAAATGTATCCTGCTTGCGCCAACCGGTCGTGCGGCGAAGGTGCTCAGCCGGTATGCGTCGCTTGACGAGCGTGTGCCGGCTTACACCATCCATAAATACATCTACCGCCAGCAGTCGCTGGGCAAGGAGAGCTTCAGTCTGGGCGACAACCTGTTTCACCACGCCCTGTTCATTGTGGATGAAGCATCAATGCTCACCGACACATCGGACTACGGTTCGCCGTTCGGCAGCGGTTGCGTGCTGGATGATCTGATGCGGTTCGTCTATAACGGCAAAGGCTGCTCGCTGATGCTGGTGGGTGACACGGCGCAGTTGCCGCCTGTAGGGCACACGACCTCGCCGGCACTGAGCGAGGAGCATATGGTGCGCTACACTGTGCCCAACTTGCACATATCATCCTACACGCTGACCGAGGTCGCCCGTCAGGCAGACAGCTCAGCAATCCTACGAAACGCCACCGCCATACGTGAACATATCAGCGAACTGGCGGAACGCCTCACACCCGCCACTGGCGAGCATGTGACCATACATCCTGCACCCGAGCTGGTGTTACTGAACGGAGCCGAGCTGCAACAGACCTTGGAGAAATCTTACAGCGAGTGCGGTATGGCGCAGACACTGATTGTCACGCGCTCGAACAAACGTACGAACCTATATAACCAGGGTGTGCGCGCGTATATATTATGGAAAGAGGACCAACTGTCGGCAGGCGACCGCGTGATGGTGAACAAGAACAACTACTTCTGGGGCAAGGAGTACGAGGGCGTGGAGTTTATCGCGAACGGCGACATGTTCGAGGTGACACGTATCCGTAACTTCCGCGAACTATACGGTTTTCATTTTGCCGATGCTACGCTGCAGAACATTGATTATGAGGCAGAGCGTGAGATGGAAGCTATCGTCTGGCTGGATATACTGCAGGCGGAGAGCGACGAACAGGTCTATCAGATGCAGCAAGACCTATTCTACCGCGTAGCGGAGGACTATCCTGAGATTCATAACAAACGCGAACTCATCAAAGCGGTGTACGAATCGCCGTACTATAACGCGCTTCATATCCGCTATGCCTATGCAGTGACCTGCCACAAGGCACAAGGCGGACAGTGGCAGCACGTGTATATCGACCAGGGTCCTGTGCCCGACGAGCAACGCGACATCAGTTACCTGCGCTGGCTGTACACCGCCCTGACCCGTGCCACGGAGAAGGTTTATCTTATCAACTACGAATAGCAACAACCTTCGCCTACAAAAATAGCCCGAGCAGACGCCCGGGCTATTCTTTTAGCCGAATAAATCTGCCTGGTTACGCTACGGATTAGCGAACCTGTGTACCCTCAACGGTGAAGAGCTTGTTGTCGCGTACGATGTACAGCGTACCGTCAACAACCACCTTCTTAGCATTAACGGTCAGAACGATGTCCTCAACACCCTCCGTGCATGCAGCAAATTGAGCCTCTGCCAGATCGATGGCAATAGCGCCGTCCTCTTCTCCATCAGCCAAGTCAGCCTTGTGGAATGTAGTTTGGGCAAAGCCGATAACCTCGTTGGTCCAGTCACCGGTTGACTTATCCAAGAACTTGAACTCGTCGGTGTTGTTAGCGTGAAGAGTTGCCTTGCCGTTTTGTACTTCAACAGCATCTGCAACTGTCCAATTGCAAGCAGCAAAACTACCAACGACAGCCAGAACAGCCTCGCCACAAGTAGGAGCATTTGCTACAGTAATGGTGTAGTCAAACTCCTTCTCCTCATATTCTTCGGGTTTCTCGCAGTTGTTCCATGAATACTTCGTAGGATCGCCGAGGTCATACACAAGATTGGTATTTTCACCCAGCACAAAGTTTGCACCATCGTTGAACGCTTTCCACTCGTCGTTCTCAGCGTCATACTCTTTGAGCTCATTGGTCCAATCCTTACCCCAGTCTGCAGCGGAACGGAATTTGTATTCAGAACCCTCAGCAGCTTTTACGCTGTACTCATATACAGCTCCCGGGAGGTTAGCATTCTGACGCTCAGCGGTCTTCAACTCATTGAGAGTCATTGCATCCTGTGCCCAGTTGTTGAAACCACCGGAGATAGCCGGAGTGATATAGTCATCGTCGTTGCAATCCGGGGAAACGAATGTGAAGTTGTACACATGATATACAGCGGTACAAGGATTGTTCTTCCAGCTCTTCACGTCAATTACAAGGATACCAGCGGCGATGTTCTTGATGTCCACCTCAGTGCCATTGTTAGCAGAAAGCAAGTCTGCCGTACCACGAACAAGTTCTGCATCCGGGCCAAGTTGATAATCCCAACTGAATGTACCGGTACCGGTCAGTTGGACAGGCTTAGCTTGTATGCCACCATCTCCTGTAGGATCTGTTGCATCATCCCAAGAAACTACATACCAGCCTTCGAAACCTGTTACTGCTTGGAAGGTTAGCAAATCTGCATTAGCATCCCAGCCTACATAAGTACCAATGAGGACGATGTCATTGCATGCGCTCTCGTTGTAGATACACATCGTGTAGGTCTTGGTTGCATACGATTGCAAATCAGCATCCGAAGGAACAACCTCACGGCTTGCGAACATAGCAACGCTAACTAAAGCAGCTGCTACAATTGCATAAAATTTCTTCATAACTAAAAAAATTTTAATTGTTAATAAATTTTGTTAATAAATTTTGTTAATATATTCGGTTAAAACGAATCATTAGTATCCTATTTCTTCGTTGAGACCTTTCAGGTTTTCATTTGCAGTGACATCCTTGGCAGGAATAGGATATACATTGTATTTCACATCCTTGCCCGCCTTATGTCCTTCCCAAGTCTTGGTAGTATTTGGACCTGCAAACTGCCCGAACCGGATTAAGTCGGTACGACGGCGTCCTTCGCACCAGAACTCTTTTGCCCATTCAACCAATAATGCTTCATCGTCCAACGTAGCGATTTCAGGAGCATTGGCTCGACGACGCAGGCAGTTGACAGCCTCTATGGCAGGAGCCGATTCACCTGTACGATAGCATGCCTCGGCATAGGTCAAGTAAGCCTCTGCCAGACGGAACAAAGGAATATCGGTATCAGGCCATTTCGGTTCACCTACAGGCGAAGCCCATATCCACGGAGCTTCCACGATAGAATCATTGCCGTTGATGTCCGTCAGAGTTGTCGTCTTGGAGGTAGAATATACTCCTGTAAACTTAAGAACTGACCATGAAGCATACAAATCGGCAGCCTCATTACCTGTCAAGGACATCTTCTTGCCGGCTGTTGTCTTTGAAGCCATGATAGCGCGGTCGTCTCCTAAAGCAATCGGCATCTGATACTCATTCAAAGAGATAGAGGACGCTTTGGATTGGTCAACCCAATAATATACGAACTCAGGTGAGGAACGGAAACACGACCATGTATCACTCGATCCGAAAGGCACATAGTTGGCATCGCGAACCGCGCTGACGAGGAAGCGTGAACCACCCCAGTTCTGGCAATGGATTGCATCCTGATATATGAGGAAGATAGCCTCATCCTGAGCACCATTATTATCATTATCCCCCATGAACAACTGCTGGTATGCAGAGTAGTAAACATGGTCGGCTGTACGCTCAGCCGCCAGATCAACGGCGGTATTCGTTGATTTGTCATAGCCATGCAGTTTGTACGAGCTTTCCATCAATTTCTTGGCATACTGCTTGGCATCCGCATATCTTGGAGAACCATCCCGAGCACCAAGTGAGGACTCGTTATATACTTCAGCGTTGAGGTAAATACGCATCAACAGGAACCAAGCACATGCCTGATCGACACGGTACTTATTGGATCTCTGCCCAGCCTGGATAATATGCGGATCGGTTGCCAGTTCCAGACATTCGGTCTCCAGCCATGCGAACAAATCCTTGCGAGTAGTCGGCATCGGCTTGTTAGGTGAAACAGTCAGCGAGAACGGTACGGTATAGAACATATCCAACAGATAGTAGAAGTTGATTGCCCTCAGCATACGCACTTCGGCGCGCTGAGCCAAAGTCACTTCATCCGTATAGTCGGAAGTCTTATCCAAAAACGAATTGCACAGCGTAATATCGAAGTTCAGACGCGAATACAAGCCATATACCAAGTCGTTGCTCGAGCTCCATGTCAGTGTGCGGATATCCGCCAATCCTACGTCGTTCCAGATCCACCAACCTTCGTCTGTACAGAACTCATTCAGTTCCCAGAACATACGATAGAACGATGATGTACCCTCATCTATGCCATCCACGTCACCATCGCCATCGGGACCTTTCTGTCCGGTGACGCCAAAAGTAGCATAGCATTTAGCGAACACTGCATCTTTATTGAACGTAGTGTCAGTGTTAGGATCCAGTGGAGTTCTATCAAGCGAACACGCTGTCATTCCCATGCCTAATAAGGCAGCAAAGAATATTTTTGTGTATTTCATATCGCTATAATTTTTAAGTTTTCTTTAATCTATTAATCCTCTTACTTGTTAGAATTGGAGGCTTACACCCATCACCGTAGTCATACTACGCGGATAGATGTTATTGTCAATACCACCTCCTACCTCCGGGTCAAGCCCCTTGTATGATGAAATCACGCATGGGTTCGATACGGTGATGTAAGCGCGTCCTTGCACAGTCTTGTTGAAACTATAGCCGAGTGTGATGTTGTCAATGCGCAGGAAAGAAGCATTCTCCACGAAGAAGTCAGAAGCGTACCAGTTAGAGTTCTTTACCAACGAACCCTTGGAATCCACACCTGTTTCGTAGGCTTGTGCGGTTTCGTTCCAGACATAGGTGCGTATGTCATCGCTACGCATGTTGTCGCCATAATAGCAGTTGAAAGCAGATGTCAGGACAGAGTGATAGCCGCCATTCTGGTTCTGATAAACCTTGTCAGCCTCCACCCATTGCAAGTTGCCAGCCAAAACATCGTTGTACACGTAGTTTCCGATATTTGCACGAAGAGTTATGCCCAAGTCAAATCCATAGAACTGGAACTTGGTTTGCAGACCCATTGTAACAGGTGCTGCGGGATTGTGGTAAATATACTTGTCATTATCGTTGATTTGCCCATCCTTATTGCGATCTACGAAATAATGACGCACCACACCATTTTCATCGGCCATAGTCTTCGTCTCATATACGAGGAAGGAATATGCTGCTTCGCCAACCTTGTGCGCCTGGATGGTATTACCTGTACCGGAGCTGATACCACCTGTCGGCACGAAGTAGTCAGGATCGTCAGACAGCAACTGGGTAATCTTGTTCTGATTCCAAGCGACATTGTAGCCTAAGTCCCACTTGAAATTCTTATTATCAACAAGCACCGCATTGATGGCAAACTCTATACCTTGGTTGTAGAGGCTACCGATGTTACCCAGCATCTGGTTCTTGAAGTTGGAGCCGGCAGAAACATTGACTGTACTGAGCAGGTCTTTGGTGCGACGATGATAGTAGTCAATATTACCGTTGATACGGTTGTTCAGGAAAGCAAAGTCAATACCGATATTACTGGTAAATGTTTTCTCCCAAGTCAAGTCGGTATTATATACGCCCGGACGGCTGGTGTAATACACAGCGTTGCCATTGGCATCCGTACCGGCGTACAGAGGATTGGATGCTCCGCCATCCAGAACGGGGTAATAAGCATGGTCCTGAGCTGTGGTGTAGGTAGGCAGGTAATAATAGTCCACACCCAAGTTCTGCTGACCCGTGATACCATAACCTACACGGAGTTTCATATCGTTGATTGCACGAACATCCCTGAGGAATGTCTCTTTGATTTTCCAGCCGAGAGCCAAAGAGGGGAAGTAACCCCAACGTGCATTCTCTCCCTTGGAATTATATTTAGCGAAACGCGACGAAGCATCTGCACGGAAGGTAGCCGTAACCAGTACCTGATCCCAGCCGTTCCAATTGATACGGCCATAGACTGACTGCAGCGCATTATCCGTGATATATATATTGCTATATCTGTTATAAGGCTGCCCTGCCAGAGTGGCATCCTTATTCGTGGTCTGGTAGAAGCCGGAGCCATCACTCTGAGTGTGACGGTAGAAATACTGGTTTTCGTAACCAACCATCACATCAAAATGCTGATTGCTCTCCTCCCAGTCATGTCCGTATTGTGCATATGCCGAGAACTGCAGGTTATACTTGCTCATATCACTCCAGCCATTCCATCCGAAATAGTGATTCTCATAACTATAAACGGGTAATACGGTCTTCTGCTTACCATAGGAATAGTCTGCGCCAAAATTTGCGTGAATATGCAAATCTTCAAAACCATGAATCTTATAGTCCGCCTCAATATTCCCCACGAACGAACCTGCATTTGCGCGGTCATCCTTGTGTGCCAATGATGCGGCAGGGTTAGCGGTTGTCTGTGCATTAGTGGTATAAGGCCATGCATCATCGTTATATCCTGAAGGGGTAACTACGCGCTGGTAGTAGCCGTCAAACCAATTATCGAGGACGTTTTGAGCGACCAGCACATCTCCATTGGCGTTTACTGCTTCACCTTTGACGGGCATAGTGGGATCCATCGAAAGAGCCGCTCCTACAACGCCGGCAGGATAGCGGTTGTAGATATACATTCCCTTGGTATTGATATTGAATGCCAAGTGGTTATCCAGGAACGACGGGCTGAGGTTCACGGAAGCGGTTACACGCTGCATTTGTGATGTCCTGATTGCACCGTTTTGCAGAGTATAGCCCACCGATGCACGATACGGCATATCCACTACACTGTTCTTTACGCCACCCATGACAGAGATGTTATGGTCGGTGGAAACAGTAGTGCGGTAAACTTGATCCTGCCAATCCGTGCTTGCAGTACCTAAGGAGTTCGTCTTCTCTTCGCCGTGTCCCAAGGCGGTTGCATATCCGCGAAGTTGGTCGGCAGTAAGCACTTGCGTCCGATTGGTAAGTGTACCGATAGACATGTTACCTGCGTAACTTACTTTGGGTTTGCTACCTTTGGAACCTTTCTTAGTAGTAATGAGGATTACGCCGTTCGAAGCGCGGCTACCATAGATGGCGGTAGCAGAGGCATCCTTCAGGACGGTGAAGCTCTCAATATCATTAGGATTGACCATGGATAGAGGGTTCGACACACCCTGGATACCATTCTCATCCATAGCCAAACCATCGATAACGATGAGCGGGTTGTTGGAGGCATTCAGCGAAGCACCACCACGAATAGTGATCGAACCGGCACCACCAGGCGTACCATCTGCCGCCACGACATTCACACCGGCAATCTTACCTTGGAGCATATCCTGGGCACTGGTTGTGAGACCTTTGTTCATCTCATCGGGTTTGATGGCGGTGACAGAGCCAGTAGCATCACCTTTCTTCACTACACCATAACCGACAACCACGACCTCTTCCAGAAGTTCGGAGTCCTCACTCATCTTAACGAACATATTCGGAGCAGCAGCCAGCTCCTGAGTCTTGTAACCCATATAGGAGATAGCCAACTTGGCACCGGCTTGTACATTCAGGGTAAAGTTACCGTCAAAGTCGGTAATCGTACCATTAGTCGTACCTATCTCAAGAATAGATGCACCGATAATCGGTTCATCGTTCGCTGCATCGATGACCGTACCTGTAGCTGTTATCTGCGCAAATGCAGTCATGCCGCAGAACAGCACGAATGATAACGCTGCAGCTCGTAATGAAATCTTATAGTTTTTCATACTCTATTATTTTTTCAGGTTATGATAAATCGTATTATCCAGTGTAAATGTACTATCCGTATATGCAGACATTTGCAGCGTCTCATCTGCGCCGGCATCGGTAAGTTTGTATATCACGTCAAATGAGCCGTCCTTCACCTGTGCAAGACTCCAATGAGATGCCGTGTCCGCAAGGGTACGGGATGCAGGTTGTTCTTCAATGGAGAATGTAATGATTGTATCATTCTTTGTAGCGTCCTGTACCTGAGGCAAAATCAATGTATCGGGTGTAACGATGTTGACCTGCTCACCTTTTGACCATGCCAATGTCTTTCTGTGGGTAGCAGCATCGTCATAGAACCGAAGGTACGAAATCTTCTGCGAAGCGACACCGACAGGGAGTTGTTCCTCATGTTTAAAACGCCCTGTAATCGTATCAACGATAATCTTCTTGCCTTGACGTTGAGTAATGTACCAGGTGGTGTCCATTGTCCAGTGATCCTGCATCACATAAACGGGATCATAGGCTGCCCAATCCGAGTTGGAAATGTTCGATGAAGTAGAAGAAGCTATATCAGCAAGTGCTTCCGCCTCTGTCATCGGCACAGTATCGGACAACGTAAAGACCTTGTTCAGATAGAGCAATTGCAGCACATCATCACCAGCAACGAGACGGGCTTTTCTTCCTAACATGGAACCCGTAAATTCGTCCCACTCAAACGAATAGGTCTTCGATTCATACGCAGCAGGAATGCCGTCGCCAAACGTGAAAGATGTTTTCTCTACCGTATTGTCGGCATGATTAAAATGGAGTTGAATGACATCCATATTGTAGCCATTAACATTTACATGGCTGCAATACTCCAGACTTTGGAAAGTCTCTTCAGAGAGTTCCTTCAGTTGAGTCTCAATGTCAATCTCATTCTTTTTACAGCCCACAAAGGCCGTCAGTATGGCCAAGGCCATGATTAGAATTGTAGATTTGTTCTTCATAATATATGGTTTTAATTTGTTTACTACTCTTCCGCCTTCTCCTTGATCAGGAAGACAGCCACTGCACCTAACAGCAGCAGCACGCCTGCTACTACCAGCATACCTACCTGCTCGCCCGAGCAGCAGAACTTCAGTATCAGTCCGCCTACCAGTGCTGCGCAGATCTGCGGCAGACAAATCGTGCAGTTGAACAAGCCCAGATAATACCCCATATTCTCACCCTTGAGCGAATTGGTGAAGATGGTGAACGGCAATGCCAGCATCGCAGCCCATGCAGCACCTATCAGTCCGTAGGAGACAAACAGCACGTACTGGTTCGTAACGAACATCGTGGATATGAATCCTGCGGCACCGACCACCAACGAGATAGCGTAAGCACCTTTGTTACCAAAGCGCTTCTCCAGCGGCGCCAGGACCATCGCCCACAACAGCGAGCCGATAGCCTGTACCATGAAGACGATGCCCACCCAGTCGCCAGCGTTCTGGAACTCTGCCACAGCCGTAGACAGGCCGTCCCAGCCGAAACATTGTGAGGCTATGGCTCCGTTCGAATAAGTCCACATGAACAGGAATGCGCTCCAGCAGAAGAACTGTACCAGTCCGACCGTCCAGAATGTGGACGGAGCATTTGCCAGAAGCTTGATAAAGCCAGGGTCGGCCTCTTTCTTCTCAGCCTTGGGGTCGATGCCGTGGAACTCGGCATACTCCTGAGGAGGCATCTCATTTACTGCAAAGAATGTATATAGTACGCACGCGATAAGAATGGCGGCACCGATATAGAACGACCACTTGACCGAATCAGGTATCACGCCTTCGGGGGCAAGATTGCTGATACCTATCCATGCGAAGAAGTACGGGAACACGTAGCCAACCACCGAACCGGCGTTGCACAGCGCGGACTGGATGGCGTAAGCCGTACCTTTCTGCTCCTCGTTGACCATATCGCCGACCATCATCTTGAACGGCTGCATGGCGATATTGATGCTCGTATCCAGGAACATCAGGCTGAACAGGCCGAACCACATCGCCGCGTTCAGACCGAGGAACAAGCCCT
>JAFSXJ010000100.1 GCA_017444065.1 Paludibacteraceae bacterium | reverse complement strand
TCGAACCCGTGACCCTCAGCTTGGGAAGCTGATGCTCTACCAACTGAGCTACTACCGCAGTCGCGTCCGATATCTGTCAGCGCGATTTGCCGAATGCGACTGCAAAGATACGACAATTATTTCGTATTTGCAAATCTTTTGGCAGAAAAATTTGTTTTTTTCAATTATTATTAGTAACTTTGCAGCGCAAAAATATGCGACTTAACTGGCAAATCACAAAAATCAATACAATTATGGGAACAAATGTTAACGTAAATCCCGCAACGCGGAGGAAAGTTGTCACCCTTGTGTCGTGCTTGGCTGTAGCGGCTCTGCTCATCTTCTCATGTATGACAGTTGTCGATACCTCGGAAGTTGGTATCAAGTTCAAGAAGTTCTCCCTGACCGACCAGGGCAAGCTGGACGCCGTACCCGTCACCGGTTGGGTGTTCTACAACCCGATTACCACCAGCGTTTATTCGTACCCCGTGTACGTGCAACGTGTTGACTACTCGCCGTTTACGGTTACGACCAAGGACGCTGCCGTGTTCTCGATGGACCCTGTTCTGGCCTTCCGTCTCAACCGCGACAAAGCGGTTGACGTGTTTGCCAAGTACCGCAAGCCGCTTCAGGACATCGAAGAAGGATACATGCGCACGGTCATTTATGACGCCTACCGCATCACCGCCAACAAGTACACCTCCGACGAGCTGATGGCTTCGCGTGCACAGTTCGAAGGTGAGGTGCGGGTCATGCTCGAGCGGTCGCTGAACGACGAGGGATTCCTGGTTGAGGAGTTCACCTCGCAGATCACTCCGCCTACATCACTCTCCAAAGCTATCGAGGCGAAGAACCAGGCTATACAGGAAGCCCTGAAAGCCGAGAACCTCGTCAAGCAAGCCGAAGCGAATGCGAAGATTGCCATCGCCAAAGCCGAAGGTGAAGCCAAAGCTCTGCGTATTCAGGCTGACGGCGAGGCATACTACAACCGAACCGTGGCTGCCAGCCTCAACGAACTGCTCGTCCGTCAGGACGCTATCGAGAAGTGGGACGGAAAGCTCCCCACATATATGGCCGGTGGTTCAACTGTACCGTTTATCAATGTTAAGTGATGAAATTTGACTGGAAATCCATAGCGTCCTATGTGGCGATAGGGGTGCTGTTCGCGATTGCGGCGGCTGTGTACTTCTGGCCGTCGCTGCAAGGCAAGGTCATCTATGCCGGCGACAGCATCAATGCCCAGGCTGCGGTGCACGAGAGTGCCGAATATGCCAAAGCCGGCGGTAACACGTTCTGGACAGGAGCGATGTTCTCCGGCATGCCCAACTACCAGATTGGCGGAGGCAAGACGATGTCCTCAACCATCCTGCGGCCTATATTCAAGGTGCTGCACAAAGGCCCGTACCTGACGTTCCTCATTTTCTTCTTCTATCTGCTGGCGTTCTTTGCCTTGCTTCGTACGTTCGGCGTGGACAAGTGGCTGAGCGTGGCTGGCGCGTTTGCGATTGCGATGTCGTCGTACTTCTTCGTCATCATCGCGGCGCAGCACGGCGGAAAAACCATCTCCATCACATGGATGATGCCCGTGGTGATCGGCTACTACCTGACGTTCCGCAAGAAGTATTGGTTAGGCGCGCTGCTGATTATGTTCTTCGTGCCGGTAGGGTTCTTCGTACACCCGCAGATGTCGTACTACATCTGTATGATGCTCGGCATCCTCTATTTCGCCGAACTGGCGATAGCCGCGCGTGACAAAGAGTGGAAACACTTCGCTATTGCCTCGCTGGTGTTCTTTGCCTCGTTTGCCGTAGGCATGGGCATAGGCAGCGCGAACATCTTCACCAACCAGGAGTACGCGCAGGAAACGATGCGCGGCGGGCACTCCGACCTTGTCAAGGAGACCGACGCCGTGAACAAAACCAAAGGTCTGGACCTTGATTACGCCACCGCCTGGAGTGAGGGAATAGGCGAGAGCCTGACGTTCCTCGTGCCGAACTATATGGGTGGTGCGTCCGGCTACAACCTCGGCAAAGGCTCGCAACTGGAGAATGACCTCATCAAGGCCGGTGTACCCAAACGTCAGGCACAGCAGTTCTGCAGTCACGCACCGACCTATTGGGGCGAAAAGGCCTTTACATCGGGGCCGGTGTATATGGGGGCAATCGTTATCTTCCTGTTCCTGTTGGCACTGCTGATAGTTGACGGTCCGTATAAGTGGGCGCTACTTGTGGCAACACTGTTCTCCGTTATGCTGAGTTGGGGTAGGAACTTCATGTGGCTGACGGAGCTCTTCTTCGACTACTTCCCGATGTACAACAAGTTCCGCGCTGTCGAATCTATCCTCATTGTGGCGGAGATAACCGTTCCGTTGCTTGCGTTCCTCGGCGTGAAAGCCATCAGCGACAATCAGTTGGCATGGAGTCGCGTACGCAAGAGCATCTTTATCGCAGGTGGTATAACCGCCGGCATCTGTGCGTTGGTTGCTATGTTCTCCGGCTCGATGGATGTAACCTCGTCCTACGATGCCTCGTGGAAAGGGCAGGTCGGACAGCAGATATACGACCTTATCCTTGACCAGCGTCAGGCACTCATCCGCAGCGACGCATGGCGTAGTCTGCTGTTCGTGCTGCTGGGCGGAGCAGTAACCTACTGGTACGCATATACACAGTACAATAAGGAGAAAAAGAACGCGACCGTGATTGCCGGCATCGCTCTGACCGTTCTGATTGTGGCAGACATGTGGGCGGTGGACAAGCGCTTCTGCAACGATGACATGTTCACCTCGAAAAAGGAGGAACAGAAAGCCTTTGCCATACTGCCGTACGAGAAGCAGATTCTGCAGGACGACAGTTACTACCGCGTGCTGAACATGAGTACGAACACGTTCAACGAGGCGCGTACAGGCTACTACCTGCACTCGATAGGCGGTTACTCGGCTGCCAAACTCCGCAGGTATCAGGATTTGATTGATGTGCATATCAGCAAGGAGATGAACCCGCTCATGCAGGTTGCTGCCCGTACAGGCGGACGACTGGAACTTGATCCTTCACAAGGCGCAGCGTTCCCCGTACTGAATATGCTGAATATGAAGTATGCCGTCCTGCCGACGCAAGGCGGGCAACCCGTGCCTGTCACCAATCCTTGGGCGTTCGGGCCGGCATGGCTCATCGATGAGGTGCAGACAGCCGCTAATCCGAACGAGGAAATAGAGGCGCTTGGCACGATTGACCTTAGGCATGTGGCTGTTGCTGAATCATCGTTCGCCGAGGTTTTGAACGGCGCGAATGCGGCTGCGGATGGCGACAGGATTGACTTCGGCGCATACAAGCCGAACGAATTAACCTACAGGACGATGCTGGCAAATGAGCGGATTGTTGTATTCTCTGAAATCTATTATCCGCATGGCTGGCATCTGTACGTGGACGGCAATCAGGAGTTGCCCATCGCACGCGTTAATTATATGTTACGCGCCGCACGTGTTCCTGCCGGTGAGCATGAACTGACGATGGTGTTTGAACCGGAAGCGGTAAAGAAAGGCGACACACTGTCACTGGCATGTATGGCTGTCTTCCTGTTCACGCTGATTGCCGCTTTGGCCATGGCGTTCCGAGCAAGAAGAAAGACAGCCGGGGAAGAAGCGTAATAAGTCGCGTCAGACCAATGGAAACGAGTAATAGCACCGCAGTCAAAAGCGGTGCTATTACTATGTTGAACAGCCACGGATTGAGGCTGTCGCAGCATAGCAGAGTGGGGAACAGACGTGCGCGGACAATGTTGAACTGCGAGTGAATGATATATATACCGAGCGTCAGTTTGCCCCAATCGGCAAGACGTGCGGCAAAGGGATAAGCCGGCTGGACATCCAGCCCGAGGAACAGGGCAATGAATCCGATGCTGAGCGATGCGCCGATAAAGATGCGGTAGATGCGCATGGCTATACTCATGACAATCGCCTTGGGAGCAAGCGTTGCCCATGACCAGACGGACGGGATAAGGAAGTATGACTTGTTCCAGCCAATCAGCATGATTCCGCCGATGATGAACGCCGTGAGTGCAATAGGTCTGCGGCGCAGACGCATAGTGTTCAGGTACGGACCAATCAGTACGCCTATGGCAAACGCGGGGTACGACCATTGCACTTCCCACATTGTAATACATTGACTGACAAGCAGCGACACCAGCAGCGCCAGCCAGCGGCGACGCAGCACGATGATTGCGGCATACCACAGCGCAAAGCAAACGAACAGCGACTTGAGAAACCAGAAGTTCCACACGAGCGTGTACCACAACGAATGGTCGGAATGCGTGCCGTTGATGAGCGGCTGGACAAGATTGCCCAGGCTCATCAGTAGTCCCCAACTAAGGCAGGGAAGCAACAATTGGCGTGCTCGGGTTAGCAGATGCTTGCCGCAATCAGCAGCCGCAGGCACTCCGCCATGGATAAACAGTCCCGAAATCATGAAGAACAGCGGCATGTGGAACGAATAGATATAGATGTATGCCGGTTCGTCCAAGTAATATGACGTGAGCAGAAACTGCACGCAATGTCCCCAGATAACCAGGAACATCGCGAAAAGTTTGAGCAGGTCGATGGATTGCAGCCGTTGCATGTGCATGATTGTTCTTTGTGGTGTATATAAGCCCGGAATCACGCTGCAAAGGTACGAAAAAAATCGTTTTGAAACAATTATTTTGCATTAAATTTCGATTTTGCAACATTTTTTTTGCAAAATGCTTGCATAATTCATTTTTTTTTTGTAACTTTGCACCCGAATTGTGTAAATATAGTATTTAGGACAATTTCAAGATACGATAAACCCATCTATTACCAAATATAGTAATATGTTAGATCCATTTATTCAAACACACAAGTATCTGATAGAGCACGTTCAGGTACCTATGAGACGTCAGTTGATGGACGAGATCGATTGGAACGACCGCATGATAGCTATCAAAGGTGGTCGTGGTGTCGGTAAGACCGACTTTCTTCTGGCGTATGCCCGTGAGAAGTCACGCCGTTTGCCACACGAGGCTCCCGGTGAGACGTTGTACGTGAATTTCAATAACTTCTATTTCTCGCAACACTCTATTCTGGAGTTTGCTGCGGAGTTCGTGAAGAAAGGCGGCAAAACCTTGTTGCTCGATCAGGTGTTCAAGTATCCGAACTGGGCGCATGAACTGCGGTTGTGCTACGACAAGTACAAAGCCTTGCATATCGCCTTCACCGCCTCGCCTGTGATGGATCTTGACGGCGAGGAGAACAAGGAGCTCCAGGGTATCGTGAAGGTATATAATCTCCGCGGCTTCTCGTTGCGTGAGTACCTGAACTTACAGGCGCATGTGCAACTCGACACGTACTCGCTCGAGGATATCCTGCAGCACCATGAGCTTATCGCCCGTGAGGTGCTCAGTCAGGTTCGTCCGCAGCAGTACATCGACGCCTACATGCATCACGGCTACTATCCGTCGTATCTTGAGAACAGGAACTTCAACGAGGAACTTCTCCGTGTGATGAATATGGCGTTGGAGGTTGATGTGCTGATTATCAAGCAGATTGACGTGCCGTACCTGAACAAGATACGCAAACTGCTGTACCTGATTATGGAGAACGCTCCGTACGTGCCGAACGTATCGACCTTATCCGAGCAGATAGAGACGTCGCGTGCTACGACGATGAACTATCTGGGCTACATGCAGCGCGCACGACTCATCAACCTGTTGTACGATGAGGGCAAGTCCTTCCCCAGCAAGCCGAGCAAGGTTTATCTGCAGAACACGAATATCGCCTACATGAATTTTGCACGTGATATAACGATGCAGGATATAGCCGAGACGTTCTTCTACAACTCGATTCATTCGTGCCACAAGATTAACTCGACGGAACGCAACGCTATGTTCGTGATTGACGGCAAGTACTACTTCGACGTCAAGGAGAAGATGCCGGTTCGTACACCAATCCGTCCGACTGCAGTAGCGAACATTGAGTACGGCCGTGGCAACGCAATACCTTTGTGGCTGTTCGGATTCTTATACTAAACTCCTACAAAGCCCGGACGGGTTTATGAGGTGAAAACAGCGAAATTTTAGAATACAATATATTATGGCAGAAAAGAAATTTATGACAATGGATGGTAATGCTGCAGCTGCACAT
>JAFSXJ010000010.1 GCA_017444065.1 Paludibacteraceae bacterium | reverse complement strand
GACATCGCTGTCGCTGATGGCACCTACGGACTTGTGGATAACGTTGACTTGAATGTTCTCGGTCGAGAGCTTAATCATCGAGTCGGCGAGTGCCTCAGTCGAACCGTCCACATCCGCCTTGATGATGAGGTTCAGCTCCTTGAAGACACCGATAGCCAGACGACGTCCAATCTCCTCCAGCCCGACGTGTTTCTTCGTGCGGATGGATTGCTCGCGCTGCAACTGTTCGCGCTTCGATGCTATATCCTTGGCCTCCTGCTCGGTAGGCAGCACGTTGAACTCGTCACCCGCCTGCGGTGCGCCGTTCAAGCCAAGCACTACGGCGGGCTCACCGGGCTTGGCTGCCTGAATACGCTGACCGCGCTCGTTGAACATCGCTTTCACCTTGCCGTGGAACGTACCTGCCAGCAGCACATCACCCATGTGCAATGTACCGTCGGACACAAGCACCGTAGCCACATAACCACGTCCCTTGTCCAGCGACGACTCGATAACCGAACCTTTTGCACGGCGCTTGGGATTGGCCTTCAGGTCAAGCAGTTCGGCCTCAAGCAGAACCTTGTCAAGCAGTTCGTGCACGCCTGTACCTTTCTTGGCGGATATATCCTGACTCTGGTACTTACCGCCCCACTCTTCCACGAGCAGGTTCATGTTGGCAAGTTCCTCTTTTATCTTGTCGGGATTAGCGCCCGGCTTGTCGCACTTGTTGATGGCGAACACCATCGGTACGCCGGCAGCCTGTGCGTGTGAGATAGCCTCACGCGTCTGCGGCATCACGCCGTCGTCGGCAGCAACGATGATGATAGCTATATCCGTCACCTGTGCACCACGTGCACGCATGGCGGTGAACGCCTCGTGACCCGGGGTGTCGAGGAAGGTGATGTGCTTGCCTGTCTCGCTGAGCTTGACGTTGTACGCACCGATATGCTGCGTTATACCGCCTGCCTCACCGGCGATGACGTTCGTGTTACGGATATGGTCAAGCAGCGATGTCTTACCGTGGTCAACGTGACCCATCACGGTAACGATTGGTGCACGAGGCTCCATATCCTCCTCGCTGTACGCCTCGTCCTCCTCGGCAATCTTCTCCGCCACCTGTGCGCTCACGTACTCCGTCTGGAATCCGAACTCTTCGGCTACGATATTGATGGTCTCAGCGTCCAGTCGCTGATTGATGCTCACCATCATGCCGAGTGACATGCACGTACCGATAATCTTCGTCACCGGCACGTTCATCATCACAGCCAGGTCATTCGCCGTCACGAACTCGGTGAGCTTGAGCACCTTGCTTTGTGCCTGCTCTTCAGCAGCGGCAGTTGCCATCTTCTCACGCTCCTGCTCACGGCGTTCACGTTTGTGCTTGGAGGTGGCAGTCTTGCCCTTGTTGCCTTGCAGACGGGCTATCGTCTCCTTGATCTGACGCTGTACCTCCTCGTCATCAATCTCTACGCGCACGCCTTTCTTCTTTGAGGCGTTCTTGCCGCCTTTCTGGTTCTTGACGTCGTTGACATCGACCTTGTTCTGCTTGATGCGCTCGCGTTTGCGCTTCTCGCCTCCTGCTGCTGCAGCGTTGGCTGCGCGGCGTTGCTGCTCACGTTCTTCGCGTTCCTTCTTCTTCTCCTCCTTCGTCTTCTGACGGGGATGAGTGGCCTGATTTAGCGTGTCAAGGTCAATCTTGCCGACCACCTTGGGCTTGTTCTTCAGCACGGGTTTGCCCAGCGTGAAGATCTCAGTCTTCTTTTTCTCCTTCGGCTCATTGGGCTGCTCGGCAACAGGCTTTTTCTCAACGACCGGTGCTTGTGCCGGCTCTTTTTTCGATTCCTTGGCAGCCTTCTCTGCTTCTGCAGCCAAGCGCGCAGCCTCAGCGGCTTCCCGTTCGGCTGCAGCACGTTCAGATGCTATACGCTCTGCCTCCTCCTGCGCCTTTCTGGCAGCCTCAGCGGCACGCTGAGCCTCTTCCTGGGCCTTGCGGGCTGCTTCCTCGGCGGCTTTCTTAGCGGCTGCGGCAGCTTCCTCGGCTGCCTTGCGGGCAGCCTCGGCGGCTTTCTTGTCCGCCTCCGCTTGCGCACTGTCCAGAGTCAGCACCTTCTGAATATCGCGCTCCTGACGTTGCTGCTGCTGACGCTCGGCTTCCATCTTCAGCGCCATGTCCTTGTTGAACTCTTTGGCAAGACGCATATAGATATCGTCCTCAATTCGAAGGTTGGGGTCTGTGTCGATAGCCATGCCTTGCTTGGCGAGAAATTCAACGGCAGTTGCCATGCCGATATTCAGTTCCTTACACGCTTTAATCAGTTTGATTGCCATAAAGTTTATTTCTTGTTATTTACTGTTTTGCATTTATTGGGTCATTCGACCATCTATCCCTATACACCTTCCCTGATTTTGGAGTTTGTTTTGAGCAGATTTGTGTTTTCTGTCAAGGGAGCAATGTGGACCATTGTGACCGAGGCAAAAACGCAAAGATGCCAAAAGAAAACCAAAATCCTAATCTTCTGCGAATTCTGCTTCTAGTATACGAATCACATCGTCGATGGTTTCCTCTTCGAGGTCGGTGCGTTTGATGAGTTCGTCCTTATCCACCGCGAGTACAGCCTTGGCGGTATCCAGTCCGGCAGCCTTCAGGGTGTCGATTACCCACTGGTCAATCTCGTCGTTGAACTCCTCGAGGTAGATATCCTCAATATCCTCGCCTTCCATCTCACGATAAACCTCTATCTCATAGCCGGTCAGCATGCTGGCAAGCTTGATATTGTAGCCGCCCTTGCCGATAGCCAGACTGACCTCTTCGCTCTTCAGGTAAACCTCGGCTTTCTTCTCCTCCTCATTGATGGTCATCGAGGAAATCTTTGCCGGAGCGAGGGCACGCTGGATGTACAGGTTGATGTTCGAACTATAGTTGATGACGTCGATGTTCTCGTTTCTGAGCTCGCGCACGATTCCATGAATACGCGCACCTTTAATACCTACGCATGCGCCTACGGGGTCAATGCGGTCGTCGAAGCTCTGTACGGCAACCTTGGCGCGCTCACCCGGGATACGGGCGATGTTCTTGATACCAATCAGGCCGTCATGCACCTCGGGCACCTCCTGTTCGAACAGGCGCTGCAGGAACAGCGGGCTCGTACGGCTGAGGATAATCTTCGGGTTCTGGTTCTTGTTATCCACCTGCACAACCACGGCGCGGACGGTGTCGCCCTTGCGGTAGAAGTCCGTCGGTATCTGGTTCTGCTTGGGCAGGTAGAGCTCGTTGTTCTCCTCATCAAGAAGCAGCATCTCTTTCTTCCACACCTGATAAAGCTCGCCGGAAACAATCTGCCCGAGCTTCTCGCTGTAACGCATGTACAGGTCTTCCTTCTTCAGGTCAAGAATCTTGGTTGCCAGCGTCTGACGCAGGTTCAGAATCATACGGCGTCCGAACACGCTGAAGTCCACGCGGTCGGTCACCTCCTCGCCGACCTCTGCCTCGTCGTCGAGCTTGAGGGCGTCGGAGAGGGCAATCTGGGTGTTCTCGTTGGCGACGTCATCGTCTTCCATGACGAGACGGTTACGGTACACCTCCAGGTCACCCTTGTCAGGGTTGATAATCACGTCGTAGTTTGCGTCCGTGCCGTACATCTTCGCAATCACGCTGCGGAAAGACTCCTCCAATACGTTGATGAGGGTCTGTTTGTCAATGTTCTTGAACTCCTTGAAGTCCTTAAAGATTTCGATTAGATTAACCGAATTAGTTTTCTTTGTTGCCATTGTATGTTGTTGTTATTTTTATTCAGAATTTCAGGTCGTACTTGCAGTACTTCACCTCGTTGTATCCCCATGTGTGCGTGACGGTTTGCAATTGCTTGCGTTTCTTGCCTTCCACTTCAACTTTCTCCTCCACATCCACGCTGAACGTCTCGTCATCCACGCTCACCAGCTGTCCGCGCAGTTTCTTGCCGTCAGCCTGCAGCACCTCCACGTCATGCCCGAGATGCTTGTTGTACTGCATCTTCGTCTTGAACGGCGCCACCAGGCTCACACTGCCCACCTCCAACGCATAATCCGGTTCGCCTTGCGCCTCCAGATAGTCCACCAGCTTGCGGTTCAGCTCGCCGCAGAAATCGACATCTGTCCCTTCCAGACGATCCACCTCCACAAGGATGGTGTTATCCGGATGAATATCTAAGGTAATCAACTCGTAGCCCGTTCCCTTGAGGAACTGCTCAATCACGGTTTGTATGTCTTGTTTGCTTGTCTGCATCTGTTCACATCGTTGCTTTTTGTTCAAAGTTGTTTAACGTTGTTCAAGCCTGAACCACCGTAACCATCCTGAACCACCCCATCTTATTAAAGCGATGAGGAGTCTTTTCAGACCCCTCACTCATTGCGACTACAAAGATAGTAAATAAATATCAATTATGCAAATTTTTTCAAAGAAAAATGCACATTTATGGTATTTTATCTGTCTTCTGTCATTCCGGCATGCAATTACTCGTCCGAATCCTCCAGTTTGTCGCCTACAATCTTGCGATAGAGCTCCTTCGGGTCAGTGGCGCGGCGGATGATCTCGTGCAGATCTTCAATCTTCACGCGGTCCTGCTCCATCGTGTCGCGGTAACGCAGGGTAACGCAACCGTCGTTCAACGAGTCATGATCGACCGTGATGCAGAACGGTGTACCGATAGCATCCTGGCGGCGATAACGCTTGCCGATACTATCTTTCTCGTCATACTGCACGCGGAAGTCGAACTTCAGTTCGTCCATGATCTTGTGGGCGAGTTCGGGCAGACCGTCTTTCTTTACGAGCGGCATGATGCATGCCTTGACGGGGGCCAGCACAGGCGGCAGGCTGAGTACAACACGTACGTCCCCGCCCTCCAGTTGCTCCTCTTTGTACGAACCGCACATCACGCTCAGGAACATACGATCCACGCCGATAGAGGTCTCAATAACATACGGGGTGTACGACTGATTGAGTTCGGGGTCGAAGTATTCAATCTTCTTGCCGCTATACTTGGCGTGCTGCGAGAGGTCGAAGTTCGTACGGCTGTGAATACCCTCCACCTCCTTGAATCCGAATGGCATCTTGAACTCAATATCGGTAGCGGCGTTGGCATAGTGAGCCAGTTTGTCGTGGTCGTGGAAACGGTAG
>JAFSXJ010000099.1 GCA_017444065.1 Paludibacteraceae bacterium | reverse complement strand
TATTTACAGCGTGTTGCGAAGAATGCGGTGGATGGAGTTTGGGTTTCGAGATGTTTCGATTTGTCGGGAGCGGTGAATTGCAAGAGTTTGGCACGGTTTTTGCTGGTATAATAATTGGACAAATCAGCCAAATTTGGCTGATAAATATTCGGTTACAAGCCCGTCACGTATGGGCAATCTCCCTCTAATTACCCTCTAATTACACTGAAACAACCCCGTAATCACCCCGTTACGGGTCGAGTTTGAGTCGACTAAACCCCGAGTCGATTCCGAGGATGGCGGTTGGAATCGCTGAGGATGACGGTTGGAATCGCTGAGGATGGCGGTTGGAATCGCTGAGGATGACGGTTGGAATCGCTGAGGATGGCGGTTGGAATCGCCCAAATTTGGTCGATATATACGGGGATTGTTTTCGAAAGGTTGCGAAATGCTAAATCGTGCGCGTTGGATGCAGATAATCAGAGAGATACGAGGAATTGTTTCGAAAGTATGCTTTACAGCATACGAAATAGTTTCGAAATGTGGGGAAAATTTTGTAATTTTGCGTCGCGAAAGTAGGAAGAGTGGTCAACAATTACCAAAATTAAGCAAAAACCCCAATAACCCTTTTGACTACCTTTAATTAAACAAAAACCCCAATAACCCTTTTGACTACTTTTGAGCTGTGCTCTATGCACGCTTAGTGGCTAAAACCTACTCAAAAGCAAGCTTTTAGATAGCTTTTATCCCCTAATCTTGCACTCCTGCGGAGTAAAAGCAGTCAAAAGCCATAAACCCCAAAAACATTAGTTAAATCACAACGCAACAAATCATTCCAAGTTCCATTGATAAACAAATCATTCAAAATCCATTCAATATGAACAATTTCACGTTTAATGAGATTCATCAGCAGCCGGCGATGTGGCGCAAAGAGCTGCAAACCTTGCTGCAATGCAAGGCTGAGATCAGTGCATTCATGCACAAGTACCTCACTCCCGACACGGACATCGTACTGACGGGTGCCGGCACATCGGCATTCATCGGCGATGCGTTGTGTCCGGTTATGCGCGGGCTATGGCGCAACGTTCGCAGCGTACCGACGACGGACATTGTGACGCATGCGAAGTACCTGCTTGACGCCGAGCGTCCGTTGCTGCTTGTGAGCTTTGCCCGTTCGGGTAACAGTCCCGAGAGCGTGGCCGCCGTGAACCTGGCGAACAAGCTGTGCAAGAACGTGGCACACGTGTATATCACCTGCAACAAGAACGGCAAGTTAGCCCAGCAGGCGCAAGGCAAGGAGAACGTGCTGTCGCTGCTGCTGCCGGAAGAGACGGACGACAAGAGTCTGGCTATGACGAGTTCGTTCTCGACGATGCTGCTGACCTGCCTGATGTTAGGCCGTATAGACACTCTGGAGCAGGACGCGGATATGATTGAGAAGGCAGCGAAGAATGCGGAGGCTGTGATAGCCGAGTACGAGGAGCAGCTGAAAGAGATTGCCAGTCGTCCGTTCGAGCGCGGTGTGTTCCTCGGATCGGGCGCACTGAAGGGCATCGCGGAGGAGTGCCACCTGAAGCTGCAGGAGCTGACGGACGGTGCAGTGGTGTGCAAGTTCGACTCGTTCCTCGGTTTCCGTCACGGACCGAAAGCCGTGGTGAACTCGAAGTCGATCGTTGTATATCTGATGACGGGCGAGGAGAGCGTGGAACGCTACGAGCGTGACCTGGTTCGTCAGGTGGATGCGAACAACAAGCCAGTGGCACAGATCATCGTGATTGCGGGCAAGAAGCCCGAGCTGCCTGAGGTGAAGGCCGACCTGGTGGTGCAGATGCCTTACGGCATGGCGGAGAATGATTTCTACGGCATCGCGCCTTATGTGCTGGTAGGACAGCTGTTGGGCTTCTACGCATCGAAGGCACACGGGCTGAATCCGGATGCGCCGAGCGTGAGCGGCAATATCCACCGTGTGGTGGAAGGGGTCACCATCTACGAATAAAAAAGAAGACCCTACCCCGGCCCTCCCCTTGTAGGGGAGGGAGTAAATAGATAACGTGGATACCAAACAACTGAAACAAAGATATCAGACAGTTGAAACGATAGATTATAATAGACAAATTAGAAAAGAAATAACCAATATTATGGCAAAGACAGAAAACATCCTCCGCGTGATGGAGGAAAGAAAGAAAGCAACCGGAGTACCGATGACACTGTTTGCAGCGTGCCCGAACTCCCTGTCCGTAATCAAGGCATCGTTCCGCGCAGCGAAACGTAACAACTCGCCGATTTATTTCGCGACGACGCTTAACCAAGTCGATTGCGACGGCGGCTACACCGGCATGACACAGGAGATCTTCACGAAGATCCTCGCCCGTGAGGCAGCAGCCGTGAACTACACCGGTCCGTATGTAGTGGCCATCGACCACGGCGGTCCGTGGCTGAAGGACGTGCAGAGCATTGAGCGCTGGGACACCGAGCGCGCGATGAACGGCGTGAAGAAGAGCTACGAGGCAGCAATATTGGCAGGCTACGACCTGATTCACGTTGACCCGACGGTGGATATCTTCCTGCCGAAAGGCGAGATCATTGACATCCACGTGGTGGTAAAGCGTACCGTTGAGCTGATCAAGCATGCCGAGGATTTCCGCAAGGCACACGGCATCGCTCCTATCAGTTATGAGGTAGGTACGGAAGAGGTTCACGGCGGTCTGGCAGACGAGAAGACGTTCGACACGTTCCTGGAGGGACTGAAGAAAGGTCTGCACGAGGTAGGACTGGACGACATCTGGCCGTGCTTCATCGTAGGCAAGGTGGGTACCGACCTGCACACGACGTTCTTCGACGCCGAGGTGGCTCGCAACCTCACCGCGAAGGTTCGTCCGTACGGCAGCTACATCAAGGGTCACTACAGCGACGACGTGGATAACCCCGAGGATTATCCGAAGGCAGGCCTGGGCGCCGCCAACGTAGGTCCGGAGTTCACGATGAACGAGTACGACGCATTGGCAGAGCTCGAGGAGGTGGAGAAGAAGCTCCACGCCGAAGGCAAGGTTGCCCAGCTGAGCAATATGACGCAGGTGCTGTGGCAGTGCGTTTATGAGTCGAACCGCTGGAAGAAATGGCTGCGCGGCGACGAGGTAGGCAAAGACCTGAGCGAGTGCACGAAGGAGCGCCAGCAGTGGCTGGTGAAGACCGGCTGCCGCTACATCTGGCAGAAACCCGAAGCACTGGTAGCCCGTCAGATGCTGTACGACAACCTGGAGCGTCTGGGCATCCAGGCCGAGGAGATCGTGCTGATGCGCATCGAGCACAATATGGACAAGTACTACAACGCGTTCAATATTGTGAATTTGAATGATTATCTGAAATAACAGACCCGCCCCCTGCCCCTCCCTCGGGAACCCCGAGCGGGAGGGAGGGGAGTGAATAGCCGAAAGTCGAAAGCCAAATAACTAAAGCGATATGAAGAAACCTGCCTATATATTATTTGCATTGTTAGCGATTACGCTGTGTGCATGCGGAGGGTGCAAGGGGCCGACGCCTGCGCCGGAACCGACGCCGACGGAGGAACCTGACCTGTCGCTTATCAAGCAGAGTGTGTTGGTGACGGATGACTGGGTATGGAGCCAAAAGCCGCAGATAACTGTTTCCGTAGAGAATCCGAACAAGGCAGCCGTCAAGCTGGAGGCCATCGTGAAGATAAGCACCGACTCGAAGAAAGAGGTGACGACGGTTAAGGACAGTATAACCGTGGCAGGCAGCAGCACGCAGGAGTTCGTGTTCACCACGACCGACAACCTGGAGCCGGGTATCTATCGCGCCAGTTGTTTCGTCAACGGCAAGGCGGCAAGGCATTTCTACTTTGCCATCGACCCGTTCAAGATTGTTTCCGCACCGGACAACCAGCCGGACTTCGACGAGTTCTGGCAGGCGGCGAAAGACCAGTTGTCGGCAATCGACATGAATGCCAAGCTCACCGAGATTACGGAAAAGAGCACTTCTTCGCGCAAGGTCTGGCTGGTGGAGATGCAGTCGGTGCCAGACGGTCTGAGCGGCGATCCTGTGACCATCCGCGGCTACTACTGCGAGCCTCAGGACGGGCAGAAGCACCCGGTAGTGATGCACTTCTACGGCTACGACACCCAGGGCAGCAGAGCCAAATGCGAATGTCCTGCGGGCAACGGTTCGGCGAATGCGGAGTTCTTCCTCTCGCACAGAGGACAGTACCTGAACAACCGTCCGGCGGGCACGAACCCGGGTATAGAAGAGGCGACGGAGAACATTTACGGCGACTGGTTCTCGTACCACTTCGGCGACAAGGACAGCTGGTACTACCGCGGTGCGTTCATGGATGTAGTGCAGGCTGTACGGTTCATGGCCACCCGCGAGTCAAGCGACATGAGCAAGCTCTTTGCCGAAGGCTCGAGCCAAGGCGGTGCGCTGACCTACGCTTGCGCGGCATTGAGCGATTATCCGTGTTCGGCCATTGCGGCTAACGTGGCGTTCCTTGGCGACTATGCCGATGCGATGAGTATAGGCGGTTTGGCTGCCGAGACCGCCAAGTCGTGCAAAGGCTCGATGAGCGACGAAGATATGCTGGCGTTCCTGTCGTACTTCGACACGAAGAACCTGGCTACGCGTATCTCCTGCGCCGTGCTTGCAAGTAGCGGTCTGCAGGACGGCGTGTGCCCTCCGCGGACGAACATCGTGCCGTTCAACAACCTGGCTACGCCGGAGTCGGAGAAGCAGTATATCTTCGGTCCGGAGATGGGACACGATTATCCCAAGAACTGGTACACAAAGATGAATGAACTCTTCAAGAGCAAAATGTAAAGCCATTTACCATTTACGATTTGGTCATTTACCATTTACGATTTATTTGGTCATTTAACCATTTAGACATTTACTGAATATGAAAAATTTTGATATTATCGCCCTGGGCGAACTGAATGTTGACCTGATACTCAATAACATCGAGGGCTTTCCCGAAGTGGGCAAGGAGAAGTTTGCCAAGCAGATGACCCTGACTCTTGGCAGTTCTACTGCTATCTTCGCCGCCAACGCTGCGGCTCTTGGTGCGAAGGTCGCTTTCTGCGGCATGATCGGTGACGACAGCTTCGGCGATCTGGTGGAGACCAGTCTGCAGAAGAAAGGTGTGGATACCCGCTACCTGATCCGTCAGAACAAGTACGCCACGGGCGCTACTATCTGCATGAGCTACGACGAGGACCGCGCCAACCTGACCTATCAGGGTGCGATGGATTATATGGGTCTTGCGGACATCGACCCCGAGGTGTTCAAGACCGCCAAGCATATCCATATCTCCAGTATCTACATGCAGAGTGCCGTCAAGCGCGACCTGATGCAGATCCTTGAGTTGTGCAAGGCGAACGGTGTGACCACCTCGCTGGACAGCCAGTGGGACCCCGCCGAGCAGTGGGACCTCGACTACAAGAAGGTGCTGCCTCTGGTAACCGTGTTCATGCCGAACGAGACCGAGCTGAAGTTCCTCACCCGCTGTGAGACGCTCGAAGAGGCACTGGAAGCTATCCGTCCTTATACCAACGCCGCTGTCATCAAGTGCGGCAGCAAGGGCTCGATACTGATGCGCAAGGGCATGTCCGACCGCAAGCAGGACGCGTTGCTGAACAAGAACGTGGTGGACTGCATCGGTGCAGGCGACTCGTTTAACTCGGGCTTCATCACCCGTCTGGCAGCCGGCGATGCGCTGGACAAGTGCCAGGAGTACGGCAACATGACCGGTGCGGTGAACACGACCGCAGCCGGCGGCACGACCGCCTTCACCTGCCGTGAGGATGTGGAGAAGATTGGGCGCGAGCGCTTTGGCTGGCGGTGATTAAAATAAGTCAACAATTACCCAAATTACCAACAATTCTTCAACGTTGTGAGACGTCTCATTAACATAGCATTGTACCTCGTAGCGCTGGCGCTGAATGCGTCGGCGGCTACGTGGTATGTGCGCGCCGATGGCGATGACCGTGAGGACGGCCGTAGTTGGGAGACCGCACAGGGCTCTGTCCGCCTCGGCATCGACAACTGCAAGGCCGGTGATACGCTGCTGGTGGAAGCCGGTACGTACTATGAAGGCATCGTGCTGAAGGACGGAATAACTGTCATCGGCGGATGTATTATAAACGAGTACGGAACTTACGGAACGGGCGGAAAGACTATTCTGGACGGTAAGGGCTTGGGCACGCGGCTGATTGGTTGTGAGCAGGACATCGTCCAGCCGACGCTGGTGCAGAACTTCGTGCTGCAGAACGCGCTTCATAACCAGCGTGGCGGCGGTGCATGGCTGCGGGGCAAGGTGACGCTGCGCCGGTGTGTTGTTCGCGGCTGCAGCGGTGTGCAGTGCGGCGGAGTGCTGATTAAAGGCGACTTGCCCGAAGCATCGGCGTTGGGCGCCAAGCTTGAGGACTGCCTGATCCATAACTGTCAGGCTACGGGTCACGACTGGCCGGATGCCGGCGGTGTGGCTAACTTCGACGGTACGCTGATTCATTGCACGATTGCGAACAACTACGGCGACCGCTACGGCGGCATCCATAGCGAGAGTTCGGTGTATGACTGCACGATGTGGGGCAACAGGAGCGAGTACGGGTTCGTTGATCCGAGCAACTATGTTTCCGACGAGAGCGAATCCGGCATGAGCAGGGCGGATGAGGGCTTTGAGCAGCATTTCTTCAGCCAACCGTGGCTGAATACGGATAACGAGGCTGCTGACGGTCCGCATTTCCGCGACCCGAGCACGTTTGTCGGTGTGCCGATTACCGAGGCGGAGGAGGCTATCCTGCTTGCAGCCGACTACAGCATCGGTGCTCCTACGCATCGCATAGCAACTATGCCGCCGGCTTCGCCCAGAGACTATGCTCCGACGGACCTCGTTCAGATTCCTCAGCCGCTGGACTACACCGTACCTTCATTCATAGCGCATCTTCTGGACCCGTCTGCTCCGCTTGTGCCGAAAGAGGAGCCGTACAACATGGTGGCTACCATCAACGGCGACCCGGCTTCACGGATGGCGTTCTGCTGGTTCACCAACGAAGGTGTGACCGACGGTGTGGTACAACTCCTGCCTAAGGCGGATGCCACGGCTAAGGATTTTGACCTTGCAGCAAACGTGCTGACCGTAGCTGCCACGGCGACTACGACTGTGCCGTTGCACTATGCCATCTCTACTTCGGGCATCCTGAAGCAGGCGAAGATAGACAAACATACCGCTTTCCGCTATGTCAGCCACAAGGCGTTGGCGGAGAACCTCCAAGCCGGAACGGATTACTCCTGGCGTGTAGGGACAGCCGGTCACTGGAGTCCTGTTGCGCACTTCCGCACCGAGGATGCCGAGCAGGGAGAGTTCAGCTTCATCTATATGACCGACAGTCATATTCAGAACAAGGAATATATCGATGCCGCGCGCCTGTGTGCCGAGGCGGTGGCACGTTACGAGCGGGATGCACGTTTCTGCGTGTTCCCGGGCGACTTTGTCGATACCGGCACAGACAACAACTCGGAATGGGAGTGGGAACGCTGGTTTGACGAGGTGCTGCGTCCGGTGATCATGCGCATGCCTATCGTGCCGACCGACGGCAATCATGACGACAGTCCGCTGCTGAACTACTCGTACCACTTCAATACCGACACAACTTTCAACCTCACGACGCAGGTCCGTCCGCAGTTCGCGGGCATCAACTACTCGTTCGAGTACGGCAACATGCAGTTACTGGCCTTCTCCGAGCAGGATTTCTGGCGTGGGGAGTACGATTACCAAGCCGGTACATCGGAGTATCTGGAGCGCGACCTCGGCGGCTGGTTCCGCCGTCAGGTGGCGGAGTACCCGAACGCCAAGTGGCGCATAGGACTGGTGCATAAGAACCTCTTCTCGGGCTCCGACCACCAGCGCGACAAGGAGACACCGCTGCTGCGTGCCACGATGCTGCCGGTGATGAAAGACTGCCATATCGACCTTGTGCTGCAGGGTCACGACCATACGTACGAGGTCATCGGTCCGGTTGACCCTGACACACGCAAGCCGCTGCTTGACGCCATCACCGACCGGCAGACGGTCAAGGCTGACCCGATAGCGAACATAACGGGCAAGAAAGGCGGCACATACAATGTGAAGAACGGTACGCTGTACTTCATCGGGGCCACCTGCGGTGCCAAGCGTTACACGCCGCTGACGCGCGAGGAGATGGATGCCAGCAAGCATATCCACAAGGTGGATAACTACTTCGACCTCTTCACCGGCATGTTCGGACAACCCGGCGCACCGTCCTACACGCGCGTGACTATAAGGAAGAACGACATATTGATTGAGTCCTTCAAGGTCCTGCCTAACGGTAAGACCGAACTGTTCAATGCAATGACGATAACTAAATAACAATACTAAATTCATCGAATATGAAAAAAGTTACTCGTGCCGTTGAGGCTAACAGAAAGTTCTTTTACTTCATGATGGTTTGCTGCGTAGCGTTGCTGGCAGCATGTAACCCTCCCACTCCGGAACCCGAGCCGAACCCCGAGCCCAAGCCGGATGACTCGACCGAGGTCTATGTCCCCAAGACCGAATGGGAGCTTGCGGACTCGCTGTACACTCCTGACAACTGGACCGTGCCCAGCCATACGAAACTGAAGATTGCTATTCAGGCCTGTGCGAACGATGCCAGCGAAGCCAATCTTGCGGCTATGCGTCAGAAGATTACGGAGCTTGTACCGAAGACCGAGCCGTACTGCATGGTTGCTACCTTCAACGGTGACCCCAAGACGCACATGGGCTTCTGCTGGTTCACCAACGACGGTGTAACAGAGGGTGAGGTGCAGATTGTAGCCAAGGAGGATGCCACCGAGGCGGACTTTGCAGGAGGAAGCGTAATAACGGTTGCTGCCAATGCGACGCAGACCAAGGCGTTACGTTACACCGGCAAGGCGCGTTATATTGTCAATCTGTCAGGTATTAAAGCCAATGTCCGCTATAAATACATCAGCCACAAGGCGTTGGCCGAGGACCTTACCCCGGGCACAAGTTACTCGTGGCGATGTGGTTACGAGGGACATTGGAGCCCGATAGGCCATTTCCGCACCGAGGATGAGAACCAGGGCGAATATTCGTTCGTTGTGATGTCCGACAGCCATATTGAGAATCAGACGTATATCGACGAAGCACGTCGTTGCGCCAAGGCTGTGGTTAAGACGGTGCCGGAAGCACGATTCTGCTGCTTCCCCGGTGACTTTGTTGAGGACGGCGATGCCAACAACTCCGAATGGGAGTGGGAGCGCTGGTTCGAGGAGTCGCTCAATCCGATTGTTATGAATATGGCACTTGTGCCGACTGACGGCAACCACGACGACAGCCCGAACATCAACTATACCTACCACTTCAACACGAACAACGAGTTCAATGTTGATTATACCGATGCTCCGCAGTTTGAGGGAATCGTGTATAGCTTCGTTTACGGCGATGCGCTGTTCCTCGTATTCTCGATGCAGGATTTCTGGCGTGAGAAACACAGTTATATCGACTGGACTTCTATCTATCTGACCGACCATGTGGGCAAGTGGTTCTGCGACAAGACAGCTCAGAATCCGAACACTAAGTACCGTATATCGCTGGCTCACTTCAATCTGTTCTCGGGTTCGGACCACTCGACGGACAAAGAGCCTCCTGTATTCCGCCACTGCATGCTGCCGGTAATGAAGAAGTGTGAGATCGACGTTGCCCTGCAAGGTCACGACCACACCTACGAAGTGATTGGCCCGGTTAACCCCGACGATTGCACGCCTATTCTGAGTGCCATCAGCGATCGCGAAGGTGGTCCGGAGCTGGGAGGTAACAACAAGAACATGACCGGTTACAAGGGTGGTACGTACTGCACCGACGACGGTACGTTCTACTTCATCGGCGCAACCTGCGGTCACAAGCGTTACTATCCGCACACCAGAGCGCGCATGGAGAATGAGTACACGGAAGACCCCGATGCTTTGCAGGATGACAAGCACCACAATGTGAAGAACTACTTCGACCTGTTCACCGGTATGTTCGGTCAGCCTGAGGCTCCGTGTTTCACGAAGATTACGGTGAAGGAGGATTGCCTGGAGTTCAACTCCTACACCGCCGATGACGACGAAGGCAATGCAACGTTGCTGAACACGATGAAGGTGGTTCGCACCAAGGCGCACTCTGTGCCTACTCCTTCGCTGTAAGATAAAACGACATTAACCCCAAAATTAGTATAACATGAAACGTATTCTATTCCTCTTGACGGCCTGCACAGTAGCACTGTGCGCGTCAGCCGCTAACCATTATGTCAGTCAGGCCACTGGCGATGACAACAAGGATGGTTTGTCGTGGGCAAACGCCATGCAAACCATTGCGAAGGGCTTTAGTGCATGTGGCGACGGTGACACACTGTTTATAGCCGCCGGCACCTACAACGAGCGGGTTACGATTAAAGCAGGTTCGTTTGTGTCGATGATGGGTGGTTATAATTCCGCCGGCGACACACGCGACCCCGAAGTGTTCAAAACCATCATGGACGGAAGCAACCTTGGCAAGATTCTAATCAAGGCAGAAGCCGAACCTACCGTTCCGGTGCTCATCGACGGCCTGATTATGGAGCATGCGGAGTACTCGTCATCGGGCAGTGCTATCTATATGCGCGGCAACATGACGGTGAACAACTGTATTATGCGTGACTGCCATTCGCAGTCGGCTGGTGGTGCCATCTACGTGGACGTAGCGGACAAGACGCTGCCTACCGTCATCAGCAACTGCTTGATAGAGCTTTGTACTGCCAACAGTTCGGGCGGTGCCATCCACAATACGGGTGCCGTGATTGAGAACTGTATCATCCGTGGCTGCGAAGGCGTATATGCGTCGGTCGTACTGCGTGGCGGCAGCATGCGTAACTGCGTGCTGTACAACAACTCGGCAGGCGACAGCTGGCCTAACTCAGGCGGCGTGTACAACCCCGCAGGTGAGGTAATCAACTGTACGTTCACCAACAACTATGGTGCCAAGTATGCCGGTATCCACTCGGATAATTATGTATTTAACTCCGTCATGTGGGGTAACAAGGCAGAAGAGGGTTTTACGGATCCTGTCAACTATATCGCCGGTGCACCATCCAGCCACAATATCGCTGACCAGGGTTTCAACAGCGAGCCTTTCCTCAGTCTGACGCTCAATGCCGACAACTCGGCAGCTGACGGACCGCACTTCGTTGCACCGACCAATTTTGTGGGCGTTCCTGCCAACGCTGCCCAGATAGCTATTATGCAGGCGGCCGACTGGTCGATAGAAGCAGGTTCGTTCCTGATTGACAAAGGTTTGGCAGACAAGGCTCCGGCTACAGACCTCAACGGCGTAGCCCGCCCGAAAGGCGAAGGCGTTGATGTGGGAGCCTATGAATACGACCCCAATGCACCGGTCATCCCTCTCCAGGGCTTCAATATCTATCAGGATAGCGTCTTCATTCACGCGGAAAGCATGGAGGGACTGAGTGTACTCTTCACTCCGCGCAATGCTACCAACCGCACACTGAACTGGACGAGCGACAATCCGGCCATTGCCACGGTGGATGCACATGGTACAGTTACCGGTGTGAGTGAAGGTATTACGATTATCCGCGCTACCAGTGTTGACGGTGGCTTTACGGATGCCGTGGTGGCTGTTATCACTCCCAAGCCGCCCGTACTCTATCCGGTAGAGGTGCTCGAAGCCGACGAACAATATAAGATAGAGGACTATACGATTCCGTCGTTTATCCCGTTCTGGGTAGCCAAAGAGGCTGCACGTATCGACAGCTTTGCCGCTACCGAGGAGATGATTGCAACTATTGACGAGAAGCTTGAGGCGATGTACGCTGCGGCTGCTCAACTGGTCAGCAAAGAAGAGCCGTACAACATGGTGGCTAACTTTAACGGCAATCCGCGTACCAACATGGCATTCGCCTGGTTCACCAACGAAGGCATCACTGAAGGCAAGGTGCAGATTGTAGCCAAGGCTTATGCCACAGCGGCAGATTTTGAGGGCGAGAATGTGCTCACGCTCGAAGCAGAAGCCACGACCACCGTACCGCTGCGTTACGCTGTTGCCACCTCGGGGCTGCTCAAGGCTACGCATATGCCTACGAAGACGGCCTTCCGCTATGTCAGCCACAAGGCGATGGCTACCAACCTCATGCCTGGTACGGCATACAGCTGGCGTGTGGGCTACGACGGACACTGGAGCAAGATTGCCCATTTCCGCACGCAGAACTCGGCACAAGGTGAATATTCGTTCCTCTACATGTCCGACAGCCATATCCAGGATGCCGAGTATGTAGAGAACGCCAAGTGGTGCGCTACGGCAGCCGCCAACACCGTGCCCGAAGCACGCTTCTGCCTCTTCCCCGGTGACTTTGTCGAGACCGGTACCGATGCCAACTCCGAATGGGAGTGGGAGCGTTGGTTTGAAGAGTCTATCCGTCCTGTTATCATGAAGATGCCGATGGTCGTAACTGACGGCAACCACGACGACAGCCCGTTGCTCAACTATGACTACCACTTCAATACGAATACCGAGTTCTGGTCGGCAGCACAAACCAAGCCGCAGTTCCACGGCATCACCTACAGTTTCGTCTATGGTGACGTACTCTTCCTCGTTTACTCGCTTCAGGACTGGTGGCGTGCCGATGGAAGTAGCGATTTGTCGCTGAAGTCCACCTACCTGTCCACCGACGTCAAGAACTGGTTCAAGGAGCAGATCGCATTGCACCCGAACACCAAGTACCGTGTGACGCTTTCCCACAAGAACATCTTCTCCGGCTCCGGTCACTCGATTGACAAGGAGATTCCTCTTTTCCGCGAGATTATGTTGCCAATCCTCAAGGAGTGCGAGATTGACCTGGCTATCCAGGGTCACGACCACTGCTACGAAGTTATCGGTCCTGTTAACCCCGACACCCGCACCGTAGTGGAAGGTGCCGTAACGGATACCGTCCATGTGGCTGTCAATACCAATACGAATATGACGGGTATTGAAGGCGGAACCTATTGCACCGACGATGGTACGCTCTATTTCATCGGCGCTACCTGCGGACGCAAACGCTACTATCCGTACAGCCGCGAAAAGATGGAAGATAAGTATTCGACCGATCCGGAGACGCTGTTCGACGGCAATCACCACAATGTGGAGAACTATTTTGACCTGTTCACCGGCATGTTCGGTCAGCCGGGGGCACCGTCGTTCACCAAGTTCACGGTGAAGAATGATGGCATTCATGTCAACTCCTATACGGCAAACACCAACGGGACAGCCGACCTCATCAATACGATGAAGATTGTGCGCACCAAAGAGCACACACCTATCATCCTCGGTCTGGACAATGTTGAGACACAGATGCAGGAAGGTCAGAAGTTCATCCGCAACGGACAAATCTTTATCCTCAAGAACGGTGTGATTTATGATATGATGGGGCAGGTAGTTAAGTAAGTAGAACCAATTAAATGTTAATTCATCATGAAAAAGTTATCATATCTTTTCGCTGCAATGCTGGTGGCGTTAGCTGCGAATGCGAACGTGATTAATATCAACTCCGGCACAACAGATGCGTTGCGTAAAGCGGTGGCAAGTGCCGGTACCGGTGATGTTATTGTGATGGCAGCCGGTACGTATGTGGAGTCGAATAGCGATTATATCGCTTTTCATGGCAAGGATGTGACGGTTAAGGCGGAAGAAGGTGCCGAAGTAATCGTGCAACCCCAAGTCCCGATTCGTTTCAAAACCGGTGGAGTAGCCAGATTCATCAATATCAAGTTCGACTGCGGTCACCTTAGCGACAAAAGCAGTTATGAGAATATTATTGTTCCGGCAGACGATACGTCCGACAAAAAGGTCTTTTTGGAAGGCTGCGAGTTCTTCGGCTGGACGCAGAATGCAGCCATTATCCGTTCCACTACCTCGCGCCGGCTTGACTCGGTGGTAATCAACAACTGCTATTTCCATAACGCCCTCAAGAGCTGTGTCTTTCTGGAGAATGCCAATGCGTGCGCTCTGGTTATCACCAATTCTACCTTTGCGGACATAGCCACCACTACCGGCTACAGTGCAGGTGTGATTGATGTACGTGCAACCGGTGCTTCGGTGCGCGTTGATCACTGTACGTTCTATAACGTGCAGGCGATGAATACCGACTACGCTGCTATCGGTAAGATCATGACCACCGACGCAGTCGTGTCCAACTGCGTGTTCGCGATGCCGGAAAGTACCGACAATCTGCGTGCCATCCATATGGAAGGCGGCGCGGCGAACAACTGCCTGGTGTATAACTATGTAAAGGATGACGGCTACGGCATACGTAGTGCTGTTACCAAGACCGATTGTATCACCGGTCAGGACCCGATGTTCGTGGATGCAGCCAATGGTGACCTGCGTGTCAAAGGCGGCTCGCCGTTGATGGGCGCAGGTACGGAAGGTTCGGACCTGGGTGACCCGCGCTGGATTCCGAAGATGGAATATTACCTTGTCGGCAATATGACAGGCTGGGTGGCAGATGCCAAGTACAAACTCGTAAAGAACCCCGCCAATGAGAACGAGTACATGATTTCGTTGTTGATGTATGCCGGTGACGAGTTGAAGGTGGCCAAGTCCGATGGCTTGTCGATTGCTGATTCCGACTGGTATCCGACCGGTATGGGTAACAATTTCACGGTGACTGTTTCCGGCGAATATACTATTTATTTCCGTCCGGACGGACAGGGTGGTGACGGCTGGCACGAAGGCTATATCCTGGCGCAGGCTGTCGACCTCGGACCGTGGAGCAGCTGGTTCGGCGATGCTGACTGGGCGCAGGAGACCAACTCCTATCTCAGTTACAATGAGGCTGCCGGAAAAGTGACCGTTTATATTCGCGACAACAAGGATGGTCAGTGGAAGGCTCAAGTCAAGTATCAGGGCATTCCTGCTGAGGACGGCAAGTGCTATCACGTAGCACTCAAGCTGAAGGCTAACCATGACGTGAACGGCGTGACGCTCAAATGGCAGGACGACAACAATACGCCTAACGTCATCTACGAGAACCAGAGCATCAATCTGGGCGCAGGCGAGGAGTATATCTACGACGCAGTAGTAGCCGGTGTTGTCGGCGAAAAAGGCAGCAACGGTATTCTGGTGCTCGACTTCGGTTATGCAAAAGCCGGTGATGTCATCGAGGTCTATGACGTTGTTATCGAAGAGACAGATTGCCCCGAACCGCCAACCTACTATCTCGTAGGCTCGATGACCGAGTGGGCTGTCCAGGATGATTATATGTTCACGGAGAGCGAAACCGTTCCGGGTGAGTTCGTCTTGGAAACCGTGCTGAAGGAAGGCATGAGCATCAAGGTGGTAGGTATATCCGAAGAGGATGAGACCTGGTATCCGTCCACTATCGGCTTTGAGTACATCATCGATGCAGCTCATGCAGGACAGAAGATTGTTTATTTCCGTCCTGCCGGTAACGCCGAATGGGCGGACTTTGGCGGCTACTTCTACATTGACGCTACACAGGCAGTTGATCAGGTGGAAACAGATGCGGATTTGTCCAAGTTCCTCCAAAACGGTCAGGTGCTAATCCGTCGCAACGATGTAACCTTCAACGTGCTGGGTGAGGTTGTCAAGTAGCGGTTAGCCTGTGGTTAGTCAACAATTATCCGAATTATCCAAAATTATATATTGCGCTTTGCTTTGTGGGTAATTTGGGTAATTGTTGACCGCAAAAATCCCTGTTTTGCCGAAAAAACATAAAATTCTCACTTTTTTGAGCCATATTATTTGCTTATTTGCGAAAAATGTTGTAACTTTGTGAGCGATTATGATGATTTCGGACTATATGCCAACTGCCGAAGTGAGAGATATGATTCCGCGTATGCAACGGTTCTTCGCCATGCAACCTGTTAACCGAGCCTATTTGTTCGGTTCGTGTTCGCGCGGGGAAGATACGCCTGACAGCGATATTGACATCATGATTGATCTTGACAAATCCAAGCCAATCGGATTGTTCCAATATGTGAATATGAAATTGGATTTGCAGGACTTGCTTCACCGCCCGATTGACTTGGTGGAAACGGACGAATTGCTGCCCTTTGCGCAAGAATCCGCTAAACGTGATAAAATGCTTATATATGAGAGAGCATGAGCGTGATAGGGAGCGCTTGGAGCACATCTTGGGTGCTATACAAGTGATAGAGGATGGTCTTGGGACGTATTCCCAGAGCGAATTACTGAACAAGCCCCTCTTTTATTACGGCTTGGTTAAGCAGATAGAAATCATTGGAGAAGCCTCAAATTTGCTTACTGCCGGTTTCCGTGACAGGCACAAGGAAGTTGACTGGCGTCCAATCATTAATATGCGGAGTGTTTTAGTCCACGATTATATTCATATTAGCAAAGATTTGTTATGGGTAACCCTAACACAAGATATACCAGAGCTCAAAAAACACATCGAACGCTATTATTCAGAAATTCTCGGTGACGTGTAGGCAAATCAGGTTGACGTGACAGATTGATGATGGTACGGCTCGAGACTTTGTCGAGGTTTAGTCAGGCTCAAACCGGGGTCAAACCGGGGTCAAACCGGAGTTTAACCATAATCGAACAGCCTTCAAACAGTATTTGAATGTAATTTAAATTATATTACGACAAATCAAGTTAACCCATATTTATTAACCAAAATTCTAATCATTATGAGAAAATTTATCTCTTTATTTGCTGCAATGCTGATGGTGTTGACAGCAAGTGCAAAGACATGGCCGATTACGCCGACTCAGTGTCATGAGGGAACGCGTGACGATGGCTACACTCTCTATGTAGAGCTTGAACGTGGCGCACAGGATGGTGATACTATCCTGCTGACGGAAGACGGCGAGTATCTTGAGAACCAGTCTCTGCCGGTAAATCACAATGTAGTTATCAAGGCTGCAGAAGGTAAAAAACCGGTTGTTGTGATGAATGGCTATTTCAAAATCAAAGCGTCTTTGATTGTTGAAGGAATCACCTTCAAGTGCAAAGACGGTGGCCAGGGCTATTGCTTCTATTTCTACGATAACTCCCCCAAGTTCCTGAAAATGGAGAATTGCGAATTCAAGGAGTTTACGCAGTATATCGCAAGCAGTTGGGAAAAGTACCACATTGACTCCTGCATCGTTGAAGATTGCTATTTCCATGACCTCGCAAAGGCTCCGTTCTATTTCTCAAAGAGTACGCTGCCGAACGACACGAACGCATGTGACAACCTAACAGTTAAGAATAGTACTTTTGCAAACATTACATTAAGTGAGGTCGCTGTTTTGGATTTGCGTAACAACAACAATAACACGCAAGCTACCTCTAAAATGAGAGTGGATCACTGCACCTTCTATAACTGCAAAGGTTACGAGCGCATGATTCAGTCGTACAAATCTCCGGATGTTGAGGTTTGCAACTGTATTATGATGAACCCGCTTGCGGAGGGTGAGGAAGAGAGTATTTACGCTACCTATTTGTATGGTGGAAGCGTTCATCACAACCTCAACTATCAGACCAAGCGTCAATATGGTAGTGGCGTGACCGTGACGGATAGTATTTGCCGTGATCCGCAATTTGTGGATGCAGCAAATGCTGACTATACACTTGCTGCTACTTCTCCCGCTCTCAAGGCAGGTTCTGATGGTAGCAACCTCGGTGACCCGCGTTGGTTCCCGAAGGCTGCTGCTCTTGAAGCTCCGGATGCAGCTCCTGCTGCTCCCGAATGGCCTGCTAACCAGGTGAAGGCTGTTTACTCTGCAACCTATGGCGCTGACTGCGGCTTTGGTGAGTGGGGTAGTGGTACTGTTTATACGCAAGAGACCTTCGGTAAGAAGTTTGTCACCACCAACCTCGGCTATTTCGGCCTGACGTTCGAAGGCGACAATGCACTCAACTGCTCTTCTATGGAAAAACTCCATCTGGATATTTGGATTGCAGCTGACGCTTCTATAGGTATCGTGCCTATTCATGGCGGCGCAGAGAAACGGGTTACCAAGAACCTCGTTGGTCAACAGTGGAACAGCATTGAAATTGCTCTCACTGAGTTTGAAGGTGTAGAGAACTGGTCGAATGTTTATCAGATTAAGCTTGATAACATTGCCGAGAAAACATTCTGGGTGAACAACGTTTACTTCTATACGACTGTAGTTCCTGTCGTTGACGAGACCGCTCCGGCTGAGTTCACCGCTGTGGCTGACGCTGCTTCGTACTTCTCGGCAAACATTAAGGTGAAAGCTACCGATGCTTCGGGTGCTATCATTTATACCGTTAAAAACGGCGAGGATATTGTTGCTACCAAGAACGCCGCTTCCGCTGCCGAGGCTATTATCACGGTTAAGGGCTTGAAGCCGAACACCGACTATAACTTCTCCGTTATCGCTGCTGACGAGAGCGGAAACGCTGCTGAGGCTATCGCTGTAGCTACCAAGACCTTGGCTGCTCCGGCTGCTGCTCCGGCTCCGAAGACCTACAAGGGGCTTGTTAAATCTATCTATTCCGACGCTTATGCAACCGCTCCTGTTTCTATCGGTACACTGGTTGCCGGTTGGTGGGAACCGACTGAGATGTTCGAAGGCGAACTGGCTGAGGGCGACAAGGCTTTGTTCTATGCCGCTAAGGAAACAGGTATGTTTGGTTGGGAGTTTGCAGAAACCGACATGACTGGTTATTCGTTCCTCCATATTGATATCTATCCGCTTGCTGACGGCAAGATTAAGATTTATCCGGTTGTAAACGGCTCGACGGATGACTATGTGAACATTCCTGACGTAAAGGGTGGTCAGTGGAATCATCTTGTATTTGAC
>JAFSXJ010000098.1 GCA_017444065.1 Paludibacteraceae bacterium | reverse complement strand
GACTGTAAAGTCGCCGCTCTTCTCGATGTCCTCTTTCAGCATTGAGGCAAACTCCTCATTCGCATCCGCGAGCACGACTGTGATCTTAGCCATAATTTTGGCTCCTTTCAGTTTTTGTGGGGCAGCGGCCAACCACCCTTTTCGACAAAAACGCGACGTCGTTCGTTTTGCGTGTGTTCAAAATAACATGTGCTGACAGGTTTCGCAATCAAAATTTGTCGAGAATTGACAAGAATCGTTCGACGTAATTCGACATGCGCAACATATTGTATCGGGAAATCATCTGTCTTCAAAATGTATAATCTGATGATGAAAGTACGTCCCCCCCACGAGCAAAAGCGATATCCGAAATATCGTGACGATATACGAAATCTCGCTGTGCAATCGGTCGCTTTTCCTGCTATTATAGCAGAAAAAGGAGAAATACCCATGGGGCAAACGAACAATATTGCAGACACTTTGAAGGCGTTGCAGGCGCAGAAGGGAATGAATATGACCGAGTTCGCTAACGAAATCGGCATTCCACCTTCCACCCTGCATTCGGTTGAGACATCCGGAAATACATCTCTCAACACGTTGCTGCAAATCGCGGATGGAACTGGAAAATCATTGGATGAATTGGTTTATGGAGTCAAACATGATTCTGAGAGCCAAGAAGCTGAGCGGTTCATTTTGCGTCTGCTGGAATTCTTTTCTCAGCTATCGCAGGACGAGCAAGCGGAAGCAGAATTTCACTTCAAAGAGCTGGTGCGACTCTTCCAGCGAAACACCCGACTGTGCGGCGATGCCCCGTCCTACAACGTTTAGCATTGACATCTCCAAGCAAAAAAAGCATGGCGGACATTTCTGCCCGCCATACTGTGCGCTTTCTTTCTCCCACATGCATCGGGAATTCTATCGCTCTCATGCCTGCGATGCGTTCTCATCCACCAAGACCCGAGCGACGATCATAGCAAGGAACTCCGTCGGAGTAGGTCTCCTGATCGCGCCGTCTGCATCCAGCTTTTGAATCGCCGCCGGGTTATTACGCCAGATCTGCACGATAGCCCGCCTGATATTCGCCTCGACAGCATTCCATGTAGTATCGCAGCTCTTTGCAACATCCGGATACAGCCACTTGGTTACAAACCGCAGACGTTCCGGCTCCTGTTTCGCGAGCCATACGGCGTAGGCTGTATGGTAGAACCCGTTACAGCTCACATTTACGCCGAGCCCATATAGTATCCAGCAAATCCCCAAAAGTTCCTCGTCCGGATACGCTTCTGTAAGATTGCGCATAATGCTGCCCCCTTCATTTTGTCTGATAATCTATCTATTTGCCGAGAGGCCCATTTCTCAACACGTTTCTCGCGAAATTTACAATATGTGACCTATTAAGACATTTTATCGCGTCTATAGAGCCGCACCGCTGCCGCAAAAGACAATTATAATGGAACCCAGAGACAACAAAGGAGTGGTTCCATGAAATCAAAGAATGTCGGAAAAGACGACTCATCCTTTCCCGCGTATCAGCGGATTATTGGCTCCAATATCAAGAGCCACAGAGAAGCAAAGGGAATGACACAAGACCGATTAGCGGATCTCATGAATTATACGCGTGGGCATATCTCCCATATTGAGTCTGGGCAGCGCGGCATGTCAGTTGCTACACTTCTGTCATTTTGTGAAATGCTGGATACCGATTGTAACTCGCTTGTTAACGATCCGATTAGCTCAGACAAGGAAACCGCAATAGAAGAAGTATGCGCCCTCTTACGCAACAGACCGGAGACTTACATCGCTGGCGTAAAAAGCTTTATCTCTACTCTTGATTCAACCATTTCAAAAACGACGGCTGCTAATGATAAACGCCCACTAGCAGGTGCCAGATAGCTGATGTGCGATGTGCTCTCGCATTGGCATTAATGTTATTTGATTTTCCTGATATGCTGGTTGACAAGCGTGGCAATTAGCATGCTTCATGGATTCATAACAAACGAATCAAAAATGATTCATTTTGCGTGCCACGGATGCCCCCAAGGCGCGGCACAAGGCCGCGTGGTGTTGTGCGTACCTAAATGGAGTTGACTGCAAGGGCGCATTGTGCAGCGTGTTGATCCATATCTTATGTATGTAACATGTTTTGCTGCACCTTGCACTCGCACAGCGAAACGCGAGGTATTTACATAGCATCGAGGAGCCTCTCTTCGTCCTCCGATAGATACTCCGCGAGGATGCCGATGAAGTTTGCAGCTGTCGGTTTGCTCGGCAGCTCCTTGCCCGCAATCTTCTCCAGCAGGGCGGAATCCCTCTGCCAGACAGTCTGGATCAAGATTCTGATATTGCGCTCAACCGCTTGCCAGTTCGTCCGGTACGCCTTTGCCGTCGCCGGATAGAGACGTTTCGTAACAAGCGCTCTGCTGTCTGGATCTTCTATCGCCACGTATATTGCGTGCGCTGTATAGAAGAATGAGTTGCCACATGGGTTTGCACCCAGCTTGCTCAGAAGCGCATAGATCCGCCGCATTTGCTCGTCTCTCTGCTTATCGTTGTTTTCATGCATGCCTGACTCCTCCTGTCTTTTTGTCCCTATAATATATATTTGGTGAGCCAGCCAAAAACCAACAGAGTTCGATAATATTTTTAAAAATTTTCCAAAATTTGACAAATAGTCTTGAATCTTGACTGTCAGCCCGTTTCCATTTGCACTGTATGTCATTATAATCGACCCATAGTACTGAATGGGATGGATGCACAATGGATAAGAGCGAGATTGCATTAACGATTGGGAAAAATATTGCTAACCTCCGCAATAGCCTTGGATTGACACAGGCCAAATTCGCCGAGAAATTAGGCTTGTCTCCTTCATTTATATCATGTGTCGAACGCGGGAAGCGGAGCATAGGAATAGAGCATGTCTATGCAATCGCTCACGAATTCGGTGTGAGTTATGATGAGATCCTTGCCGGTCAGTCACCCTTGGATCGTACCAACATTCTCTACAAAGCGATACAATCGTGCCCTCCCGAGCTTATTCCTGTTATTGCCGAGCCGACTCGGTCTCTTATTGAAGGTCTAACGAAGGTGATAAACAATGACTGATGCAGAATGGGTGGATCAAATCTCTAATGAGTACTATGAGCACATCTCCAACTGCGCACGTAGGCTTGTGAGAAGAGCCCATTTACCCAACGTCAGCTACTTGGCGGAAGACCTTACACAAACGGTATTCGCCACACTCAGCGAGCAAGTCACCAAAAAGGGATTGCGTCAGCATGAGGATATTGTCGCATGGATGTTTATCGTCATGCGCAACAAACTTGAAAACTATTGTCAGAAGAGAGGGAACCACGAGATACTGGTCTCAGACTATTCCGTGCTGAGGCGGGTACCTGCCCATACGTTCGAGATAAGCGAGCCATTTCCTCCGGGGATGACCAGAGACGAATGCGATTTGCTGTATCAAAACTGTGTCAAGTCAATCCCATGTCGCGAGATTGCTGCCTCACTCGGCATCAGCCTGGGCGCATGCTCTATGCGTATTGTCCGCGCAAAGAACCATTATCGAGAACTGTATTTGCAGCAGCACCCTGAGTTACGGGCAAAAATCGATGGAAATCGACAAAAGGACAAGTCTATGCTGGATAAGGGAGGTGTGATTCATGCCTGACGCCTGCAACATCTCGGCTAGCGACAGGACCGGGGAAGAGCTGGTGCAATCTCAAGGGCATGTCATCTCGGATGAAGAGATGAAGGATCTGCTCTCGGAGGAATTGAACTGGCTATTATTTGGCGCGAGCGATGAAGAGTTCGATGCAAGCATGCTCGAAGGTGTTCTCGACGCGCTAGATGAGCTCGATCCATTACCCGAGGATGAACCTCTCGACACTGAAGCTGGACTGCGGCGCTTACATGAGCGACTCGCGGAGCAAGCAACTGCCGAGGACAAGCCTGTCGCAGACAATAACAGCATTTCTTCTGAGACACACCGTACCAAAAAGGGAACCATTTGGAAGGTTCTTTTGGTTGCCGCAATCCTAGCTCTGATTTTTGCCGTGCCTGTGCAGGGGAATCTGAATCTGTTCAAGCTGTTGACTGGGCAGACGTCGGAAGTGTTCCATACTGGCGCAGCGGATGTGAAGTATGCACAGATTACCAAGCGTCCGTTAGCTGAGGGTGAAACAAGGTATTATGAAACCGTGCAGGATATGCTGAGTGATTTTGGTGTTACTGCACCATTGTTCCCGACGTGGATTCCGGAACGGTTTGAAATATCCGATATTTATGCCACCCACGCAGAACAAGGTGTCAGGTTTTACATTAGTCTATCTTCAACTGACGGGCATCTATTAATGCAGGCATCGGAAATCAACTCGGACTATACTCGAAAAATCGAATCTAACCAGCTTGATAGCCAAACATTAAAACTCTATGGCATTAATTACTATCTTGTTTCCGATGTTTCTGCCGAAAAAGCCACCTGGCAAAACGGAACGTTAGATTGCAGAATTTCAGGTGCAGTGTCTGCAGACGAACTGAATCAAATGGTATTATCTATTTATGGAGGTAACTAGTTTATGACTCATTCCATTAAGCGGCTTATTTCGTCGTTTCTTATCATAGGTGCCCTTGCATCTATTTGTAGCGCATTCGCTCTTGCTGCTTATAATCCACCTGACAATCAGGACAGTAGCGCTTATCTGGACAGCTATAGTGTTGGCGCAACTGCGAAAAGTGGCGGTATCGTCGCTGTTACTGCTGATGTTACAGCCGTCGTAAATGCCACCGAGATTGGTGCCAAAAATATCTATATCTACGAAGGATCCTCTCCAACCGGCATCTTTACCTGTGTTGCCCAGTATAGTTCCGATGACTATCCTTTAATGCTTGGAACAGGCTATACCTATTATAGAACACCAATTTATTACCCAGGTACCGTTGGTAAATACTATTATGCAAATGTTCAGGTTTATGTTGCTGACAGCACAGGCAGCGATTCACGCATGGAACCTACCAATACGGTTTGCGCACACAACTGAAACATAAAGTTTGACGCTCTCCCTTTTGGGAGGGCGTCACTTATTAATCTCATTTGTTAGCGGCGGCTAATCGACGTATTTTCGTAGGCGGTCATTAAAGAGGCGACATTGCCAGCTATCGGGAAATGTGCGATGATCATTCCACGGGATAACTGCATATAGCGATGACACAGCCGCACCTGCGCGCTGTTTTAGCCGCACCTGCGCGCTGTTTTAGCCGCACCCCCGCGCTGTTATGAAGTGACCCTTTGTCAAGTGACATTACTGCCAAATTTCCGCCAGGAGTATTGTGCAGTATCGTCAAATTCAAAGTCCGGTTCTGG
>JAFSXJ010000097.1 GCA_017444065.1 Paludibacteraceae bacterium | reverse complement strand
TTGCGTATGTGAAGAAAACTACACTGATCCGGCAGTTGGAAAAGAAAATAACCGTCGGACTAACGAAAATAGAAACATCGCTTGACCAGATAGACCAACTGATAGCAACCGGGCAAAAGATTCAGGCGCGGGATATAGCTGGCAAGACGATACCGCAGTTCGACGAGGTGGATGATGCACAAAAGACCCTTGCTGCCGTGGATGAAAACGCAAACGAAGAAACGCTCCAACTGCAAGAGACACGCACATTGCAGCACCGGCTGACAGGTATTATAGCCGACCTCAAGCATGGCATAAACATCTACCTGCAATGCTCCGCTGATATGTTTGGCACAAACTATGGAACGCTCAAGTCGGAGATACAAGGCGAGTTGTCCAAACTTGGTTGTACGTTTGTGAATAGTGCTACAGAGGCGGACTGGGCCATCTACGTCAAGGCACCGGCCCGACAGTACAACAAGAGCGATATAGGGGGCGTGAGTACTTATTTCTGCTACGTAGATGCCACTGTCAGCATCGACAAAACAGTTACCAATCAGCGTATCCACGAGGATCAAATCAGTCAAAAAGGCGGACACACTCACAATTACGAGCAAGCCGCACGCGATGCGTACAAGCATATATCGCCTAAGATAAGTGCCATTATCAAAGCACAGATACAGCAATAAGATAATCGTATGAAACCTATTACTAAAGTGTACTTATATACACTTGCCTTTGTTGCTTCCATTTTTGTGATACCCATTTTGTCAATCATCGTATTGAGTGATTTACATGTATATTCCGATACAACGGAAGTTGTAACATGTATTGTCTTAACACTTATTCCTGCTGCGTATTTCTTCTATAGAGCATGGGTTGTGGGCAAACCTATACGTGAGGAGCGTAAGAAATTACTTGCTGAGACTGAACATGCTGCTGAACAAGGCGAAGATATCAAACAAGATGAAAATGATAATAATTTCTCTGCTTCGAATCTGATTTGTATATTTATTCTTCCTATTTTAATTGTACTCTTTTACGAATCCAATATCGTTGCATGTGTAATATTGTCTATTGTCTGGCTAATATCGCTTATAAAATTCATTTTGATGATACTTGTGTATGCTAAGCGTAAAAATAAAGGGCACTTCTAAAAATTGCTTTATGCTGATTTTGAGTTTTATTTTGAGTAGGTTTTTGAATTGTGCGAGGGCGCAATGCGGGGCCCCTGCGAGTATCACGAAGTGGGGTGAGAGTGCGGGCATTGTAACTAAGCACAAATCAAAAAGATACCAAGAGAAAACCAAAAGCAGTATAAAAGTGCCAAATAATTGTTTAACTGGCGATTTTCTAAAAACGTGGAATTTTTAGAAGTGCCCTAAAGATAAATAGTTGTTGCAAACACGCGCGTCTATATGAAAAAAGTAATTCTTAACATTCTTCTTTCTGCGTTACCGTTGGCAGTAATGGCACAAACAAGTTTTGACGACTTCCGCAAGAAGCAACAGGCGGAGTACAACCAATTCAAGAAAAACTCGCAGGCGGAGTACGATGCCTTCCGCAAGCGCATGAACGAGGAGTATGCCGAGTTCATGCGGCAGACATGGGAGGCGTTCCCCGGACATGAGGCGGAGAAGCCTGTCAAGGAGAAAACGTTGCCTCCGGTAGTGTATGAGGAGCCTGAACCTCAGCCTGCGCCTGCACCAGCTCCACAACCGCAGCCCATACCTCAACCGGACGTGAAACCTGCGCTACAGCCACAGCCCAAGCCTATTGAGAATCCGAAGCCCGTGCAGATTGCTGTAAAACCGAAAGTGCAGGTAGTGCCCCAACCGCAACCGGCACCCGAACCCATCGCACCCGTCAAGCCGAAAGAGGAGCCGTATAAGAAAGTGTCAGTCGGGTACTTCGGTACCATCATCACTGTCGGTTTCCCGATGAATGACAATCTTAAACTGCGTGCATTGAATGAGAACGCCATAGCCGATGCATGGAAGCAACTATCTGACAGCAAGTATGATATAACAGTCAGCACGGTGCTCAACGCCCGTAAAGCCAATGCGCTATGCGACTGGGCGTATATGAAAATGCTGCAAGCCGTGGCGGAGAAGCAGTACGGCAAGACCAACGAGGCGGTATTGGCGCAGGCGTTTCTGATGGTGCAATCAGGCTATCGCGTACGAATGGGAATGAGCGAACAAAAACTATATATGCTCGTCGCCAGTCAATATGACATATTCGATTACAACTACTATGTGCTGGACGGCACAAAGTTCTACAATGTGAGCGGCGACAAGAACGTGAGCATGCAGATCACCCAAGCCAAGTACGACAAAGAACGTTCGCTGTCACTGCAGTTGACCAAACTGCCACAATTAGGCAGCGACCCGACACCCAAACGTACGCTCACATCAAAGAAAGGCGTCACTGCGTCCTCCAGTGTGAACAAGAACATGATCGACTTCTTCAACACCTATCCGCAGGCGTGCTTCGGTGGCGACCAGACGACCCGCTGGGCGGCATACGCCAACACACCGATGGAGAAGTCCGTTAAGGATATGCTCTATCCGCCCCTGAAGAAGACCATTGGCGGCATGAACGAACGTGATGTGGTGGGTATCCTGCTCAACTGGGTGCAGACGGCATTTGAGTATGGGTATGATGATCAGATATGGGGTGGTGACCGTGCCTTCTTTGCGCAAGAGACGCTGTACTACCCCTACTGCGACTGCGAAGATCGCGCTATTCTCTTCTCGCGGTTGGTGCGCGACCTCGTGGGACTGGATGTGGTACTGTTGTATTACCCCGGGCACTTGGCGACAGCCGTGGCGTTCAGCGGCGAGGTGAATGGCGATTACCTGACCTATAAAGGTAAAAAATACGTGGTGTGCGATCCGACATACATCAATGCCGGAGTGGGGCGCACGATGCCCGGGCATAGCAACAAGCAGGCACAGGTGATTGCGTTAAAGTAGCCGAATGAAGAAAAATGATGGGTATGAAGCGTAATATTTCGCTGATAATAGGTTGCGTTGTTGCCGCGTTGGCTGCGGCTATTGGGGTGGGGATATACGTGGCGCAGACGCGTGAGAAGTCAAATAGCATCCTTTCCACCGATGGCGCAGGTTTTGCAGTTGAGGATATCCCGCAAGCTGACCCGCTGATGGTAGGCAGATGGCAGAACACCGAAAACCCACAGTGGTACAAGGTCTATCTGGACGATTATGACGACGAGGGGTTCTTTTGGGGCAAGGAGTGGGATGAGAGCGAAGATGTGCGCGAGGAGGACCTTGCATACCACGGCAATGGCTGGTTCTTGTGGAAGACGGAAGGCGATATGCTGACCGAACTGCATACCATGGATGTGCAAAATGCCCAAGTACCCAAAGTATGGCGCGTACACCATCTCTCCTCCGCTGTGGCGATGCTGCCGTATGACAGCCTAATATTGGTTGACAAAGCCTACAGAAAGCATCAGTTCCATTTCATCAAACTGCAGCAATACTGATGTTCTTGTTCGTCCATCACGAATGTATTGTGACCATCCAACAAGTACAGGTAGGTACATACAATTAGGGCTGCGATAGCAACATCGCAGCCCTAATTGTATGTACTAAGTTAACATGGCGATGAATAGAAGGAAAGTATTGCTTCATTACTAATCTCCCGCTATAACTTTGCGATTCCTCAATGCCCTTGCAATGTCCTGTCATAGTCAGATTATTGTCGGGGGAATATCGTATCCTACCCATCCTTATAATATATAATATATATTATCCCGTGATTTTCGCAAATTTCCTTTCTAATGATCAATCATTCACAATTACTCCTGTTGCGATATCTTAAGTTCTATGTAACCTAAAGTGCTATTATATAGTTATTTAGGAGCCTATTCAAAATTTTCGATTAGATTTGTCGTCTGCAGTACATCGGTTGAGAATCAGCAGTACATCGGTTCAATCACGCGACCATCACGGGATCATGATCCGAGAACAACACAACATGAACGCTTGATAGATACCGTGATGAGGGCGATTCAGCACCCTCGTTTTTTCTTTTTTATGGCAAATATCTGCCGCCGAAAAGTTTTTTTAGTAAAAAAGTGTTGGAAAATTTGCAAATGTGTAAAATTTTTCGTAACTTTGTAGTCGGGTTTAGTATGCGTAGTAGCGCAAGATATGCCCAAAGGAAAAAATGATTACAAAAATTCCCGAATAT
>JAFSXJ010000009.1 GCA_017444065.1 Paludibacteraceae bacterium | reverse complement strand
TGGTGGTCATTGAGGAGAATATCATTCCAAACCCAACTGCCATGAATGCCAGCAGCACAATCAGGAACGGGAAGAGTGCCACCTGCCAATGAATGACCAGTTCTGTGCCTGTTGCCACATAATAGATATAGAACGCCACGAAGATAGCCAGTTGGATTGCAAAACTCAGCAGATTGGTCGTTACCGCAACCAACGGCATAATGATTCTCGGGAAATAGACCTTGCCAAAGATAGCAGCATTGTTCACAAACGAATTTGATGTCGAGCTCAGGCAACTTGAGAAGTAGCCCCAGACCGATATACCCAACAGGTAGAACAAGATGGGCGGAACGCCGTCGGTAGGGATATTTGCTATGCCGCCAAACACCGCCACATACACTATCACCGACAAAACAGGAGTGATAATGAACCACAGCGGACCGAGAATAGTCTGCTTGTAGGCCGTACGGAAATTGCGGTCAACAAACAGCACAAACATGTCTCTGTAGCGCCATATCTCCTGCCAGTCAACTGCCAACAGCTTGTCTTTCGGAGTGATTACGATTTCATTAGTGTTTGCCATTCAGTCTTCGTTTATAACAATCAATAGTATTTTGCATCAGCATTGTTACGGTCATCGGCCCTACTCCGCCGGGAACGGGTGAGATGAACGATGCGATGTCCTTGCATGCCTCAAAATCCACATCACCGGAGAGCGTGCCGTCCGGCAGACGGCTGATGCCTACGTCAATCACTATTGCACCGGGTTTGACGCAATCCTTCGTTATCAGTTTTGGCTTGCCTACTGCGGCTATCAGTATGTCCGCTTCGCGGCAGACCGCCGGCAGGTCAGCTGTATGGCTGTGCGCTATCGTCACCGTACATTGTCTGTCCAGCAGCAATTTAGCCATCGGTTTGCCCACTATAGGCGAGCGCCCGATGACCACCGCACGTTTGCCGTCCAGTTCGACGCCTGTTGACGCCAGCATCGACAATATGCCTTTGGGCGTGCATGCAATCGTGCAGCCGTAGTCCGGCACGGGGTCGTAAATTGACGCCTTGTGGTTAGTCTGCAACGGTTGGTGCAGCCAAAGGCAGGCGGCATTGTCCGGATGGAAACCGTCCACATCTTTCTCCGCGTTGATGGAGCGTATGATGGTATCTTCGTTGATATGTGCCGGCAGTGGCAGCTGAACGAGTATGCCGTCTATATCGTTGTTGTCGTTCAGCCGGCTGATATGAGCGCACAATTCCTGCTCGGTTATTGAATCCGGCAGCGACAGATGTTGTGACCGTATGTGGCAGAATTCCGCCGCACGCATCTTGTTGCGCACGTAGATGGTAGAAGCCGGATCGTTGCCAACCTGTATAACCACCAGACTTGGCGTGCGCCCGTACTCGGCAGCCATCGAATCGACCTGCTGCTGCATGTCCGAACGCAACTGTGCTGCTATGTCTTTTCCAGATATAATCATTTGCTAAATCTCTACCCCTCCCGACTATCTCTTTTTCTTATTCTTTCCCCAAATGATGGAGTTCGGCTGTTCACGTATATCCTGCATCAGGCTGTCTGCGGACTGCAGGGTACTGTTCAGGTTATTGTACAGACTTCCGTCATGCAGCAGTTTGCCAGTTGTACCTTCGGGATTGTTCGCAGCATCAATAATCTTGTTCACCTCGACGAGTGTGGAGTCAGCCCTTGCCACCAATGCGGCAATGTCAGCCTCGGAAGCGTTTGCTGAGAGCTTCTTGACATCTTGTAGTATGCCGTCCACTTTCTGCATCACATCGGGCACATCGTTCTTGAGAATACCGTCCAGCTTGTAGGATGCAGCCTTGAGCGATGTAAGCAGTTCGTCCGCATGTGCGAGAATATCCTTGAGACGGTCTTTCTCAATCTGTCCGTTGACGTTATCAACCAATCCACGTATCGAGCTGAGTGTGCTATCCAACGAGGCAATAATCGGTCCGGTAAGTCCTTCAATCATCGAAGCCTTAACGCTTGTAGGTAGTTCGCTATGTGCAGGAACTTCAGTCAAATCCTGTCCGGCAGGAATAATCACCTCCACCGCCATGCCTCCTAACAATCCGTCGGGCACGAGTCGAAGCGAACTGCCCTCAACCACGCGGATGTCCTTGTTGAGAGAAACGATGATGCTGAAAGCGGTATCCTGTGCAAAGTCGTAGTTGATTTTCTCCACCTGACCGACCTTGAATCCGCGGACATAAACAGGCGCCTGCTCTGTCAAGCCTTGCAGTTCAACGAACCGGCCGCTGTATGAATGGGTCGGGTTGAAGATGTTCGTGCCCTTCAGGAACTTGAATCCGAAATACAACAGGAACAGGCACAACGCTGCCAACAATCCTACTCTAACCTCTCTTGATATCTTCATTTTTGTAATTCTATTGCTCGTTTTACTAAGATCTGCTCATCGCCTTGGAACGCCACGATGATGCAGTCGGCGAACTTCTTCTTCACCGTTGCCTGTAGTTTTTTCGCCTCTGCGTATGTTTTGCATGAACCATACATGTATTTGAGCCATACGCCGTCTTTCTTGCAGGTGCAGTTCTTCAGTCCCTTGAATGCCGGGTCGTTCTTCGGCAACTTCTTACGCGTACTGAATATCTGTATCTTGTATGTGATGTCCACCTTTTGTTGTTCACGCGCCTGCGCAATCTGTTGCTCAGTTGTAGGCACGACCACCGTATCGGAGAGCAGTGCCGGCACCGCTTTGCCCGGACGGTAGAACTGCGAGAACGCGCGGAAGATGGATCGTGTGATACCAATCTTTCCTTCCTCACTGGCGAGGAAGCGCTCCTCGTCACGGTTACTGATGAATCCCATCTCAATCAGCACAGACGGGCAAGCAGTCCGCAGGAGCACGAGGAATGCCGCCTGCCGCACACCGCGGTCACCGCGCTTGAGGCTGTCAACGAACTGCTTCTGTACCAGTGTAGCGAACTGCAGCGACTGATTCATGTAGTCGGACTGCAGGAGATCGAACATGATGTAGGAGTCAATGCTGTTCGGGTCAAATCCTTCGTACGAGCTCTGGTAATCTGCCTCGAGCTTGATTACCGCGTTCTCGCGCATGGCAATGTCGAGGTTGTCCTCCATACGTTCCGTACCGAGCACGAAAGTCTCGGCGCCGGACGCGTTACGATTGTCCGAGGCATTCGAGTGGATGCTGATGAACAGGTCGGCCTTATTCTTGTTAGCAATGTCCGCACGTTTGTGGAGCGGGATGAACACGTCAGTCTGTCGCGTATAAATCACATCCACCTCAGGGTATGCCTCTTTGATCATCTCTCCGAGTTGGAGGGCAGCGTTCAGGTTCAACGTCTTTTCGCGTGCTATACGGCCTATTGCGCCCGGATCATCGCCGCCGTGCCCCGGATCAATCACCACTGTAAAGGCGTGCACAGGCACACTCATTGCCATGCACAGCATTATACTTGCTATGTACCGTTTCATTTCCATTGGATTTAGTCGTTTATGACGATTACACCAAAAAGCGTGCAAATATACAAAAAAAATCCCACATTTGCAAATTTTTCGCATAAAAATGTACAAAAACAACAAAAATATCCTATTTTTGAACATAAACAGGAATATCTGCTATTGTTTTGGACTATTTTAGGGGCAAATTGTATATAATACTTACAGTATTATATAGTATAAGGTGAAAAATTGCGAACTTTATGTTTTTTGAGGGCGTTATCCTACGGTTATCCTATGGGTATGCTATGGTTATCCTATGGTAAGACCTGCCCTTTGACCCTACTTTTGCCCTACTCTGATTATAGTTATGTAAGGGTTGAGCGGGCGGGAGTCATGAGGCTTAGCGGAGGGGAATGACCAAACGTAGCGGGCGAGAGTCATCGGCGTCCTGCTTGAATTGCAGAAGTACAGGGTCGTCGGGTTTGGGCAGGCGGAAACCGACCAGTTCCGTCAGAGACGACAGTTTGTCCGCTATGCGGCGCTGATGCTGGATTTGGCGGACAGTCTTTTTTTTGTATGTGCTTTTAGAGTCGGATCTTGTGCTTTTGGAGTCGGATCTTGTGCTTTTGGAGTTGGCACTTGAGGGTTTGGCGTCGGGCGTGAAAGGTTCTATCAATCCGTGCTGCTCCGCTGCGAGGGTTTGTGCATCCGAAGCCACAAACAGAGCTTCGTTTGCAGCACGGCTGCAGTATTCGGCAAAACGTATGCGCTCCGCCCTACTCATGCCAACAGCAATGTTTTTCAGTCTGTCAGGCGGTTCGGCCTGCATCATCTTGCGCCACAACGAGCATTCGACTTCCTCGGATATGTAATACGGCTGCTCCGCCGGGACATAGATGAAGCGGAGTTTTCTGCCTTTGATGCGTACCGAGCGCGTCAACGGCATTTCTACAGGTTGCGGTTGAAGCGCAGGATTGTCGGGCAATGTCATCGCCAGCCTGAAGCCGATGTATCCAGCCGATGTCTCGGGCTTGTACCACCGCCGGACTGAAAGATGGCTGTTGGCCTTGCATTCATCGTAACTGCCGCCTCTGACAATCCGAAAGATACCTGTGTCTGGTCCGCACGGATCAGGTGTTGTGCTCAACTGATAGGCACCAAAACGGTCCTGACACCACTCGGACACATTGCCGGTCATGTCATAAAGCCCTAACTCGTTCGGGTGCTTGCGTGCCACAGGATGCGTCCAGTTGCCGGAAGACGAATAGGTCCAACCGACACTGTCCGCCTCATTGCCGCCGGCAAAACGGAAATGCCGGCTGTTGTCACCACCGCGCGCTGCGTACTCCCACTCCGCCTCGGTTGGCAGGCGGAAAGGCAGCCCTGTGATACTGTCCATGCGGCGCACAAACTCCAGACAATCATTCCAAGAGACATAATTGATGGGATTAGTAGGATAGCCTTTGGGACCGATCGTGTCCCGTTCAGGCATGACAGCATGCCACAAGGCAGAAGTGACCTCTGTCGTGGCGATATAATACGGCGACAAGAAGACCAGATGCGCGGGTTTGTCGGTATAAACATCGGCATCCGCCTGGTCAGCAGTGGCGCCCATCATGAACGCGCCGCCCTCAACGCGCTGCATGGTGAAGGAAAGCGTATTTCCATTGGCGGGGTTATCAATATGTACTTCCATGCGTTTCAGCGAATCCGGCACGACAGGCTTATGACGCCGTGCCAGCAAAGGATGCGCCACGGCGGACAAACACAAGGATATAAGAAGCAGTTTTCGCAACACGTCTTGGGGATGACAATTATCGTGCCACATCGAACTGAAGGGACAAAATTGTCAAATAACCGAAAGGAAAAACAAGGTCATTTTGATGTATTTTTCAAAAAAATCACCAAACATTTGCAAATGTCAAATATTTTTCGTAACTTTGTGCGGTTTTTATGTGCGCACGCAACGCGCACTTCAGGGTGGTTCAGGGTGGTTCAAGGTTGTTCAGTAGTGGATGACTCAGTGAGTGACAAGACAATGATATATCGAGAAACAGACAAAATGAGCGAGCTTCTGTCGCAAGACAGGCAGGCTATGCAGATAGTCAGCCGCTTCGGCATCCCCATGGGCGTGGGCGACAAGACCATCGAGGCCGTATGCCGCGAGCACGGGATACATACGCCGACATTTCTGGCGATTGTGAATTTAGACCACTCCGCAGACAGGCCCCAGACCGCTACAATGTACCCCACGCGAGCAAGCTCTTTGGGTACACCCGCGCTGACAGAATACAGATTATCTGAGGATATTGACCTGCCGACGTTGCAGATGTACCTGAAGAACGCACATACGTACTTTCTGGACTTCCTTCTGCCACGGCTCAGGCGGCAACTGATAGAAGCCATCAACCCAACGGCCGCCGACAACCAGATACCCATGCTGATAGTGCGGTACTTTGACGAATATGTACAGGAGATACGCACCCACATCGAGCACGAGAATGACGGCAGGCTGGAGGAACATGCCACCGATGACCGGCACATAGCGCAGAAACTGCACGAACTGGTGAACCTGATTGTCAAGTACTACCCCGCCCACTCCACCTACCCGTTTGCCAACGAGCTGATGACCACCGTGCTGCTCGGCATCTACCAGACCGAGGAGGAACTGAAGACACACTGTGCCATCGAGGATGAGATACTCCGTCCGGCACTTGTTCAGAAGAAAGACCGCTACACTGAAAGAAGAAAGACCGCTACGCCGAAAGATGCGAGCGAGGAACTCAGCAAACGTGAGAAAGAAGTGCTGACACTCGTAGTGCAAGGACTGATGAACAAGGAGATTGCCGACAAACTGCATCTGTCGCTGCACACCGTGCTATCACACAGGAAAAATATAGCCAAGAAACTGAACATCCATTCAACGGCAGGACTGACGATTTACGCGATTGTCAACCATTTGGTTGATATATAGACCGCTAACGCTGAAAGAAGAAAGACCGCAGGCTGTGCCTGCTCAAAGAGAAAAGCCGATAATGTTACGCAGAGTACAACAATATATTCGCACGCATAAGCTGCTCCGAACTGGAGCACGTGTGCTGGTGTGCGTCAGCGGCGGCGCGGACTCCGTGGCTCTGCTGGATGTACTGCAGCGAGGCGGATACGAGTGCATCGTGGCACATTGCAACTTCCACCTGCGTGGAGAGGAAAGCGACCGGGACGAGGCGTTTGTCAGGCAGATGGCGGCAGAGCGCGGAGTGAAGTGTCTGGTGGCATCGTTTGATACTGCGGCATATTCTGCCGAGCGGCACATGAGCATCGAAATGGCTGCGAGAGAGTTGCGGTACAGGTGGTTTGAGCAGGCGGCAATGGAAGAGCAATGTGAGGCGATAGCCGTGGCGCATCATCAGAACGACCAGGCGGAGACGGTACTGATGAATCTGCTGCGGGGTGCCGGACTGCGGGGATTAGGCGGCATGCGCCCTAAGAGCGTCAATCCCGTGACAGGCGGCGAGCCGATGATTATCCGGCCGTTGCTGTGTACGACACACGACTATATAGTCCACTACCTGCGCGATATACGCAAGCTGGAATGGGTGGAGGACTCCACAAACAGCGACACCGCCATCCGCCGCAACAGCGTGCGCGCTTGGCTTAACGAGCGACCGAAAGGTGAAATAGAGAACATCTGCGCCACGGCAACCTACATGCAAGGCTACGCGGATGAACAAGACGGTGTTCCGTCACGCGCACGTGAACTGGTTGAACTATATGAGCGGTTGCGTGAATACCAGCCGAAAGACGTGGAGGCCATATACGACGCCATGCAACGCGGCGAGAGCGGCAAGCAATTTCAACTGACTGGAGCAATCTTGACAGTACGGAAGAAGAATTATTTATTGAGTACGGAACTCACTGAATGAACGGAAAGGAAATGTTACATTTTGGAATCATAGGCAAGCCTTTGGGTCACTCACAATCGAAGAAGTTCTTCGACGAGCGTTTTGCCGCCTTCGGCATCGACGCCGACTACTCGATACACGAGATAGAGGCGATAGAAGAGGTTGTGCCTCTGCTTGACCTGCTTGACGGACTGAACGTCACTTCGCCGTACAAGGAGGCCATCATACCCTACCTGAACGAGATTGACCCCGTAGCCCGCGAGATAGGCGCTGTGAACGTCGTATATAAGCACCACGGCTACAACACCGACTGGATTGGCGTGACGGAAGCCATTAAACCCTATGTAACCAAACAGGACAGACAGGCTATGGTGCTTGGCTCTGGCGGCGCAGCCAACGCGGTACGCTATGCCCTGCAGCAGATGGGACTGAATGTCAGCGTCGTCAGCCGGCAACCAGGCAAGGGCGACCTTACCTATGCCGAACTGACGGAAGATGTGATTGCCGCGCACCGGATTATCGCCAACTGTACACCATTAGGGATGTTCCCGCTCGACAGCGAGATGCCTGACCTGCCGTGGGACGGGATAAACGGAAAGCACCTGCTGTTCGACTGCATCTACAATCCCGCAGAGACACTGTTCCTGAAGAAAGGTAAGGAACAAGGTGCACAGACCGTAAACGGCTATGCGATGTTCGTGGCACAGGCGGAGGCAGCGTTGAGAATCTTTTTTAATTGATAATTGACAAATGATAAATGACATTTCGAAGAATATGAAAAAAGTTGCTTATTGGATAACGGCAGTACTGCTGTGCGGTATGCCGACAGGAAAGTTACAGGCATTGACCCTTACCGAGGATGAGCCGGTAGTAGTGTATTACATGCCTCAGACGCAATTGCTGCTGACTGCCGAGTATGATGAGATTGTGACGGAGGTAGGTCCGTTCTACCAATACTCCGAGCGTTATCTCGGCACCAAGGATGTACAGACCACAGCGCATCGGCAGTTCGTTCTTCAGGGCGTAACCTTCATGCCCATCGCCTGTGCCGACACTACGCGCAGTTACGTGCTGCAGGACAAGACCGGCAAAGCTCTGTTGCTCAGTCTGTCGCCATTCGGCACACTCGCCGGTTACAACCTGCCCCAGCCCACTGCCCCCAAGCCCTGTTGCGGACATCCGCACCAGCCATGCCCATCAGCTTGCGAGGCTACTATCGGCACACCCGACACGCGCCTGATGCCGCTTCTGGAGGAACAACTCATGGCTTCCTCCACCGCCAAGATGGCGGAGGGTGCAGCCAAACTGATCTACCGCATCCGCGAGATGAGGCTGAACCTTCTCGCCGGTGAAGTTGATAAGGTGCCTGCTGACGGCGACGCACTGCGTCAGGTACTGCAGGAGATGGAGCGCCGCGAGCAGGAACTGACGGCATTGTTCGTCGGACGCCGCACCACAATCCATCACAAGCAAGTGTTCACCTACACGCCCCATGCCGACGCTGCACAGAATGAGGAAAGCATCCTCTTCCGCTTCAGTAAATACTACGGCATCGTTGCCACAGATGACCTGAGCGGCGAGCCTGTGAACATCAGTATCAGCAAGCACTCACACCAGCTTGTATCGCCCGAGAAATCTGGCCAGAAAGGTCTGCCGACCATTTACTACAACCTGCCCGGCAGTGGCGAACTAACAGTCACCTATGGTGAACGCGAGCTGGTAAGCCATCCCATCGAGGTAGCACAATGGGGCGTCAGCGTGCCACTGAACAGCCTGTTGCTCAATGCCTCGCGCATCACATTCAACCCATTGACCGGAGCACTCGTATCCATTGAAAAGTGAAAGGTGAAAAATGAAAGGTGAAAGGATGATGAAGATACTGACGACGATAGTGGTCGTCACATGCAGTCTCTGGTGCGCCGCACAAGAGATAAACTGCCACGTCACAGTCAATAGCGACAAGATAGAAGGCTCGAACAAACAGGTCTTCCAGACACTGCAAAAATCCGTCGAGGACTACATGAACACCACCAAATGGACGAACATGACCTTTGCTGACGCGGAACGCATCGAATGCAGTATGATGATTCTTGTAGGTAGCGTCAATGACAATGAATACAGCTGCGAGATGACCCTGCAGAGCCGGCGACCTGTATATGGCACATCGTACTCATCGCCTGTGCTGAACATCCGCGACAAGTACTTCAACTTCACCTATCAGGAGTTTGACCGTCTGGAGTACCAGCAGAACACGTTCACCACGAACCTGACCGCCATGCTGGCATACTACTGCTATCTGATTATCGGCATGGATCTTGCCACCTACTCTCGCATGGGCGGTCAAGGCTGCTTCGAAGCCTGTGAGGCTATCGTTCAGACCTGCCAGAGTGCCAGCATGACCGAGCATGAGCAGCAGGCATGGCTCGCGTACGACCGCAGCAGCGGCAACAAGAACCGCTACGCTATCATATCGAACCTGCAGGATGCCGCGTTCAAGCCGTTCCGCGAGTATATATACGAGTACCACCGTCTGGGACTTGACCAGATGTCCGCCAACGTAGCCAACGGTCGAGCACGTATAGCCGAGGGCATCGAGGTGCTGCAGAAAGCCAACACCGCACGTCCCGCGACCTACATCGTAACCATCTTCCTTGACGCTAAAGCTGATGAACTGGCGGACATCTTCCACGGCGGTACGGACAAAGAGAAGAAACTGGTGTATGAAACACTAATGCGGATTGACCCGACGCGCCGGAACACCTACGACAGGATAAATGAATAAAGACCGCTGCGTTGAAAGAACAAAGACCGCAGCCAGGATTGGCTGCTGAAAGAGCAAAGACATTTATGCTACGACATTTGACCATACATAACTACGCGCTGATTGCGGATGTGGAGCTGGAGCTGGGTGACGGGTTCACGGTGCTGACCGGTGAGACCGGTGCAGGCAAGAGTATCCTGCTCGGTGCTCTAGCACTGGTCATGGGTGCCAAAGCCGACACACGCACCATCACCGAGGGCGAGGAGAAATGTGTCATTGAGGCGACATTTGTTGACCATGAGGAGGATGTGATCATCCGAAGAGAGTTGAATCGCAACGGGCGCTCCCGTTCGTTCGTCAACGACGAGGTTGTCAGCATGGCGGAACTGAAGGCATTGAGTGCCCGATTAATAGACATTCACTCCCAACACCAGAACCTTCTGTTAGCGGACAGCGGTTTCCAGACAGACGTGGTGGATGCCATTGCGCAGAACCAAACCGAGCGTGAAGCATACGCCGCCGCTTATGAGAATTACTTATCCGCCTCGGCTGCCCTGGACGACTTGCAGCGTCAAGCCACACAGGCACAACGCGACGCGGATTATATCCTCTTCCAACTCAACCAACTGACTGAAGCAAATCTTCATGACGGCGAGCAGGAAGAACTTGAGCAGGAGGAATATACCCTATCCCATGCCGAGGAGATTCGCACAAGTCTGGCAGAAGCCATCAACACACTCAGCGGCGAAGGACGTTCCGTGCTGCAAGCCTTGCGCACCATCCGTGTAGGCGACGTGTCACAAGAGTTGCAGGAGCGCATTGAGAGCAGTTATATTGAGCTGAAGGATATAGCAGAGGAAACGCAAGACAAGTTGAGCAACATAACCGCCGACCCGCAACGGCTGGAAGAAGTACAGGAGCGGCTGATGCTCATACAAACCCTGCTTCGCAAGTTCAACTGCCGCACTGTGAGTGATCTGCTGGATGAACAGTCGCGACTGCAGAAGCAGTCACAGATTCTTGAGCATTTCGATGACGAGATAGAGCGTCTGACAAAGGAAAAAGAGGCTGCTCATAAGCAGCTGCAGCAGGCGGCCGCCCTATTGACCCGGACGCGTCAGGCTGTGTGTCAGCCAATAGCCGAACGTCTGGTTGCCGACCTCAGTCAGCTGGGGATAGCGCATGCGAACATGCAGGTAGCCATCACACCTGCGGAAGAATATACAGCCACAGGTCATGACACCGTGGACTTCCTTTTCGCCGCCAACCTCGGGCAGTCACTCCAACGTGTAGCCGATGTGGCATCAGGCGGTGAGGTGGCACGAATCATGCTGTCCATAAAGGCCCTGACCGCCGACACCTCAGCCCTTCCGACCATCATCTTTGACGAGATAGACACCGGCGTCAGCGGCAGCGTAGCCACACGCATGGGCGATATACTCCGCCGTATGGGTCAGAGCCGTCAGGTCATAGCCATCACCCACCTGCCGCAGATAGCCGCCTTCGGCGAGCAGCATATAAAAGTATATAAACAAGACACCAAGACGCGCACCGAGACGCACATAAGCACGCTCAACACAGACGAGCGCGTCACGGAAATAGCCACCATGCTCAGCGGCAATACGCCAACCGCCTCTGCGCTACAGAACGCCAACGAACTAATAGAAGCAGCATGTCACCATTAGCAGAACGGCTTAGGCCAAGGACATTAGACGAATATATCGGTCAGCAGCACCTGGTAGGTGAAGGCGCGGTACTGAGGCAGATGATTGAGAGCGGCAATCTGTCGTCGTTCATTCTGTGGGGCCCTCCGGGCGTAGGCAAAACGACATTGGCACGTATCATCGCCCATCAGCTGGAGCGTCCGTTCTACACGCTGTCGGCAGTAACATCCGGCGTCAAGGACGTGCGTGACGTGATAGACAAAGCGCGGCAGGTGCGCCGCACACAGCAAGGACTATTTGCCAGTCAGACCGACCAGCGCTCACCCATCCTGTTCATTGATGAGATACACAGGTTCAGCAAATCGCAGCAGGACAGCCTGCTCGGCGCAGTGGAGGAAGGATTGGTCACGCTCATCGGTGCAACAACGGAGAACCCATCGTTTGAGGTCATAACACCGCTGCTGAGCCGTTGTCAGGTGTATGTGCTCAAGCCTCTTGGTAAGGACGACCTAATGACGCTACTCCATCGTGCACTTGAACAGGATGAAGTAATCCGTGAGCAGCATATCGAAGTCAGGGAAACGGAAAGCATCCTGCGCTACGCCGGTGGCGATGCGCGTAAGATGCTCAACATCATCGAGCTTGTCAGCAATTCCGGCACGATGGTCATCGACAACACGACCATCACCCAACTGCTGCAGCAGAACCCCGTTGCGTACGACAAGGACGGCGAGATGCACTACGATATAATTTCCGCGTTCATCAAGTCCATACGTGGCAGTGACCCCGACGGTGCCATCTATTGGCTGGCGCGGATGATTGCGGGAGGCGAGGATCCGAAGTTCATTGCACGGCGGCTGGTAATCTCCGCCAGCGAGGATATAGGTCTGGCTAACCCGAATGCCATGCTGGTTGCCAATGCGTGCTTCGATACGCTCACCAAGATCGGCTGGCCGGAAGGGCGAATACCTCTGGCAGAGGCAACAATATATCTGGCGACATCACAAAAGTCGAATTCTGCTTATCTGGCGATAGATGAGGCATTAAGAGAAGTGCAGCAGAGCGGCAACCTACCAGTGCCCCTGCATCTGCGCAATGCACCCACAAAACTGATGGAGGAACTGGGCTACAGCGAGGGCTACAAGTATGCGCACGACTATCCCAACCACTTTGTCAAACAGCAGTTCATGCCCGACGAATTGCAAGGCCGTACGTTCTGGCACGCGCAAGGCAGCCCCACCGAACAACGGATGGCTGAATGGATGAAACACCTCTGGGGAGAATAATGGCAGGCATCTATATACATATACCTTTCTGCTACTCGCGGTGCTCATACTGCGGGTTCTTCTCGACAACCGAACTGTCGCAGCGGAGCATATATGTAGATGCCGTATTGAAAGAATACCAACTGCGTACGGATTATCTGCCGAAAGGCGAACCGGTACGAACCCTTTACATCGGCGGCGGCACGCCGTCACAACTGACGAGCAGCGACTTGGCACGATTATTGCGAGCCTTACCCGTAGCAGAGGCCGAAGAAGTGACAATGGAAGCCAACCCGTCTGACATGACGGAAGCGAAACTCAGAGCATGGCAACAGATGGGTGTCAACCGGTTAAGTATAGGTGTGCAATCGTTCGACGATGGGATGTTAGCCTTCCTCAACCGCCGTCACGGCAGCAAGCAGGCAAAGAAAGTGATTCGTCTGGCACAGGACTTGGGCTACACAAACATCAGCATTGACCTGATGTATTCCCTGCCATACCAGACAATGAAACGTTGGGAAGCTGACATAGAGACTGCCCTTTCGTTCGGTGTGCAACATATATCCACCTACTGCCTTAGTTACGAGCAAGGAACACCGCTATGGCGACTCAGGGAGAAAGGTGTTATTCGCGAGACGGATGAAGACCTCGCCAACGAGATGTACGCATGCCTATGCCAACGGCTGAAAGAGGCCGGCTATGAACATTACGAGGTGAGCAATTTCGCTCTTCCAGGCTACGAGAGCAAGCACAACAGTAGTTATTGGGACGGGACACCGTACTTGGGACTGGGCGCAGGAGCACATTCGTTCGACGGCAAGTCGCGACAGTGGAACGCAGAGAACCTGCATAAGTACTTGCGCGACATAATGAACGGCAAAGTGCCCTTCAGACGCGAACGGCTGACAGCCACGCAGCAGTATAATGAGCATGTGATGTTAGGTTTGCGCACATGCCAAGGCATAGCCGCTACGGACGAGCTGGTCCGTAAGGCACAGCCCTATCTATCTACAGGCAAACTGCGCATTGCTGACGGAAGGATTATTGCCTCGATGGAAGGGATAAATATATTGAATACGATTATAACTGATTTAATGCGAGAATAATGAATAAGAAAACTAAGTTTCTGTTATGGTTCTGGGGTCTGTTTGCAGCAGGCGTATTGGCGTTATACCTCATATTTCTGAGCATCGTTCGCGGCTGGGTTGGCTACCTGCCTCCTTTGGATGAGTTGCAGAACCCGAAGAACACCTATGCCTCGGAAATCTTTACCGAGGATATGGTCAGCATGGGACGCTATTATATCAAGGAGAACCGTGTAGGTATCCAGTACTCCGACCTCAGCCCCTATGTGATTGATGCGCTGGTAGCCACCGAGGATGCACGTTTCTATGATCATACAGGTGTGGATTTCAAGGCCTTGTTCCGTGCCGTATTGAAGCTCGGTCGCGCTGGTGGCGGTTCAACCCTGACGCAGCAGCTCGCCAAGCAAATCTGGTCACCGCGTGCAAACAACTTCTTCGAGCGCGCCTTGCAGAAACCCATCGAATGGGTTATCGCCACGCAACTCGAGCGTTTGTACTCAAAGGACGAGATTCTGTTGATGTACCTCAACCAGTTCGATTTTCTGTACAATGCCGTAGGTATTCAATCAGCTTCATACGTGTACTTCTACACCACTCCGTCCGATCTGACGATTGAGCAGGCTGCGATGCTCGTTGGCATGCTGAAGAACCCTTCGCTGTACAATCCCATCCGTCATCCGCAACGCGCTTTGCAGCGCCGGAACACCGTTCTGTCGCAGATGGCCAAGTATGAGAAAATAACGCGTCAGGAATACGACTCATTGGCCGCCATGCCGATTGAAGTCAAGTATCACTCCGTTGACCACAAGCAGGGGTTGGCACCATACTTCCGCGAGTTCCTGCGTCTGGTACTGACCGCCAAGGAACCTCAGAAAAGCAATTACTCGGAATGGAACCAACTGCAATACGAGATAGACCGTCGGGAGTGGGAAAACAACCCGCTATACGGTTTCTGCCAGAAGAACACCAAACCCGACGGCTCGCACTACGACCTCTATCAGGACGGTCTGCGCATCTACACCACTCTTGACTCGCGTATGCAGCGTTATGCCGAGGAGGCTGTGAACGAACATATGCAAGACATGCAGACGAAATTCTTTGCTGAGAAGAAAGGCAAATCATACGCTCCGTTCTCACGCGACCTGAGCAAAGCGGAGATTGACGGCATCATGACTCGTGCAATGAAACAGACCGACCGCTATCGTGCCCTCAAACGTCAAGGCTGGACAGAAGAGGCCATACGCGAGAACTTTGAGACGCCGATTCCCATGCAGGTATTCTCCTACAACGGGATGATTGACACCGTGATGTCGCCCTTGGACTCCGTTCGCTGGAACAAGCACTTCCTACGTTGCGGATTTATGTCAATGAACCCTCATTCCGGTCACGTCAAAGCTTACGTTGGCGGTCCGGACTTCAAGCAGTTCCAGTATGATATGGTTACCTTGGGTCGCCGTCAGGTAGGCTCAACCGTCAAACCATACCTCTACACATTGGCGATGGACGAAGGCATGTGGCCGTGTGACAAGACGGTCAACGACTCTGTTACGCTCATCGACGCCAACGGTACACGCTGGACGCCGCGTGACGAGCACACCAAGAACCAAGGCGATACAGTGACACTGAATTGGGGTCTGCAGCAGTCATCCAACTGGATATCCGCGTACCTGATGTCACTCTATACGCCCAACCAACTGGTGCGCCTCATGCGTTCGTTCGGCATACAAGGCCAGCTTGATCCGGTTGTATCCATCTGTCTCGGTCCGTGCGAAGTGAGTGTGAAGGAGATGGTGGATGCCTACACCACCTTCCCTAACCACGGTATACGCGTTGACCCATTGTACGTCACACGAATCGAGGACAAGCAGGGCAATGTGATTGCCACATTCCGTCCCCAACAGCGTGAAATCATCTCCGAACTTACGTCCTTCAAGATGATATACATGCTTCGCAACGTGCTTGACCACGGCACAGGCGTCCGGGCACGATTCAAATATGGACTGAAGATGCCTGCCGGTGGCAAGACCGGCACGACCCAGAATAACTCGGACGGTTGGTTCGTTGGCTTTACGCCGTCATTGGTCAGCGGATGCTGGGTTGGCGGCGAAGACCGTGCTATCCATTTTGACCGTATGGCCGATGGTCAAGGCGCCTCGATGGCATTGCCTATATGGGCACTGTACATGCAGAAAGTGCTTGACGACCCAGACCTGCCCTACGATGCATCCGAGCAGTTCGACACACCAGCCTCTTTCGACCCCGAAGCCGGTTGCAGATAATTAGACAAATAAAATAAAAACGAGAGTTGTGAAAAGTGAAAAGATATATATATTCGAGCGAGGATTGATTATCCTCCTGCTTTTCGTTTTTCATTTTTCGCCTCTCTCCGCACAACTGAACACCGACCGTATAACCTCGATTGGCAGAAATGCGTTGTATTTCGAAGATTATGTGCTGAGTATCCAGTACTTCAATCAGGTCATCAAGCTCAAGCCCTATCTGGCCGAACCCTACCTGTTGCGTGCCATCGCCAAGATCCAGCTCAGCGACTATCAGGGCGCGCTACGCGACTGCAATGCCGCGATAGAGCGCAATCCTTTCCAGCCGGGAGCATATTACACGCGAGGTTATGTCTATCGGCAGTTAGGAGAGTTTGAAAAAGCAGAGCATGACTTTTCGGAGGCACTCATCTTCTCTCCTGAGAACAAGACCTACATGCTTTTGCGCGCAGATACACGTGCACAACTCAAACATTACGACGAAGCACGCGCGGACATCGACCACTTGTTACGCCGCGAACCGGAAGCTGCGTCTCTGCATTTCGAGCGAGGAGTTATCTGTCTGGAGCAGCAGGACACGACTTGCGCCTTGGCAGAATTCAACTCTACAGTCAAGTATGACTCACAAAATGCCCAGAACTGGTCGGCACTTGGTGTAGTTACCATGATGACCGGCGACGAGGACGCAGCATTTGCACACATAACACAAGCCATCAATCTTGGCTCAAAGTATGCCGGAGACTTCATCAACCGAGGCATCATTTACTACCACAAGCATAATTACCGCGCCGCCTTGACAGACTACGACAAAGCCATCGAACTGTCGCCTCGCGAGGCGCAATGCTACTTCAACCGAGGCGTTCTACGTCAGGAGGTGGGAGACTACAACCGCGCATACGATGACCTGAGCAAAGCCCTTGAACTGATCGAGTTGTCGCCTTCCGCCACCTCATCGAACGAACTGCTCGGACCTATACTCTACCAACGCGGAATGGTTTCCATGCAACTGCAACAATGGAAAGATGCCATCAGCGACTTTGATTCACTCAGCCAGCTTCACCCTACCTTCCTGCCGTCGTATTATATAGCCTCGCGTGCACATACAGCGTTGGGCGAGAAGCAACAAGCCTACGCATGCCTGCAACGGGCGTATATGATTGAAGAGAACCATAGTGCCGGACGTGACACACTGAATACCTCATCGCCGTTGAACACCGATGTACAGATAGCACGTACAGAAACCGGACGACGCGACTACCGCAAGTTGTTCTCACAACGTGCAGCTCAGAACGGGGAAGCAGACAGTCAGGAGCAAAAGTACCAGTCAGCTTCCCGCGGACGCGTACAAGACCGTTATCAGGACCTGATCAACGAGCCTGGCATCACCATAACATACTATGCACAATCGGCAGCCAAATATAATTACTCGTTGGCAGCTTTCAATCAGTTGCGCCTCTTGCCAGACGCTCTTAAAGCAACCACTCACGAGCTGCCGCTGTCTGCAGAGATGGTATCGCATCACTTCGCGCAAATAAGCAATCTATCCGTTACGATAGATGCTTTGCCTGCTGACCTCCGCTCCGTACCTGAACGTGAAGGGATGCGTGTGGCGATGTTGCTCTTCTCTCGTGCCATAGAGTTTGCCATTGTTCAGGATTACGCTTCGGCCATAGAGGATTGTTCGCGTGCCCTGACCCTTTCCAGTGTGGATAACGCGACTGCCGCCATCATGTATTTCTGTCAGGCAAACTGGCGGTACAGACTGTTAGAATACCAGTTGGCCAATAATGAAGTGGTTTATCAGCCGAACACCCTTCCGTCCAACAATGAAGCAGTCTATAGCGCAGCGTTCCGGCTAATGCTGATGGACTACGATCAGGTCATCCGCCGGCTACCGGATTTCGCATTTGCCTACTACAACAAGGCAAACATCCTCTGCCGGCAGAAAGACTACGAGGCGGCTATACGACATTATGATGACGCGATACGCGTTGATAACGAGTTTGCAGAAGCCTATTTCAACCGTGGCTTGACATACATCTATTTAGGTAAGCAGCAGGAAGGTCTGCAAGACTTGTCCCGTGCCGGCGAACTGGGTATATATCAAGCATATAACATCATTACCCGCCTGCAATGAGACGCAACTTACTATACATATTACTATTGCTTGCACTCAGTGCTCATGCGCAGGTATTATTCAAGGTATCGGGTAATAGTGCAAAGTCACCTTCGTACATCTTTGCCACGAACAAGATTGTCGGTATCGAGTTTCTCGACTCTGTGCCGAAACTATTGAATTGTTTCTCGAAATGCTCAATTGTGCTAACGGAGTTTGCAATGCAGGACTACGAAGCACTTGCCGCCTTACGTGTGGCAGCCCTACTACCCGACTCCATCCGTCTGGACCGCTACTACACAACCGAGGAATACCAGCAGATTGACGATGCAATGCAGCTCACTCTTGGGATGGGTATGGACAAACTATGCCGCATGAAACCCTCCTATCTGACGGCGATGTACCGCAACGAACTGCTGCACAAATGGCTGGACTACGATGACCAGCGTTCGATGGAGGCGTTCTTCCAATCAATAGCAACTGACAAGAATATGCCTGTCCGTGCGATAGACGATATAGGGGAAACTATGTATATGGTATTTGACCGTGAGCCATTTCACTGGCAGTGCAAGGAACTGCTGCAAATCATTGAGTACCCCGAACGTGAGGTGCGTCAGGAACGCATGCTGGCTGAGATGTACAGAATGGGACGGCTGACAGATATGTCGTATCAGATACTATCGCCCGATAATCAAAGCACGCAGTCGTATTCTGACTATCAGATATACGCTGCGCGCAATAAAGAGTGGACCAGACGTCTGCGTCCGTATCTTGTTAACGGCGGAGCGTTCATCACGCTCGACGCCATCTATCTCGGCGGCGAAAAAGGTCTGTTGGAGCAACTACGTGCCGCCGGTTACAAAGTCAAATCGGTGAACCGATAAGTCTACCCCAACCGTTCAACTGCCGCGCGAATACGCTGCATGGCTTCTGCTATCTGCCGTTCGGAGCACGCGTACGACAGGCGAATACATGTATCTTCGCCAAACGCACTGCCCGACACGCAGGCAACATGGCCGTCCACAAGCAGATATTCGCACAGATCATCGGCATTGGCAACGAGAGTTGTGTTGCGTGATTTGGCATACGCACTGTCTGCGGGAGCATACATGCCTAACAATCCAGTCACATCAGGGAAGAGGTAGAACGCACCTTTCGGACTCCTGACTTTCCAGCCACGAATATCCTTAGCCAGTTTCACAATCAAATCACGCCGACGCTCGAACGCCTTGGTCATATCCGCTACACAACCGAGGTCGCCCTCAAGGGCTTTCTGGGCGGCATATTGCGCCACCATTGTGGCACAGGTTATCTGCTGTCCTTGCAGACGTGTGCATGCCTTGATGAATGCTTTGTCCTTGCATGCGAGCCAACCTATACGATAGCCTGTCATAGCAAAAGCCTTACTTACACCATTGACAATGACCAATCTGTCAAGCAGTTCGGTCTTGCTTGCCCACGATGCACATGTGCCGGTGTAACAAATCTGATTGTAAATCTCATCAGCAATAATAACTACCTGCGGGTAACGGAGTAACACCTCTGCCAAAGCATCGATATTCTTGGCACTATATACAGCTCCAGTCGGGTTGTTAGGCGTACAGAGCACCAGCACCTTGGTACGGGGAGTGATAGCTGCTTCAAGAACTTCGGGAGTTAGGATAAAATCATTATCCATCGTAGTACGCACAAATACCGGCATGCCTTCAGCCAGTTTCACCATCTCGCTATAACTGACCCAGCACGGTGTAGGCAAGATCACTTCGTCACCTTTGCCGACAAGCGTCTCGATGGCATTGCATATACTCTGCTTGGCACCAACAGACACAATGATATCTTCGGCAGCAAACAGCTCAGTTTTACCCGCCCATGCAGACATATACTTTGCCGCTGCAGCGCGCAGACCGGGTGTACCGGGTACAGGTCCGTAATGTGACAAGTCGGCATCCACGGCATCCTTAACGGCTTGCTTGACATGTATGGGCGTCGGGAAATCCGGTTCCCCCAACGACATCGACAGGATATTCTCTCCTGCAGCTTTCATCGCAACTGCCTTAGCCGCCATAGCCAAGGTCGGAGAGGCAGATATTTGCGCTATTCGTTCTGAAACGATCATGATAAACGTTGATTTGTTAGAAACGGTCTTTTATCATCCGACTATTTTACTTCAATCGCTTTTATTCCGTCACGCTCGAGCAGTGCGTTGACGGTCGGTTCACCGCCACGGAAGCGCTTGTACAGGTCCATAGCTTTCTCTGTACCGCCTTTTTCAAGGATATTCTCGCGGAAACGCTTGGCGGTCTTCTTGTCGAAGATCGAACCGTTCTTGGCTTTGGCGTCTTTGAATACCGAGAATGCGTCTGCATCCAGCAGTTCAGACCACTTGTAACTGTAGTAACCTGCAGCATACCCTCCGGAGAAGATGTGCGTGAACGCAGTCTCCATCTGCGTTTCCGGAACGGTCGGCAGCACCTGAACTTGCGCCATTGCATCGTCACCGAAACGGATGACAGCCTCTTGCGTTGTCAGGTCAGCAGGAACGCTGAATGGTTCGGTAAGCGTGTGCCAGGCCATATCCAGATAGCCGAACGACAACTGGCGTACGCAACTATAGGCTGCGTGGAAGTTGGATGAACGTTTGATTTTATCAATCAGCTCCTGCGGCATAGCTTCACCTGTCTCGTAATGTTTGGCAAAGGTGTCGAGGAACTCTTTTTCGTCAATAAAGTTCTCGTTGAACTGGCTGGGCAACTCCACAAAGTCACGCGGAACGCTTGTGCCGGACAATGATGAGTATTGGCAACGAGTAAGCATACCATGCAAACCATGACCGAACTCATGCAGGAACGTGCGCACCTCATCATAGGTGAACAATGCAGGCTTAATCACTTCTCCGTTATCGCCAATCACCGGACGTGTGAAGTTCATTACATTCACGATGTGCGGACGATGGTCATTCTTGTTCCGGATGAACTGCGGCTGGAAGTCATTCATCCATGCACCGCCACGTTTGCCGTCCCGCGGATGGAAGTCAGCATAATATACGGCCAGGAACTTGCCTTTCTCGTCATACACCTCATATGCTGTTACTTCGGGATTATAGACCTGAATGTTCTTGTTCTCCTTGAAGGTAATACCATACAGTCTGTTTGCAAGACCGAACACACCTTTCTTGACAGCTTCGAGTTCAAAGTATGGACGCACAATATCATCGCTGATGGCATATTTGTCGTTCTTAAGTTTCTTGGAGTAGTAACTGAAATCCCACGGCTGGAGCGTAGCATAGAAGCCTTGCTGCTTGGCGTACTCCTGCAACTCCTTGACTTCCGCGCGTGCTGCCGGCATATAACTATCGCGTAGTTGGTCCAGCAGACGATATACGTTGTCCTTGTTATCAGCCATGGTCTTGTATAGCGACTTATCGGCAAAGCAGTTCTTTTCGAAAAGTTTCGCCAACGCCAGACGCGTATTGGCGATATCGATGATGTTCTGCGTGTTGTCAAATTCTCCACCTATACAACGCGTGTTGTACGCCATATATAGTTCGCGACGGATATCGCGGTTATCACAATCTTTCAGCACCGGAGTAACCGTTGTCGGCTTGAGGTTCAACAGCCAACCTTCCAAGCCTTTGGCTTCGGCATTCTTTTTGAGCATGGCTTTGGTATCATCGCTCAATCCTGCCAGATCCTCCTCACGGGTAATCAGCATCGACCATGCGTTCGTGGCTTTCAGCACGTTCTGACCGAAGGTCATTGTCAGCATCGACAGTTTGGCACTCAGTTCGCGGTACTTCTGCTTGTCCTCGGGGCTGAGGTTGGCACCATTGTTGGCAAACGACTCGTAGGTGTCTTCAAGCAGCTTGGTCTGCTCCTTGTTCAGTTTGAGTTTGTCGCGCTGGTCGTAAACGGCTTTGATGCGTTGGAAGAGTTTTTCGTTCAATCGGATGGTGGCCGAGTACTCACTCATCTTTGGCGACAACTCAACCTGTAGTGCCTGAATGGAGTCGTTGGTCTCGGCAGAGGCGAGGTTATAGAAGCAGCCTGCCACGATACCCAGCATCTCACCCGAACGCTCATACGCCTCAATCGTGTTCGCAAAGGTCGGTTCAGCAGGATTGTTGGCAATCTCATCAATCTCCGCCAGACCCTGCTTCATTGCTTCCTCGAAAGCAGGCATGTAATGTGCATTGCAGATTTCGTTGAACGGGTACGTTCCATGCGGAGTTTTCCACTTTTTGTAGTTCATGAACGGGTTTCCGGCAGCAGAAACTGTCATCGTAGAGGCTAACATAGCCATGATTGTCAGTTGTTTAAGTTTCATATGTTGTTATTGTTTTTTAATCCATCATATCCCCATAGTTGTTCGACAGTTGCACCATACGGTCATACTGCTCGGGGTCAAGGTCGTAGAAATAATAGTTTCGCGGGTCGATATGGTGGCCCTGATAATGCACCTCGTAATGTAAGTGGGGACCTGTTGACTTGCCGGTGTTACCAACGAGGGCAATGATGTCCGAACGTTTGACCGTTTGTCCCGGACGTACCAAGGTTTGGAACAGGTGCGCATACAGGGTCTCGTAACCAAAGCCGTGATCGATGATAATCGTATTGCCATAGCCCTGCCTCCAACCAACGAAGTTCACCTTACCGTTACCCGTAGCATAAACCTCAGTTCCGGTCGGCGCGGTAAAGTCCATGCCGGCGTGGAACTTAGGAATATGGTAAACAGGGTCGATACGCACGCCGTAACCGGAAGCCACACGTGTCAGGTCCTTGTTCAGCACCGGCTGGATGGCGGGGATGTTCTCCATACGTAGCTCACGAGTCTTAGCCATGTCAATTATCTCCTCGTAGGACTTCGCCTGCACATAGGTCTGCTTCTCCAGCAGGTCAACCTTGCGCGTCAAGTCGGCAGCCAGTTGGGTGTTGGCCAGACGGGAGATATTGTCATAGTAGTCGGCATTGAGGCTGATTCCCTTGCGCGAGGACATCGGGATAGGTTCTGCGCCAAGAATGACGCGGTAGAGGTTATCATCACGTTGCTGAAGGTCAGCCAGTACCAGTTGCATGCTCTCGCAACGCTTGCTGAGCAGTTCGTACTGTGCCTCCAGCGATTGTTTTTCCGACATCAGCTGGCGCTCCTTAGGCGAGGGAAAGAATGAGAAGAAGATATAGAAGAATACGATGCCCAAACATATACCTCCCAGTATGTACCACCCTGCCCTGCGCAGCCAATAGACGAAGCCATGCTCTACACGCTCCATCTCAAGCGTGTCGGGGTTGATATTGAAATGTGATTTTTTAGCCATATTTTGTCAGAAGTCAGTATTCAGATTCAGTCATTAGGCGATGATTCCCCCGCCGACCACCAAGCCGTCTTTGTACAGCACGAGCGATTGTCCGGGTGTGGGTGCCCATACAGGTTCATCAAAGTGCAGTGTCATGGTCGTACCATCCAAAGCAACCGTTGCCGGTAAAGCGGCAGAGCGGTAACGGATGCGTGCTTCCACCATTGGCGAAGCGGCAAGCCATTGTTTGTCGCGTATGAGCACGTCACATGCTTGAACATCAGTCCGATAGAGGTCATCGTGCTGCCCGAGCGTGATGCGGTTGGTCGTGGTGTCGATACCTGTGACGAATACCGGATAGCCCAATGCAACGCCCAGGCCCTTGCGCTGGCCAATCGTGTAGAATGGACAACCCTGATGGCGGCCGACCACATTGCCCGCAGCATCCACATAGTCGCCGGCTTCGGGCATGACGCCTTCTCGGGCAAGAAATCCGCGGTAGTCGTTGTCCGGAATGAAGCATACCTCCTGCGACTCGGGTTTCTTCACCAACGAATCATAACCATGTTCTGTCGCAATATGACGCACCTCGTCCTTGGTCATTCCGCCTAAGGGGAATATGGTATGCCTGAGGTTATCCTCGGTCAGCATCCATAGGAAATACGTCTGGTCCTTGCGGGTGTCCACAGCCGTGCGGAGATAAGTATGTCCGTCATGTTCGGCTATACGCGCATAATGCCCTGTGGCAATCATCTCGCAGCCATACTCACTCGCCGCGTCCAACAATGCGCCCCACTTGATATGACTGTTGCACAGCACACATGGGTTAGGCGTCCGGCCGTGGGCATATTCGTCAACGAAATTGCTGATTACATGCTTGCGGAACGTCTGACGGAAATCCACGATATGATGCTCAAAGCCTATCCGTTCGGCGTTGTGCTTCGCCTCCATGATGCTCTCCACGGAGCAGCAGCCTTTCTCTCTGGCCAAACAGGACTCCTTCATCGAGTCAAATGTGCGGAACGTAACCCCGACCAAATCATAGCCTTGCTCCCTTAGCAGCAAAGCACTGACGGTGGAGTCTATTCCACCGGACATAGCAATGAGTACACGTTTGGACATTTTCGATACGTTTCTCCTTTAGGAGAACAGCAAAAATCGTGCCGGAAGATGTGCATCAGGGAAAATACTTACACAAAACGCAAGCAGGCAATAAAAAGGAGTGCATTGCTGCACTCCTGGTGTCCCCCGAGGGACTCGAACCCTCGACCCGCTGATTAAGAGTCAGCTGCTCTACCAACTGAGCTAGGGAGACTTACTTCTGACGAAAGCGGGTGCAAAAGTACGGCAAAATTTCGACAAAAGCAAATTATTTCTACCCGCAGCCGCTTTTTTAGGATTTATTCGCATCAATTGCCAAGTGCACCTTGCAACCGCTTACCGATTTGCCATCAGCCGTTCGCAATAGATGCGTGTTGCCGACTCGACCATCCTCAGACACGGACGCGTTCGGTAGTACTCGGCTGTGCGTTCATCAGGCGCGGGAGGCGTAGGCGCGTCCTTGCGCAGTTGCAGGAGTTCGCGGCACAGATAGGAGCCGTTCTGCTCAGCAAAGCGCCGGACAAGGGCTTGTACGTTGTTGTAGTTAGCCTGTTTGCCTGCGCTGTCCTCCGCCTTTGTGGCGCCGGATTGTAATCCTTCGAGAAGCGCCATACCCGAACAAGCCCCGCACATCTCACGTAGCCGGCCAACACCGCCGCCAAACGAGGCAGACAGACGTGCTGCTTGTTCGTCAGAAAAACCATAGATGTCAGCCAGCGCGACAAACACGGCCTGAGAGCAGTTGTAGCCGCTCAGGAACAGTTCGCGTGCACGCAATACGCGCTGTTCTACATCAATGGTTGGCGACACATCCATCTTAGCCTGCAATGTGATTTTCAATGTGTCTGATTCGCTGTCCGAGAACGCGGTCATCCGCCATGGCAGCACTGAGCACATCCAATGCGTGAGCCACCGTTGCGTGCGAACGCTGGCCCATAAACCGACCAATATCCGACAAAGTCATCTCCGTATGGCACTTGGCCAGATACATTGCTGTCTGGCGTGCCTGCACCACATTACGCTGGCGTGTCTGCGAGAGCAAGGCGTCCATTGACACACGGAACTCCTCGCAGACGGCAGCAGAAATCTCTGTGATACTTGTCTCGCGCGGCTTGAGTTCAACGATGCGTCCTACGACCTCTTCGGCCAGTTGCATGTCAATCTCCTTGTCCGCGAGTGTGGAGTAAGCCAACAACGCCGCCAGCACACCCTCAAGGTCACGAACATTGTCGCGCACATTCGATGCGATGAACTCCACGATCTCCATCGACAACTTCACACCGTCGCGATGCATCTTGTTGAGCAGGATGTCACGGCGCAGAGCAAAGTCGGGCTTGGTCATTTCGGCCGCCAGTCCCCACTTGAACCGGCTTAGCAGGCGGTCTTCGAGGCCGTCAAGGTCCTTAGGAGCCTTGTCGGAAGTGAGAACAATCTGTTTGCCGGACTGCTGCAGGTAGTTGAAGATGTGGAAGAAGGTGTCCTGCGTCGCGCGCTTACCCGCGATATATTGTATATCGTCCACGATGAGCACATCGATGGTCTGATAGAACAACAGAAAATCGGGTATATGGTTGTGCGCCGCGGCGTCCTGATACTGCAACTGGAAGGTATTGGCAGAAACGTACAGAACACGTTTCTGCGGCAGGAGGCGTTTCACGTCGTTACCGATAGCGTTGGCGAGATGGGTCTTGCCTACTCCGCTGCCGCCGTAGATAAACAACGGGTTGAAACTGCCTCGTCCCGGTTGCGCAGCGATGGACAGAGCCACGGTACGCGCGAGTTTGTTCGATTCGCCCTGTACGAACGACTCGAAGGTGTAGGACGGGTTGAGTTGGCTGTTGAAGTCGGGCTCGTCTTTCAGGTCTGGCTGTTGGAGCAGAACCGGAGGGGCAACGGGAGCCTGCGACACATCAGAAGGGATGTTCACGCCTGCGTCCGAGTGCGAGTCTATCTGCACGCGGTACTCAAGTCTGGTCTTGGGACCAAACATGCGGAACAGCACCTTTGATAGCAAAGTCAGGTAATTCTCCTCGATGTACTCGACAATGAACTGCGACTTAACCTGAAGCACAAGCACGTCATTCTCGAAGCTGAGAGCTTGTATGGGGGCAAACCAAGTCATATACACACTCGGCGTGAGGTTATCACGCAAAATGTGCTGGCATTCCGACCATATGACTTGAACGTTTTTCTCCATAAAGAGCGAAAAATAAATCGGAGGGTATTAATCTCCGAAAAGCAGTGCAAAGGTAATACATTTTTTCGAAATTTGCAAATTTTAACAAGTGACGGATTTTGACTATTTGCTAACTCTCTAATAATTCAACGAGTTACGAAACGCCAACTGAAATTCAACCAATTACAAGACTGGTTGCATTCAACTTGTTGATTTATAAATATGCGAAGAGCACCGATTTTTGATACCATTCGCAGTTTTTCATAGTAAAGGGTGTAAAACGCGATATTTATCGTTAAAATAACTTTTTTCTTATTTATAATTCGCGAGAATAAGCATCTTCAAAGTAGAGTTTGCAATACTAAAATATCTCCTTCATTAATCCACTTCGGCAGCACGGCTACGCGTTCAAATCCCGCCGACAGGAAAAGGTTTTCAGAGGCGAGATTAGTCTTACGCACCAGAGCATACAGCAATCTAAAGCAAAGAGTATGAGCAACATACGACTTGAGTTGCGTCAGTGCCTGACTTGCCAGACCTTCACCACGGCGGTTCGGGGCTATATAGACAGCCACAGCTGCCTTGCGGTTACGGATATCCACATCGTACAGATCGACGCAGCCCACCGGTTCGGTTGAAACGGCTTCACCCTTCAGAGGGATATCGGCAGTGCTGGTCAAGGCGGGACAAATCATCAGGCGGAGTTGGCCGTCACGGAAAATGTCGCCGGTTGTGCGCATGATGTAGTCGCGCAGGTCATCGTGCGACAGCGGATTATGCGTATTGCCGTCAAGCCATGCGTCAGTATCGTTCTCCCACTGATAAAGTAACGGGAGGTCATCGGGCTCGAGTTTGCGAAGGAATATATCGGTTCGTGCTGGCATGACGTGAGTTATGGCGGATAAGCGGTTAGGCGAACAGACGCTCGAACAATGAGGGCTTATGTCGTTGCTCGTCGTCGAAGTGACTGTGCTCGGCAGGTTTCAGGGGCTTGCCGCTATGAATCATCTGGTAGATGACACCCCAATCGGGCAGTCCGCCGAGGTTATGGTCGTCGATGAACACGTCTGCATCAAGTTTGCGTGACACGCGCATGTCAGGCGTCTCTTCAGGAAAAGCGGAATTGACGGCATAGAATTCCAGTCCGCGCTGCTTGCAGTAGTTCACCGCATCATCCAACAACTGACCTTCACGGCAGGTATAGAGGATGATTTGGCACATATCCTCGCGTTGTAACTTCTTGAGCGTCTCGATGGCAAACGGGATAGGCTTGCCGATGGCCGGATACGCATGCGTAACAATCGTTCCATCAAAATCTACAGCGATGGTCATAGCATTTACAATTTAATATTTGAGGTCATTGTCCTGCGGGCGAAGCTCCTCTTCGGTTTTGGCGGCTGAGGGTTTGGTGAACACCAATGCCACGGCACCGATGGCGGCAAGCCATATCATAGGTTTGTATGCGCCCAGCAGCATATATACTATCAGCGGCAGCCCGGCAGCCAATGCCACAAGCGACATACGCAAGTTGGCGTAGGCGTAGTAGGTATCGTACTTGAGGTCCTCGTCCTCCATCTTGGCGAGTTTGGTGCACACACGCTTGAAACCGTACAATGCACCCGGGATAGACAGCAGAGTATATACGATGGCGGCGTACTGCAGCACCATACCTGCAGTTGATTGGGGCTCAATGAGTTTGTAGGGTTCGCCGGTCTGTTTGAGCGAATCGTAGTTCAGGAACCAGATCACGCCGAACAGAACGATGATGAGCGCGTACAGGATGTAGTACATCTTCTTCGTTTGCGACAGCCAATCTGTCTTGGTCATGTGTGCATTGGGGTTGAGCATAGTTGTAAGAATTATCCATTGAATATTGTCCGGTTGATGATTGACCGTCCGAGGGTTATCTCGTCGGTATATTCAAGTTCGTTGCCGATGGCTATACCACGTGCTATGAGGGATACAGTCAGCTGTTCGGTAGAGCGTCCCGCCTGCTCGAGGCTGTTCATGATGCGCCGATAGAGGTAGAAGTTGGTTGTATCACCTTCCATCGTTGTGGGCAGCGCAAGGATGACCTCTTTGACTTCGCCTGTCAGCACACGCTCGACGAGTTTGTCCACCTCAATATCCTTGGGTCCGATGCCGTCGATGGGCGAGATTACTCCTCCCAGCACGTGATAGACGCCGTGGTACTGTCCGGTGTTCTCGATGGACATCACATCCTGAATATTCTCCACCACACATATGGTCTGATGGTCACGTCGCGGATTGCTGCATATGGGACACATCTCGGTGTCGGATATGTTCCTGCACTCGGCGCAGTAGTGCACTTCGCGTTTGAGCCGTGTCAGCGAGTCAGCAAAGCCCTGCACGTCGCTGGCGGGCTGCCGCAACAGATGCAGCACCAGACGCAAGGCCGTCTTCCGCCCTACTCCGGGGAGCGAAGCGAACGAGTTGACGGCATTATCCAACAGTTGACTTTCCATCACTTTTTCTCTTTCCAGCGGGCAGGTATCACTCTATAAGGATAACGCTCGCGCATGTGTAAGGCGTTCGGGCAGTCGCAATGGTGGATGCGTATGCCTTTGGTAACGCTGATAAATCCGAATATCGGGTCGCCGGGTTGCGGGGTGCAGCATTTCGACAGGGCGTAATCGACGTTCTTGACATTGATATCCACCTCAAGCGCAAGTGCAGAGCTTGATGCAGTCTGCGTTATCTCGCGTTGCGGACTGACGGGTACATGAACGGCATCGAGGTCGGCATAAATCTCCTTGACGCGTGCCACGTCCTCCTTGCCGGAGGCGAGTGCCTGGTAGAAGTCCGAGATGGCTTTGTATCCAAGTTTGAGTGCCAGCTTGGTCACCTGCTTCTCGTCGTAGTCAATCTTCCAGTTCTTCAGCCTGCGTTCCAGCAGTTCGCGTCCTTCTGCCGCCTGCTTGTACTCTATCTCCTTCAGTGCCTGACGAATCTTGTTCTTGGCTTTTGATGACGCCACGAAGTTCAGCCAGTCTGCTGTAGGATGCTGGTTGGGCGAGGTGTTAATCTCCACCTGGTCACCATTCTGCAGTTGCTGTCGTATGCTGACGTGCTGCCCGCGAATGCGACCGCCAACGCAGTGACAGCCGACTTCGGAATGAATACTGAACGCAAAATCCAATACCGAAGCGCCCGCAGGCAGACGACGGAGATCGCCCGTCGGGGTGAATACGTACACGCTCTGACGGTCGGTGTTCAGGCGGTTGCCGTCCACACCTTTGTACGCCCAGTGAGCCGCCACACCCTGCTCTGCCACTTCATCCATACGGCGCGTACGAATCTGCACTTCAACCCATTTGTTCTCCGGACCGAGCACGGTGGTATGCAGGCTCTCGTATCCGTTCTCCTTCGGCACGCTCAGCCAGTCGCGCAAGCGCTTGGGGTTGGGCTGATACATGTCGGTGATGATGGAATACACCTGCCAGCAGTCCTGCTTCTCGCGTTCGAGGGGCGAGTCGAGGATAATACGTATGGCGAACAGGTCATATATGCCGTCGATGTCGCAATGCTGCACCTGCATCTTGTGGTAGATGGAATGGATGGACTTCGGTCTGCCCTTGATGGTGAACTCAAATCCGGCATCGCGGAGTTTCTTTTCCAATGGTGTGATGAACGAGGCTATGTAGGCATCGCGTTCTGTTTTCTTGGCGGCGAGTTCGTAGGCTATGTATTTGTACTTGGCATAATCGGTAAACTTCAGCGCGAGGTCCTCCATCTCGGTCTTTATCTGATATAGGCCGAGCCGGTGTGCCAACGGAGCATGAAGTGAGGCTGTCTCACCCGCCACATGACGACGCCGGTCGGAGTCACCTTCCTTATCCAAACGGCGGAGCAACTCCAGACGGTCGAGCAGAATGTCGTACAATACTTTGTTGCTGTCTTCCATATTTGTTGTTTTTATGCTCAGATTTTGACCCAAAACTGACGATAATTGCATGAATTATGAAAATACCTAAGCAAATTCTGTGCAAAATTAAAAAAAAATTTGCAAATATCAAAATATTTTTGTAAATTTGCAGCGTTTTAGCGTGAACTATGTCAATTTTGATACATAATTAAACAAAACAATACATCATGAAAACTATTTTTCGTATTTTGCTGGCTTTGGCTATATGCTTTTTAGCATATATCTGCGTGGACAGTGTGGTTACTCCTATTCAGTTTGAAGAGACGCGTATAGCGCGTGAGGAGGCTGTGGTCAAGAACCTTATTCACATCCGCACGGCGGAGGTGGAGTTCAAGAACCAGCACGGCCGATTCATGGCTGACGCCGATTCGTTGCTAATGTTCCTCAAGAACGCCCCAAAGAAAGAAGTGCTCAAGGAGGGTTCGCTTACCGATGCCCAACTGGAGAAGGGACTGACCGAGAACAAGGCTGTCAAGCTGATTGACAAGGCGAAAGCCAAAGCAATGAGCAAGCTCAAGACTGATGACCCCGAGGCTCTGTATGCATATATCTGGGCGAACGACAAGGACATCAAGGAGGCAGGACTGCAAGGCTTCCGCCGTGACACCATTGAGCGCAACATGATTGAGACCCTCTACAAGGGAGAGTTCACCGCTGAGAACATCGACCAGATTGTGCTTATCCCCTACTCTGACAACAAGCGTTTCGAGATTGAGGTTAACGACGAGTACAAAACCTCGCAGGGCATCCATGTACCTCTGTTCGAGGCGCGTGCACCGTTCGAGACCTATCTGGCTGACCAGGACAAGCAGGAGCTCGTCAACCTCATCGACAAGGAGCAGAAGCTCGACCACTACGCAGGTTTGAAGGTCGGCTCGATTGAGGCACCGAATAACAATGCAGGCAACTGGGAGTAATCCATGCGAATCATTAGCGGAAAATTTAGGGGGCGTCGGTTGATGCCCCCTAAAAATATTACTGCACGTCCCACAACAGACTTTGCCAAGGAGAGTCTGTTCAATCTTCTCGTGAACCGCATGGAGATTGAGGGCGCGGATGTGCTGGATCTGTTTGCCGGAACAGGAGGTATAGGTCTGGAATGCGTGTCGCGTGGTGCACGTGAAGTCACGGCCGTCGAACTCGCTCATGTGCAGCAGAACTTCATCATCTCCACCTGCAAGTCACTCGGCATAAACAACCTGCACGTCATACGCGGAGATGTGTTCCGATACATGAAGTCCTGTTCTATCCGATACGACCTTATCTTTGCCGACCCGCCGTATGCCTTGGAAGAGTTGCCTACCCTGCCATCAATTGTCTTTGGCGACGGGGAAGACAGTCGAGGGTTTTCGCTGCTGAAGGATGGCGGTCTGTTCGTGCTCGAGCACGGCGACCAGTACGATTTTTCCGGGCATCCGCATTTCCTGGAGCTCCGCACATACGGCAGCGTGCATTTCTCCTTCTTCAGCTGATGTGATACTGTCCATACAAGAAAAAGCGCCAACATTGGCGCTTTTTCTTGTATGGAGCGGTGTTTATTGCTCGCTAAGGTGGCATTGCCACTTCCAGGCCGAGGCAAGGATATCCTCGGTAGGTGTGTCGGCATGCCAGCCCAGGACCTCGTTGGCTCGCTTGGGGTCAGCCCATACCTGCTCGATATCGCCCTCACGGCGTCCGACGATCTGATACGGCAGTTTGACGCCCGTGACCTCAATGAACGTCCGTACGATCTCCAGTACAGAGAGTCCGCGTCCCGTACCGAGGTTGAACACCTCGACCTGCTCGGCGGACTTGCCGCCTAACATCCGCTCAACAGCCTTGACGTGAGCCTTGGCGAGGTCAACGACATAGATATAATCGCGGATGCAACTGCCATCGGGGGTGTTGTAGTCATCGCCAAACACCTTCAGCTCCTTGCGTATGCCGGCAGCGGTCTGCGTAACGAACGGCAGGAGGTTCTGCGGCACGCCGAGCGGCAGTTCGCCGATGAGTGCCGACGGATGGGCGCCGATAGGATTGAAGTAACGTAGCAGTATAGCGCGCAGATCGGCGTCGGCATGCGCCTCGTCGCGGATAATCTCCTCGTTGATCTGCTTGGTGTTGCCGTAGGGCGAGAGCGCTTTCTGGATAGGCGCATCCTCATTGACGGGCAGATGATCGGCATCGGGCTGGCCATACACGGTGCAGGATGAACTGAAGACTATATTGCGCACCGCATGCTTCTTCATCAGTTCAAGCAGGGTAATGAGGGAGCCGATGTTGTTACGGTAGTACAGCAGCGGCTTCTCGACGCTTTCGCCTACGGCCTTGCTGGCGGCAAAGTGAATGACAGCCTCGATATCCGGATAGGTGCTGAACACGCGGTCCATGGCCTCATAGTCGTTGCAATCGACCTGCTCAAAGTCCGGGCGCTCGCCCACGATAGCCTGAATGCCGTCGAGCACACCGATATTGGAGTTGCTGAGGTTATCGACGATGGTTACCTTGTAACCTTGCTGCATAAGTTCGACGGTCGTATGGGAGCCTATATAGCCCATGCCGCCGGTTACGAGTATTCTGCTCATATTATTTCATGATTTATATCCGCCAGGATTGGCGGATGTGATTATTAGAATAGCGGGCTGGGATAGATGCCTTCGTTAACCAGTGCCTGAATCTTGTCCACCACCATCTGCCGGTCATCGGCATATGTCACGCCGAACCACTTCGCGGGTGTATCAAGCACTTCGCAAGTAGCCTTTCCTGCCTTGATAAGGTCATTGACCAGCGTCGGGATGTAGAACTCCTTTTTCAACTCCTGGCCATTCTGCTTGAGGAACGCAACGAACGCCTCCTCGGAGTAACCGAAGTACTCCGGCGTAAAGCCCCACATGTTCATCGATACAGGCGTATGTTCGTCCAGCGGATAATCAATGCCGTTCTCAGTAAAGACAATCGTTCCGTTCTTTCGCTCGATGTTCGTGCGCTCCACCACATCAGTCAGGCAACGGTTGGCATCGGTCTGGCATACGCCACGGCTGACTGAACCATGCTCACTCAACGTGTTGCATACGCGGTAGCCGACCATGCAATACTTATTCTGCTTGCCCTCTACCCCACGCAGGAACTCTGCCAGCACAGCAAAACTCTCCTTGCCGTAGAAGTCATCGGCATTGATGACAGCAAACGGCTCGTTGATAACATTCTTGCCCATCAGCACAGCGTGGTTCGTTCCCCAGGGCTTGGTGCGCTCAGGATTATACGTGCATCCAGCCGGCACTTTGTCCAGACTCTGGAAGCATACTTCACATGGCACTTTGTCGGCATACTTGGCAATCACCACGCGACGGAAGTCCTCTTCAAAATCCTTTCGGATAACGAATACAATCTTTCCAAAGCCTGCGCGTAGTGCGTCGAAGACTGAATAATCCATGATTGTCTCACCATTCGGACCAAGCCCGTCCAGTTGTTTCAATCCTCCGTAACGGCTGCCCATACCGGCTGCCAGAATAAATAATGTTGGTTTCATACTATCTGTTATTTTTTTATCCGCCAAGTTTGGCGGATGCGTTATTGTATGCGTTATTATTCCGATGTATCAATCACGATGCGTCCTTGCTGGTTGCGTTTGTGCTTGAGCCATAGGCCATACACCTCGCTGCAGTTGCCGGCTGTAATGAACGATTTGATATGATTGTCCTTGATGAACTGCATCAGCTTGGCAAACTCGTCCTGCGTAAGCAGAGATTGTATCTCAATCTTTTCAGTCTGGTTGAATCCGCCACGCACATTGTACAGCGAGCATCCTCGCACCAGATTGTTGATAATGAACTGACGTATCTGCTCATATTCGGGACTGATGATACATACGCGTTTGCGCTTGCTGAACGAGGCGATGAAGTAGTCAATCACCAAGCCGTTGACCCATGTACCGATGAGTCCGATAACCACCATACGGAAGTCGTTGATAAGTAGTGCCGAGCAGCAGATCATTGCCCCACCGATGCTGACTGAGGCACCTATATCGAAATGCAGGTACTTGTTGATAATCTTGGCAAGTATATCCAATCCTCCGGTGGAGGCGTTGATACGGAACTCGATAGCCTGACACGCCGACAGCAGGAACACGAAGCACACCAGGTCAAACCACACATCGCCCAAACCGAGTCCGGCAGACATGACAGAGTCCCGCACCTGCTCCAGCACCTCGCCTGCCCTGCTCAGAAGGTAGGGATTGCCGTTGGGGTCAATCACACTCTCGCCGGCCTGCAGACGCGACAGCAGCTCAGGATTGTCAATAACCTTGTGGGTGAAGTTCGTATAGGGATAGATACGGTCCCATACCTGTGTCAGCGGACCGAGAATCATTGCGGTATAGACGGTCTTGGCGCCGAACTCGTTGCCTATCAGCAGGAACGCCAGCAACAACAGGAACGCATTGATGCCCATGACCAGGTAGGAGAATGTATCCGCATTGCCGCCGATGACCGTATTGATGACTATGCTCAGACCGGAGATAGTGCCGATAATCAGATGCGAGGGCATCAGGAAGTAATACACCGCTGCTGCGCCGACTGCCATGCCGAGTGTCATCATGATTAGTTCACGCCAGAACTTCCTCGTTCCCAGAGAGTGCACAAACCCGTGCCAAAGGTCTATCCAATAAGCTTTTGTAAAGTGTTCGTTCATGGTTGAAATGGTAATTTATCCGGCGATAACAAACTTCGCCGTGCGGCGTGTCAGCTGACTGAGCAGGATGGTTCGTCCCTGCCGCTCACGCTCAATCAGTTCGGGCGTGGTGCCTCGTATAGTGAGCAAGGACAGATGTTCGTTGTAGGTGACGTCATAATGTTCGCCGAGCAACTGGAGCGCTTTCTGAAGGCTGCGTGAACGGTCCACACAGATGGATATCGTCACAGCCGACGATTGGATAAGCGAGACCTTCAGCCGGCAGCGCTGCACCACATCGAAGATATGCGACAGGCTGTCTTCCAGCACAAACGAGAAATCCTTGGCACGCATCGTTATCAGCACCTGCTCCTTACGCCATATGTACACCGGCACATTGACAGGCTCCGTAGGCGCCGACTTGATGATGGTGCCCTGCTGCTCCGGATGAAGGAACGGACGGACATAGAGCGGTATATGTTTGTTCTCAAGCGGACGGATGGTCTTCGGGTGAATGACCTGCGCGCCACTATAGGCTAACTCAACCGCCTCAAAGTAGTTAAGTTGGGGTATGAGCACGGTGTTCGGCTCCAGACGCGGGTCGGCATTGAGTATGCCAGGCACATCCTTCCAGATGGTGACATCCTCTGCATCCAGGAAGTTAGCCACGAGGGCAGCCGTATAGTCGGAGCCTTCACGGCCCAAGGTGGTGCGATGGCCTGTATCAGTACCTCCGATGAACCCCTGGGCAATCACTACGCGTGGACGATAGGGGTTGTGCCATGCGTGCTGGATCTGCTGTGCCGATGCCTGCATGTTCACCACCGCCTCTCGGAACGAACCGTCGGTGATAAGCAACTCGGGCATGTTCCACAACTGCGCCTTCACGCCTTCATGATTCAGGAAGGCAGCGACGATGGAGGTGGACATCAGTTCGCCGATGGATACGATGGTGTCGTACAGGTCATCATACACGGCATCCTTGGCGTTACGGTGCGCCATAACGGTGCCTAACACATCATCCGCCACAACATCCTTGAGCTGCAAGCCGAGCGACGAGGCTATCTGCTGATGGTAGGCCAACAGGTCTTTCCATTGCTCCTCCACCCCGCGTTTGTCGCCCTGACCGATGGTTTCGACGATACGCTCCAGGGCGTTGGTGGTCTTCCCCATAGCGGACACAACGACCAGCAGTTCGCCGGTCGTCTGACTGACGATACCGAGCAGGTTTCGTACACCTTCTGCATCCTTGACGGATGCACCGCCGAACTTGAAGACACGCATAGTCTCTAAACCAAATTAGCCATTTGTATAGCAGTGACTGCACCTTCCACTCCCTTGTTGCCCAAGGGTCCTCCTGCACGGTCGAGCGCCTGCTGCTTGTCGAGTGTGGTCAGTACGGAGAAGATAACGGGGCAACGTCCCTCAGCATTGAGGATGGTCACACCTTGTGTCACCGACTGACACACATAGTCGAAATGCGGTGTGTCGCCTTGTATGACGCAGCCTATGACGATGATGGCATGGGGTTTCTCGCGGTTCATCACCACTCGTGCGGCATATGTCAGTTCAACTGTCCCGGGCACATGGGTGAGTGAGATATTGTCGTCATCCACGCCATGCTTGATGAGCGTCTGCCGTGCGCCGTCAGCCATTGCAAAGGTGATATCGCTGTTCCAGTCCGCCACTATAATTGCATAGCGCTGATGTTTGAGCACATCAGCGCCAGGCAATACATTCGGGTCATATTTGCTCAGATTGGTCGTCATTATTCAGCCAGAGCAATGAACTTGTCAATATCCTGTGCCTCGGCAGAAGCGGGATAGTTGTTTTTGATTGACTCAAACGCCTTCTTGGCGGAAGCCTTCTTGCCCAACTCAAGATAGGTCAGTCCGGCTTTTTTCAGGCTCATCGGGGCGATGATTTCGTTGCCGCTCTTGGCTGCCGACTCAAATGCAGAAACTGCCTTGTCGTAGTCCTCGAGTTGCACGTAGGCATCGCCGAGCATCTGGAATGCAGCAGGAGCGATGTTGACGTCGTCGGCCTTGAACTTCTTCAGATACCTGGCAGCCTGCTCGTAGTCTGCCTGCTTGTAGTAGCATATACCGGCATACAGTGCAGCGAGCTTGCCTTCCTGGAAATGTGCGTACTTGTCAGCGACAGCTTCAAAGCCCATGCACTCGGCGTCGTCACCGTTCAGAGCCTTCTCAAAGTCGCCCTGCTGGAAATATACGACAGCCTTGGCGTTCTCGTTGCTGGCC
>JAFSXJ010000008.1 GCA_017444065.1 Paludibacteraceae bacterium | reverse complement strand
GCCCGGTCTGCCGCCGTTACCGCCGGATGACGTGCCCGTAGCGATAGCAGTAATCGTACCGCCGGAAACGATGAGGTTACCTTGCGTCTTGATACATTTGTATTTGCTGCTGATGTTGATAGTGCCGCCGGAAATCTCAATATTGCCGTAGGCGAGGATACCCTTGTCTGTCGAACTGGTGATATCCATCGTACCGCCTGTGATGACTACCGAACTGGTGTCGCACTGGATACCTTCCTCCACAGCAGTGATGCTCAGTGTGCCGGCATTGATGATGACGCCGTCGTTGGTGTGCAAACCGTCACTCGCCTTGGCGGTCAGATCCATCTCAAGAGTCGTGCCGGTGCACAGGCGGATGTAGTCATCGCTCGCCAGCGCATGCTTATAGTTGCCGGTGATGCTCAGGCTGCCCGTGCCAGAGAAACAGAGCTGTCCCTCACTGAAGAATGCCGCCTTGCGGTCTTCACTCGAAGAAGCATAACTGCTGCCGTCGCTCAACGTGTTCGTGCCGCTCACAACCACATAGCAGGTCTTGTGGCACTGGTTGTTGATTGCCGGACCATCTGAACAAGCCAGAGTCAGGCCTTGCAGAGCCAACTGGAACTTGTAATCGCTGTAGATGCTCAACTGTCCTGTACCCGAACCGCTGACGTTATACACCACGTTCTTGGTAGTCGAGGTGATGCTGACATAGCCGTTGCTGTTGCTTACGGTCACGCCATCGACAGAGCCGGAAACGGTAGCCGAACTGCCGCTCCATACAATATCCAGCGAGTACGACCACGTCTGGTTGTCAACGAAATCGTTGTCATCGTCACCGGTGTTGGTCTCGGTGTTCGTGCCGGTATTGCTGGGATTGTTGGTAGTTGTGCAACTTACTCCTGCGCACGCTATGACGGCTGCAAGGATGAGATGGATATAAGTCTTTTTCATTATGTGTGATGTGTTATGTGTAAACAATGTATTCATCACCAATCAAAGCCGTAAGCAATGCCGATTGCGTGGATGTAGGCGGTCTCTTCGGTCAGCTGTATATAGCCTTTGCTTTTGGTGATGTTGATATTACGGTCATAACCGTACTGGAAACGATAATAGAAATCGAGACTGCTGCGTTTCGATACGCGCCATTTTACACCTGCTTGTGTGCGCACATGGCTGATGAACTGGTGTCCGTCTTTCTGCTGGTACTCGGGTGCATTGAGCGTGTTCTCCAGTTCGCACCATACATATGGCTTGACCGGCTTGCCCGATACAGTGAACTCAGCACCCAGACGGCTGCGCAACAGCCAGTTATTCTGGTTCTTCTCCAGCAGGTTCACGCTGTCCGTACGCATGTCACAGATGAAGCGTTCGCGCAGGGAGAGCTTGACAACCTTCCCCGCCTTGACTGAACCTGTCACGCCGAAGAACACGCGGTGACGCAGGAACTCATTGGGGTCACTCCAGCCTTTGTTGCCGAACAAGCGCAACGTATAGCCGGCATCTGCCTTCAGGTACTTGAATTCGGGGTGCGCATACGCGAGGGCGAGAGTTGTGTAGGACTTGGCGAACGATGCACCGTTACTGGCGTCTGCCGACTCGCTCTTGGCTGTTGTGCCACTGATGTTGTCCATGAAGTTGAACCGCAGTTCCTCGCTGATGCCGAGCCGGACACCACAATCCCACTTCTTGGTGAAGTCCGCCCCCATACGCATCTGCACTATCTGCTCGGTGGTGGCACCTGTGGCATCGTAATCCCACGCATATGTTGGCGACACCAACATGACCGCTAACACTGTTAGAACGGCCATAAATAGCCTGTTAGACCGCTTTGCTGTTGGACCGCTTGCGCTGTTAGACTGTCTCATTTGAACTTTGTTATTTGGTCAATACTGTTGTTTATCTTGCCTGCCTCTAACGGATAGGTCATCTTGATGTATGCCACGTCGCGGAGGAAATCGATGTGACCAATCTCCAGGTCGAGCACCTTCAGTCCGGTGCGCTCCTCAAGGTCGGCGATGAGTGCTGCGCGGTTCTCGGGTTTGACGTTCTCAATCTTCTCATAGAGGATAATCTTGGTGGAGGTGCGTTTGCGACCGTTCCACAACTCGAAGCCCCATGCCATGCAAATCATGATGAAATTGGCTATCAGCAGCAGATACCATGCCAGTCCGTCAGCTTTCAGGCTCAGCGAGTTGATAACCGAAACGGCGATGATAAGGAACATGTAGTTCATCTCGCGGATGGGCACTGTCTCTGTGCGGTAACGGATCATGCCGAAGATAGCGAACAGACCGAGCACGAAGCCTGTCTGGATATCCAGTATCTGCATCAGCCACAGCAGCAGGAACATACCGCTGGAGAAGAGCATGAACTGCACGTAGTAATCGCGGCGGCGGCTGTAGCGGTAATATACGCCATAGATCAGGATCCACGACACCAGCAGGTTGAACAGGAACATCAGCGGCATGGTGATGAGGTTCTCACTCACATGCAGAAAATTAGCGATGTTGTGCATCAGATAACTGATACTGTCACTCGTACCGAAACGCTCGGCGATGGACGGATCATCCGTCAGGAACTCCAACGTGGGGTTGGACAAATCAACTTGTAATAACATATTTTTTACGATTTGGTCATTTACTATTTAGTCATTTATTTTGCCATTTTTTATTCAGGTATTCAGCATCTTCTCAATGCTGCGTATTTTCTTCTTGAACCTATTGCGCTTCAGTCCGGGTGTGGTGAGGGCTGTGCCGATGCAGTATTTGCTTATCTTCAGCGGTTTGACGCGCAGGTTCAGCATGATGCCTATCATCGGCGACGGCACATTGCCGTCACGCTTGAGTTCGACGATCACCAGCTTGTCGTAGGTCTTTACTTCGCCGCTCACCACGTTATCCCACACCAGATCCATGTCTATCGTCAGCCGTTCGGTCTTGGCCTTGTTGACAAGGGTGATGCGGTGGAACTTCGTCCACAGGTGCGGCGATACGGCGTCCCAGGTGTAGCGGCTCTTCTCGCGGATAAAGTCTTCGACGCTCCAGTCTTCGCGCTTGCTATGCCCTATGGTTGATGCCGTCAGGTCAAAGCCCGGTACGGATATACGTTTCTTCTTGGTGCGGCCTTTGTTGTTCTTGCGCTTGATTTCCAGGAACGTGAGGTCGCTGTCCACGTACTGCCGCACGCGTATCTTCTGCCGGACGAGCTGGCGGTCGTGATGACGGATGTACATGTCGAGCGTATCGGTATCGTAGTACATCGTGTCGTAGGTAGCGATGCGCTTGCCGTCAATCTCCTGCGCAAAGTAATCCGCCTGTGCCGCTTCGAGGATAGCCGGCAGCACGTCCAAAGACACCGCAAACTTGGTGTCAATGCGGTTCATCAGTTTCACGCTCTCCATTTCCGCCAGTGTGATTGGCTCAAACGAAGAAATAATATCTGCTATACTCGGCATAATCAGTCTTTTAGCGAAGTGGTCTTTTGTCTTTTAGCAGAGCGGTCTTTATTCTTTACTAAAGATATACTCAAACACTTTGACGCTGAACAGCTTGCCGTTGGGCAGGTAGTTGTACTGCTTGGCTTTGGTGCCGTCGGCGTTCCATTCGTACTTACGGATGCGGGTCGGCTTGTTGCGGTCGTTGTATTCGACTTCTTCCACCACTTTGCCCGTAACGTCATCGTACGTGCTTGTCACGCGCCATTTCTGCCCGTAGGTGGCGTACTCTATCTCCTCGATGCAGCGACCTTGGGCGTCATAGACCTTGATGCGGTCCAGCCAGCGCGTCTTCGTGCTGGAGTCCGTGTTCCACTCCTTGACCGTCAGGTTCTTGCGTTTCTCACGCTTGGCAAGCTGCTCCGGAGTGAGCAGACTCTGCGCCATGGCTGTGCCTGCCATCAGCAGACATGCCAACATATAGATAGTTCGTTTCATAAATCCCAAATGTCTAAATCGTAAATGACCAAATGGTAAATGGTTTTACCATCCGCCGGGACCGCCGCCGCTGTTGCCGCCGCTATAGGAGGATAGCGTGACGGACGAACCGCCGGAAACGGTAGCAGGATAGTAACCTACTCCATCAAAAATACTCGTGCCGCTTGCCGTCACACCGGATTTCAGGGTCGGCGTAGAAGCACCGGAAACCACCAGTCCGCTACCGCCGCTGCTCGGCGTCTTGAAGGCATACACATTGCTGCCTACCGTCAGTGCGTACCACGTGTTCGTGCTCCACGACGAACTGCTGCCGCCTCCGCCACCGGGACCATGACCGCTGCTGCTCGAAGAAGACGAACCGGCGGAATAGCAACTCTGCGTCAGACTCGCGCCGCTCTCTAATCCTCCTATAGCAAAAATCGTGCCACCGGTGACATAAAGTTGGTAACCGCCCTCCGTGTTCGCGTCTATCGCCACTTCGGGAGATGAAGCACTGATGGCATAGACTAAGCCGCCTTGGATATAGCAGTTGCCGTTGGCGTCAATACCGTCGTTGTTCGTGGCACGGGAATAGACGTAACCGCCACTGATAGTGAGGTGCGAGGATGAGTTGATACCGTCATCATACGCATTGACTGTCACCTGACCGCCGCTGATGGTCAGCGTGCTCTTGCTCTCGATACCCTCGCCGCCTGCACCGCTCGTTGTTACGGACACCGTACCACCGGTGATGGAAATCGCACCGTCAATCTTGATACCCTTGGGCGAAGACTTGTAGTTGGTGGAATACTTGTCCAAGGTGCTTGCGTTCGACACGGTTGAGATTGTTCCGCTGCTCGATGCTACGACAGCCTGACCGCTGGTGGTGACTGTGATAGAAGCACTGTCGCTGAGGACAAATGTGCCGTCGCCACTGATGCCCTTGCCACCTGCGCCGGTGCTGGTCAGCACGAGTGTGCCGCCACTGATGGCGATGTTGCCGTCGGCACTCAGTCCGGCGCACGCCTTGGTCTTCAGGTCATCGCTGTCCCATGCACCGCCGCCCGAAGTGGTAGCCGTGATAGCGCCGTCCGTGATATACAGGTCGCCGTCGCACTTGATGCCCTTGGCAGCCGCAGCCGTAACAGCCACCTTCAACGTACCGCCGCTGATATAGATATTACCGCTATCCTCGTCCTCATGGTCGGTGGTGATACCCGTCGAGGTCGTACCGCCCAGATCACACTGGATACCGTCATCGCCGATGCCGCTCAACGTCACCGTGCCGCTCTTGATCTCCATGTACTCCTCGCAATTGATGCCGTCGCCTACGGTCGAAGTGATGTTCAGCGTCATGTTCTTGATGGATATATACGACGCGCTCTTGATGCCGTGCTTGGTGTTGCCCACCACGTTCAGCGTGCCGTTGCCTTGCAGTTGCAACTGTCCCTTGCTGTATATACACGCTTTCTGCGAACCCGACGAGCAGTCGGTCAGCGTGTTCGTTGTGCCCTTCTTCGCGCTCAGTTGAATACGCTTGGAGTTGGTGATGTTGACAGCCGCTCCGTTAGGGTTGGTCAGCGTAACGCCAGCTAACGAAACCGTGCACTTGTACGAACCGCCGAGCGTCAGCGAACCGTTGCTGGTGCTGCCACTAAGTTGGTAGGTTATCTCGTCACCTGACACCGCGTCCGTGTTGCTCTGCGCAATCGTCACATGCGCGCCGCTCAGCGTCGGCGTCACATACTTTGCCACGTTGCCGGCTACGGTCACCGTTGCCGACGAACTGCCATAGACGATGCTCACCAGGTTGTCCGTCACCGCCGTCTCATCGACCCACATGTTATCCACCTCGCTCAGAGCAAACGCTTTGCCCATGACGGTCAGCGTCGTACCGTTAGTATAGGTCATCTCTCCCGCTTGGTTGGCAGGGAACAGATACGTCACATTCCCCACCTGCACGTTCAGCGTCTGGGCACTCAAAGAGCCAATGGCCAAAGCCAATGCTAATGCTGATATAATCCGTTTCATAATGGTATCTCCTTATTTGATTTCTGCGCCGAGCGCATTGTACATTTTGCCGTTCTTCTTGATATGCAGGACACCGTCCTGTATAACCTTGCTTACGGCTTGCGAGTTTTGACTTTCCACTTCCTCCACTCCATTTGCTCCGTTGACGGCAACAGTGGCATCCGAGCTGACGGTCTTGGTGCCGTCCTGCTTGATACTCTCGCCGCTCGAACTGCTCATATTGATAGTCAGCGTGCCGCCGAGGATATAGATGTTGCCGCTGTCCTCGTCCTCATGATTGGTAGTCTCGCCGGTGGACGTAGTGCCGTCCAGATTGCACTCTATACCGTCGCTCAGGAAGCCGCTCAGGTTTATCGCACCGCTCTCCATGAGGAAATACTCCTTGCAGTGGATAGCATCCTTGACTGCGGAATACACATTGATGGTGCAGTTTTTGACGGACATATATTCCTTACTGAATATCGCGTGCGCGTAGTTGCCGTACACGTTGAGCGTACCTTTGCCTTTGAACTCGGTGTGACCCTTGCAGTAGAACGCCCCTTTCCAAGCGTCGGTTTCCGTACTGGTGCCGTCGGTCAGAGTGCTGGTCGTGCCTTTCTTCGCACTCACCTCGATACGCTTGCCGTTCATGATATTCACGGCAGGACCGGAAGGGTTAGTCAGCGTCAGACCGTTCAGCTCGACGGTGGCTTTGTAGCTGCCCTCCATGTAGAACGTGCCGTTCGTGGACGAGCCGGTCAGATTATAGATGATCTCGCCGCAGGTGCTCGCACTCACCGTGCTTGCCTGCACGATGCTCACCGTGCCGCCGCTGACAGTCGCCGTCACGTAGTCCTTCACGTTGGATGCTATCACCACGCTTGCGTTGCTCGTGCCGTTGTAGGTTACCGTCACAAAGTTCGTCGTGTCCGACGTGTAACTCACCTGTGCATATATTGGCAAAGCCAACAGGAGCGCTAACGCTGTTAGAACGGCGGCGAGCCGCCTGTTTGACCGCTTTGCTGTTTGATTGCTTACGCTGTTAGATTTCATCTTACTACCATTGTTTGAGCATTACGACCTTGTTTTATCACATACGCGCCTGCGCTGAGTTGCTGCGCCGCCTCTACCAGCGAGCCGAACGAACCCAACGAGACACCAGACACACTGAACACCTGTACCGGTTGGTCGCCATCCAACACATTCTCAATCGCTGTAATCGAATCAGCAGAGGTGGAGAACTGCATAGCAGCCAGGTCGGTCAGCACAAGGCTCACCGTACCCTCGTCGTTCGTCACCTGCAGATTGCTGCCGCTCACCGTCAGCGTGAGGTTGCTGACGACAAAGGCGGTCGTCGTGCCGCTCGTATTCGTGAATACCAGGTAGTTGTACGTTGCCGCGTGTGAAAGCTGCGGGATGGCGAACACAAAACAGGTCATAAGTGCCAATCCCAAAATCTTCATTTTCTTCATATCAACTGTCAATTATCAATTATCAATTATCAATTCTGCAAATTCCGTGCAAAGGTACGACTTTTTTTTGATATTATTGTTATGAATAAGTGCACATTTGTTAACAAAAAGACGGATTATCTTGTAAAACTCAAAAAAATGTTGTATATTTGCGCTTGTTTTGTTAGCAATTTGTCAATTTTGTAATAAATACATGTTATGAAGCTGTCACACGTTGTCTGGGAGAGTGAGCGCATATCGCAGCAGGAAATCATCATCGAGGAGGTACATGGTTTTCCCACCCGCAAAGAAGCGTTTCAGATGCAGAACATGACTATCGGTCTATGCCTGAAGGGGTCTGCCTCCTTCCGATACGACATGTCGGTGCGTACCATGCAGCCGCATTGCTTGGGTGTCATGCTGCCCTTTCATGCCATATCCGACGGACATTGGACCGACGATTATACTACGCTGCTCATTATCGTTTCCGCCACAATGTACGACGAACTCATAACCAGGGATGCCTTCAGGGATTATATCAAGTATGCCGAGCAGCCCGAAATAAACCTCTCCGACGAACAGTTTGACAAGATCTACAATCTGCTGGTCACCATCCGTAACGTCAACAGCAGTTCACATGCCAAGCGGCGCGACATGGTTGTCAACCTGCTGGATGTGCTCTTCTACGGCCTCGCTCTATATAGAGGTGATGAGGTGACGGGCAGCAATTCGCGCAACGAACAGCTCTACAGCCGCTTTTACGACTTGCTGATGGCCCATTATGCACATCACCACGAGATTGACTGGTATGCCGAGCAACTGCGGCTGACGCCGAAGTATTTCTCGGCACTCATCCGCCAGACCTCCGGCAAATCCGCCGCACAGTGGATAAACTCCGTTCTTGTCATGCAGGCGAAGAGACTCCTGCTCTCGCGCAGGGATATGACCGTCCAGCAGGTGGCGTACGAACTCGGCTTCCGCGAGAACGCCACGTTCTGCCGGTTCTTCAAATCCCAGACCGGACTACGCCCTACAGAATACAGGGAAAGTGAAAAAAATGCAATCGGGATTTAACATTTGCCTGTTTGCTGCATCTTATAGGCAGAGCGCTCACAGAAGTAGAACCATTAAATGAGACAACAATGAGACGAATCCTATTTATTACGCTAAGTATCCTGCTGGCAGCAGGAACAGTGTCTGCACAGAAAGCCCAGAAAGCCCCCAAGGCAGATAACGAACAGGCAGAACAGAAACGCCCTGACGGCAAGGCACATGCCATGGAGCAAGCCAAACGGTACGTCGAACTCTTTGCGTTGGACGAGAAGCAGGCTGCGAAGTTCACGGAGATGTATCACTCGTACAACAAGATACTGCACTCCATCCGTCTTCAATACCGCCATGAACGTCCAGCCGAGGGCGTGGAGCCTACCGACGAGCAGGTGGAGAAACGCATGCTTGACCAATTTGCACAAAGCCGCGCTATACTGGACGTGCGCGAGGAGTATTACAAACACTTCCGCACAATTCTGACAGCCAAGCAGGTGCAAAAGATCTTTGAAGACGAGAAATTCCGTCGCGATGAGATGCGTGGTCCACGTCCCAATCACAGACCGTCAGGACGACCGGAGCACAGACCCGAAGATGCGCCCCAATCCCGTCAGAACAGACCTGCACTTGCCCGATGAACCTGCACCCTGCGACAACGGAACAGTTGATAGAGCGGTATCACAAGCCGCTCTATTGGCATATCCGTCGCATGGTTGTCAGGCACGCGGACGCACAAGACGTACTGCAAGAAACATTTATTCAAATCTTTGAACATGCAGACGAACTACGTGACCGGAAACAGGAGCGTGCATGGGTCTATCGTATTGCCACCAACGAAGCACTACAATGGCTGCGCTCCAAGCACAAGTTTGTCTCGCTGGACGCTGATGATGCCGACACATCGACGCTCATCAAAACACTAACGGCAGATCCGTACACGGACACAGGCGATGCGTTGGTGCTGCTATTCCAGAAAGCCGTGCTTGCGCTGCCAACCATGCAGCGAACGGTGTTCAACCTGCGTTACTATGACGATATGCCATACGATGAAATAGCCGCGGTCACGGGATCGTCTGCCGGAGCTGCCAGAACCAACTATCATATTGCCAAAGAGGCGATAAGCAACTATATACTTGCGCACCAATGAAACAGAAACAGATTTTTGACTTTTCCAGAGTCGGCAAACGCACACCTTACCACGTGCCCGAAAGCTTTTTCGACAAAAGCAGGAAGAAGCTTGTCCGGAAGTCGCGTGCCCTTTCAAAAGCTCAGTCGCAGACCGCATCGGCTCCTCAGTCACAGACCGCACCGGCTCGTCCGCTTCGCCCCTGGGTGCGTTACGCAGGTATAGCCGCCGGTGTGCTGGTGCTCTTTTCCGTAGCAGGATTATGGCACTTTGCACGGCATGAATCGCCCGTCGAAGCAGTCTATACGTCCGAAGGCGACCTGTACGATTATAGTTGGGAGGAGTTTGCCGAGGCGGATATATTCCTGGACGAAATGGACTGGTAACCCGAATTATTTCTTTTATGAACCGACATATCGTACTGATTGTTTTTCCTTTGTTCCTGTATGTTGCCTCGTTTGCAGCTGTCGGCTACAGGAATGAGCAGTCTTCTGCTCCTGCTAAGATTTTCCTTAACGGACAATTATATATCCGGCACGGCACAACTCTTTAGACGCTAACAGGCTGTTAAATTCAGTGCAAAATTTTCTTTCAGGTGGATTGTGCCCACCGTCCTTCACCGGAATAGCGTAGCGGTCAAGAATATCCGGACTTTCCGGCTCTTTTGCCATCCCGATAACACAATTTGGCTCAAAACAATAAAAATCGCATAAAAACGCCACAAAAACTTGCGTATGTCAAAAAAAAACAGTACCTTTGCAGCGAAAAAATGTAATAAGTCACAAAAAATCCTTGCAAAATGCGCTTTTCTCGTACAAAGTACTTGCAACGGCTCCTTGTCGGAAGAGGTAACGGAATGGTCAAAATAGTAACCGGTGTCAGACGTTGCGGCAAGTCATTTCTGCTGTTCAACATCTTCCGCTCGTTTCTCATGGAAGAAGGAGTGCCGGAAGACCATATCATCTCGCTCACAATGGACGAACGCAAGATGCGTCCGTTGCGTGATCCCGACAGACTGTTGGCGTATATTGATGCCCATTTCGCGGCGGATAACCAGACGCACTACATTATTCTGGATGAGGTGCAGATGGTGGAAGATTTCGTAGAAGTGTTGCTCACGCTGATGCGCAAGCCGAATACGGAAGTGTATGTGTCCGGCTCAAATTCCAAGTTCCTTTCCAGTGATGTGGTCACGGAGTTCCGAGGACGCGGTGACGAGATACGTGTCTATCCCTTGTCACTCAGCGAGTATATGGAGGGCACTGGACTGGACTACACGGCTGCCGTCAAATACTATTTCATTTATGGAGGTCTGCCGCAAGTCGCGTTGATGGAGGATGTGCAGAAGAAGGAGGATTTTCTCCGCACCATGACGGAAGTGACCTACTTGCGGGATGTGGTGGACAGGAACCATCTTCGCAACGAAGAAGGAATGCGCGAACTGTTGCGTATTCTCGCTTCTTCTGTTGCAAGTTCTACTAATCCGACAAAGATTGCCGATACGTTCAAGTCGGTCGCTCATCTGCCAATTACGGATACCACCGTGCGGCAGTATATTGGGTATCTGCAAAATGCCTTCCTTGTCGAGGAAGCATTGCGCTACGACATCAAAGGAAGGCGTTATATTGGGGCGGAGAATAAGTATTATTTTGTGGATCCGGGAATTAGAAACGCCCTGCTTAATTTCCGGCAGATTGATGACGGCCATTTGATGGAGAACATGATATTCAACGAGTTGCGGATGCGAGGCTATTTGGTAGATGTAGGACGGGTGGAAACTTGGCAAACCGTGGACGGACAACGGGTAAGAAAGAAACTGGAGATAGATTTTGTGGTCAACCGTGGCAGCCGGCGATATTATATCCAGTCTGCTTTTGAACTGCCCGACTCGGCTAAGATGGAACAGGAAGGACGTTCACTGCAATTGGTGGACGACTCATTCCGCAAAATCATCTTGGTGTACGAAGATATACTGCCTCGCAGAGACGAGAAGGGAATAACCACCATGGGACTGAAACAATTCCTGACAGATGTGGAGGCATTGGACAAAGCATAGCAAAATCACATTGAACGATATGCTTGTTCCTAATTCTCCTCACATTTTCCATTTCCGTTTCAAAATAGAGATTTGTTTGCGATTACACCCAATGTCTTGTGGCGGAGGAAACCGACCGCGCAAACCATGAGAAGGAGGAAGTGCTAACAATCATGCTGGAGCACGAGCGTGTGCAAAAACGGCATATCACATAGGTGGCGGTCGTGCTGGGGATACCGTTCGTGCTTGTTCTTTTCCTTGTAAGCGTTCTCCTGTTCCAGCTTCGCACAATCCGCCGAAAGAACATGGTGCTCTCGCAGGAGATGCCGACAGCAAGCATCGTTACACCCTCACTTCGTCTGAGTTCAGGAACAAAAATGCCGAAACAACAAACAACACAAACATATATGAAGCACAAAGTTAATCATTTTATCAAACAACTCGCACAGTGGCGCGAGAATGGCTTGAGAGTCGTGGGGATGATGCTCCTTGCGCTATTCATTTTCCAATCATCACCTCTTAAGGCGAATGATTATTTGGAACAGGAGAAACACTACCAGATTTACGCCAATGGCGTGAACAAGGTGCATTTCAGCATCCCCGTATGGGCGTATGGTAAGAGTTATGACTACTATGCCTACGGCGACAGTTATGTGAGTTACACGGTCAACGGCGGTTCGGAAACCAGGATTGCATGGTATAAGACCGACAAGTACGATGAGAACGAAAACAAGGATTCGAAGAAAGGAACGGCGTATGTCTATCTACTTAATGGACAAGGAGATATCATCGTTACCTCTATGTCCTCCGGTGTATATCAACAAGTGCCGTCAGGTCGTTGGTCGGACAAATTGATCGTGACGCAGAAAGAGCATGACGATTGTCCGCAAGTGACGATGTTGGAGTTTGATTGGTATATACCGGAATCGTTAGAGGGAAAGACTTACTCGGTGTCGATCGTGTCTAAGTTCCGCCGCAGTTACACCGATGGCAACGCCATGACGACCACCAAATCGATATCGGGTTTAACGGGAACGAATCTGACTGTTTCGCCGCAACTATTCACACCGTATCTCTACACGCTGAACGAGAAAGGCGTGGCAGGTTATGGCTATGCTGCGGTACCGTATATGGTGTTCCAAGAGCCGGAGAAGTACTATACCTCGTTTGCGCCAACTACGATAATTGACAAGAATGTAGAGCGTTCGGGTACGATCTATGTACAGACCAACGACACGGTGCAGGAGCAGCTCTCTGCCACCTTT
>JAFSXJ010000096.1 GCA_017444065.1 Paludibacteraceae bacterium | reverse complement strand
TGCCTTTGCCGGATGTAAGAGGCTGGTGACAATTATGCTGCCGGAGCGTCTTACTGCGATTGGTGCAAACGCGTTCAAGCACTGTATTGCGCTCAAGGTAATAGATATTCCCTCCACCGTCAAATTTATCGGTGATGAAGCCTTTGCCGAGTGTAAATCATTGACGGCTATCCTCTTCATAACAAAAACCCCGCCCAGCTTGGGCACCGATGTCTTCCGCGACGCCGCTGTTCACGGCAACTACCAGTACATCAACGTCCCCTGCGGTGCCTTGTCCGCCTACAAATCCAACTGGCCGACCTACCAAGGCGCCATTCGCGAACGGTGCATGTGATCAGGAAAATGTTTCCAATGCTTTGAGCGTGAGCCGCGAGAGGGCATAATCGTCCAACTCTTCCCATGTTACCGCGAGCGTATCGGGTAATGTGGGAAGTTCGTTTACCGGCACGACGTAGAACCGCGCATGCAGACGCTGGTGGCTGAGAATGTGCATGAACGCAAGTTTAGAGTTTAGAGTTGAGAGTTGAGAGTTGTTGAGAGTTGATAGTTGAGAGTTAGCCGTTGGGTGATAGTTAAGCCACTCGGGCTCTGACGGGTGCTCGGTGAGTGGGAACTCGTACAGGTGCTGCCATATGTCTTTGGCGGTGCGCTGGTGAATGAGCGTCTTGCGCTCGGGCGTAATATATATGGTATAAGAGAAATAGCGGTCACGGAGTGTGGGACGCGTCTTGCGCACAGGCAGCAGTTCGGCTGTTCCGGCGGCATACGCCTTGCAGAACGCCTGAACGGGGCAAGTGGCACAATCAGGCGAAGCCGGCAGGCAATGCAGCGCACCGAACTCCATGATGGCGGAATTGAACTGCCGCGGATGGTTGCGGTCAAGAAGCTCCTCGGCGAGTTGGTGGAAATACTTCTTTCCGGCAGATGTGTCGAACGGAAGGTCGCAGTCGTTGAGCCGCGCGAGCACGCGATACACATTGCCGTCCAAAGCAGGATAGGGCAGGTTGTAGGCAAACGAGGCAATCGCTCCGGCGGTATAGTCGCCCACGCCGGGGAGGGCGCGGAGATCAGCAAACGTCCGGGGAAAAACGTTTGCTTGCCCATTAGCCGTTAGCCATTGGCTATTGGAAGCAATCATGCGGGCAGCCTTATGCAGGTTGCGGGCACGGGAGTAGTAGCCCAAACCTTGCCACAGGCGCAGCACCTCATCTTCCTCAGCGGCAGCAAGTTGCTCCACCGTGGGGAAGGTGCTCACGAAGCGATGGTAGTACTCCAACCCCTGCGCGACACGCGTCTGCTGCAAGATAACTTCCGACAGCCAGATAAAGTACGGATTGGTAGTCTCACGCCAGGGGAGGACACGATGGTTAGAGTCGTACCAATCATATAGTAAACGATAGAATTTCTGACTATAAAGTGACATAATTTGCCCTATTTTGTAAAATAATGGTGCAAAGATACATAAAAAAAACAAAAAAACGAATTTTTTTTCACATTTTCTTTTGAATATCAAATATTTTTTGTAACTTTGCAATCCATTTCGCGCTTTTTGGGCGTGTTTGTGGCAAAATTTGGAAAAAATGTATAACATAATAAATCTAAAACAATTATGACAAAAGCTGAATTAGTAAATCAAGTAGCCTTAGAGACAGGCTATGACAAGACCACGATTCTGAATGTCATTGAGGCAGTTATGGCTGACATCAAGAAGAGCGTAGCTGACGGTGAGAACGTTTATCTTCGTGGTTTCGGTAGTTTCATTACCAAGGTTCGCGCCGAGAAAGTGGCACGTAACATCACCAAGAACACCTCGATGGTTGTTCCCGAGCACAAGATTCCTGCCTTCAAGCCCGGTCGCGAGTTCACCGCTGAGGTTAGAAAGTAAGAGAAATTACCATAACAATTTAATAACTTACTATTATGCCAAACGGAAAGAAGCATAAGAGACACAAGATGTCCACGCACAAGCGTAAAAAACGCTTGCGTAAGAATCGTCATAAGCATAAGTAAATGACGAGTGCTTTGCAACAAATGCCCTGCTTCAGCGTAAGCAGGGCATTGCAAAGTAAATGCAGGGGTAACCAATCCCCGATGGGAATAGTCCCACACAACACATTGATGTACTGAAAACATGAAAAGCGAATTGATTATTGATGTACATCCCGATGAGATTGCAATTGCGCTGACAGAAGACGACCGCCTGCAGGAAATACGCCGTGAGAAACGGAATGTTGATACCTTTGCCGTAGGCAATATCTATTACGGTCGCGTCAAGAAAGTCATGCCTGCACTGAACGCAGTCTTTGTGGATGTAGGTTATGAGAAAGACGCTTTTCTACACTACTTGGATTTAGGTTCTAATTTTCTTACTCTACAGAAATTTATCACCCGAACGGTAAGTGACCGCCGCCGTATCCCCTCGATGCGCAGCATTGAGAAGCAGCCTGAATGTGGCAAGGACGGACAGATTGGCGACTACCTCAAGGTGGGTGATACACTATTAGTACAAGTCACCAAGGAACCCATCAACACCAAAGGGCCTCGTTTGACCGCCGAGATATCTCTCGCCGGAAGGAACATGGTACTCATGCCAATGGGTGACAAGGTGATGGTTAGCAACAAAATTCGCAGGGATAGCGAGCGCAACAAGCTGCGCAAGATGGTTCAACAAGTCAGGCCGCAAGGATACGGCGTCATCGTACGCACTGTGGCCGAAGGAGCATTGCTCGAAGACTTGGACTCCGAACTCAATATCCTCGTGCGAAAATGGGAAGATGCACTCCGTCTGCTGCAGACCAAGCAGCCCGTTAGCCTGATTTGCGAAGAGATAGGACGTACCACGGGGATTATCCGTGACCTGTTCTCTCCCGAGTTCAGCACCATACAGGTCAACGATCAGAGTGTGTATGACGAAGTAAGAGAATATGTGGAACTCATCTCTCCTGAACATGCCAAGATAGTCAAACTTTATACGGGCGAACAGCCGATTTTCGACAAGTATGACATAACGCGCCAACTCAAGACGGGACTCGGACGTACCGTAGGATTCAAGAACGGAGGCTATCTTATCATCGACAAGACAGAAGCACTCTTCTCCATCGACGTTAACAGTGGTTCGAAGAAGGTGTATGACGACCAGGAGCAGAATGCGTTCCATTATAACATGCTGGCTGCCGATGAAATCGTGCACCAACTGCGACTGCGCGATATTGGAGGAATCATTATCATCGACTTTATTGATATGGACTCCAAGGATCATCAGCAGAATCTGTATGATTACATGCGTAAGCTCATGGTTCACGACAGGGCACGCCACAATATTCTGCCTCTCAGTAAGTTCGGACTGATGCAGATAACGCGTCAGCGCGTTCGCCCCGCAGTGGAGATGGATGTGACGGAAGTATGTCCGACGTGTCAGGGCAAAGGCCGCATACAGAGTTCCATCAACTTTACGGAGCAACTCGAGCAAGAGATTGAACTGATGTACCGCCTGTATGGTAAAGGATTGCGCCTGCACGTGCACCCGTACGTATATGCGTATGCGGACAAAGGTCTGCTGAGCCTGCGCCGTCGCTGGTGGTTCCGTTACGGCGTGACGCTGCAAGAGAATCAAGGCTTAGGAATGCTGGAGTACCACTTCCATAACGCCAAAGGTCTGGAGTTGATCCGTCCGGAAGCCGATGCGGGCAAGGATGACAAGATTGAGCGCGCCCTGCGCGCCGATGCTAATCCGCAACCCCAACAGCAACAGCAGAAGCAACAGCCGAAGCAACAACCACAACAGCAGAAACAGCAACCCAAACAACAGCAACAACCGCAGAAGCAGCAACCGAAGCAGCAACAGCTGCCTAAAGTTGAACAGCCCAAATCGGTTGAGCAACCCAAGCCGGTTGAAGTGAAGCAGGAGCAAGAGCCCAAGCCTCAAGCAGAGGCTAAGCCAAAGACTAAACGCGCTCCGCGCAAGAAAGCCCAAATGCCTGCACCCGAAGTGGTAGAGCAGCCTCAGGTAGAGCAACCCAAGGTCGAACAGCCCAAGGTTAATCCTAAGAAGGCCGGACAACCCAAGCAGCAACCGAAGAAAGCCGAACCGAAGAAGGTTGAACCGAAGAAAGTAGAGCAACCAAAGCCGGCTGAACCTGTTGCAGAGGATAAACAGCCAACCGAGGCCAAACCAAAGGCCAAACTCGCACCGCGCAAGAAAGCTGCACCAAAGGCTGAAAAGGTTGAGGCACCTGTTGAGCAAGTAGCAGAAAAACCGGTTGAGAAACCGAAACGAACTCGTCAGCCGCGCAAGAAGAAAGCTGACGCACAAGGAGCAGAAAACGCCCAAATCCAATAAGTAGAAAAGCGTAAAAAAGGCTGTCACGTAGAGTGGCAGCCTTTTTTGTTATCCGTGACCATCAATCCCTGTCTGTCAGGATGATGAATTGCCAAGGCGCGAGATGGCATGTCTGAGATGATTCGAGTTCAATGCTGTTGCCATCGAAATCGGTATAATCGTCAGCAAATGTATCGATGTCGATTGTCACGTCCTGCGGATCGTTGCTCATGTTGATGAAACTGATGACCGTGTTGGTCTGATCTTTCTCAACCTCCGCCTCGCGCACGCACGCAAATACCTTATCATTATCGGTCGGCAGGCGAAGCATCTTGGCTCCAAGCTCGGGAGAGTGGAGGGCAGGGTTAGCTGCGCGCAGGTCATTCAGCTTCTTGTATAGCGGACGCATAGGGTTATTCTCGTCACGGTCGATGCAATCCTTCTCAAAGAACTGCAGGCGATGATGGTTGCCGTACTCCTGACCGGTGTAAATCAGCGGCATACCCGGAATGACGTACGTGAAAGCAGTCATTGCCTGTACGGCTGCTCCCATGCGCTCATACTCGTCGCCCGACCATGAGTTCTCGTCGTGGTTGGAGATGAAGTTCATGCGGATGGCATAATCCTCCACCGTGGTGTCGGCTTTGGCGAAGTAGTCCCACAGGTCCTGTACGCTGTTTGTACCTTGTGCTACGCCGTTCATCAGATGGTGGAGTGTCCATCCATAGTACATGTCGAATGCCGTCTCGCAGAGCTCGTGGGCTTTGTCCTCGTCCTCTGCCAGCGTGAACATGTCAGGATGCGTCTGGCGGAGTTCGCTCATCACATCGTTCCAGAAGTCTGTAGGAACCTCTCCGGCTACGTCGCAACGGAAACCGTCGATGCCGATCTCGTCCATCCAGAAGTGCATGGCTTCTTTCATGGCGGCACGCATATCTTCGTTCTCGTAGTTCAGTTTGCTGATGTCGGTCCAGTCGTATTGAACCATCAGATTGCCGTTCTCGTCACGATAGTGCCAACCGTCAATCCTCGTCCACTCGCTGTCGGGAGCGGTATGATTGGCTACCCAGTCGAGGATAACCTTCATGCCCAGTTCATGGGCTTTGGCAAGGAAGTGCTCAAAATCCTCGCGTGTACCGAACTCAGGGTTGAAGTCACAGTAATCAATGATGCTGTAGTAGCTGCCTAACGTGCCTTTGCGCGTCAGTTTGCCTATAGGCTGCAGAGGCATCATCCAAATGATATCCACGCCCATCTCTTTCAGTTTGGGTAGTTCTGCTTCAGCAGCACGGAATGTGCCTTCCGGCGTCAGTTGGCGGGTGTTCAGTTCGAAGATAGTCGCATCATAAGCGAACTTCGGGTGCTTGGTTGGTTGCTCTTGCTTGGCGCACGACGCTAAGGTCAGTACGGCAAGGAATAGGATACTGATTCGTTTCATGATAATAAGGATTTATAGGTTAATAATCAATGCTGTATGTCATGTTTTTGCGGTTGATGCTTACGGTTATCTTATCGCCCATGTACGTGCGGGTATATGTCCACTCGTCAGGTGTCAGGCGTACAGTCTGCATGTCGCCGTAGAGTAGGGGCATTGACGAGCGGCGCAGTTTGATAAGTTTCTGCACCTCGGCGCGCATCTGTTGCTCCTGTTCGTTCAGTCCGTCGAAACGCATCATCATCCGGTTGTCTGGGTCATTGGCACCCACCTCGCCGTACTCGTCACCTTGATAAACGCACGGCACACCGGGGATGGTGAAGTTGATAACCTCTTGCAGCATGGCTTTTTTGTATGCAACCGATGCGTCACCGATTCCCACTTCTCTTGTCCACCCGGCTTCTTTGCCGTCCTCGTCCGGACGGATTGCGCCGCCTGCCAGCGAGGCGATACGCACCTGGTCATGATTGCCGGAAATGTTACCCATCGTATGGTGTGCGCCGTATGCCGCCATCGACTCCTCGACGATGCGCTCAAGTTCGGCCATGGGGAACTTGGTATCGATGACAGCCTCGCGTATGCCGTAATACTCGTTGAAGTCAAATTGCGCGTTCAGCATCCCGCTTTTAACATACATGCCAATGAGTTCTGGGGAACCGTAGGTCTCGCCAATCATCCAGATATGACGTTCCGGGAAACGTGTGGCAATCTTATGTCCGAGCATACGCCAGTATGCCTCAGGTATGTGCTTGCAAGCATCGTGACGGAAACCGTCGAACGGGAAATTCTCCAGCCAGAACAATGCCGTGTCAGTCATTGCCTCGCATACATCAGGGAGTTCGAGGTTCAGCGAAGGGATGTGTACGTCGAACCACGTGGTTAGTCGCGCCTCGTCCCACAACTCGAAGTTCCTGCGGCCGTCGGGCAGAATAGAGTCGGTAATCCACTCGGGATGCTGCTGAATGACGGGGGAATTGATGTGCAGGTGGTTGGCAACATAGTCAAGCACTACATGCAGATTATGGGCGTGTGCAGCGTCGAGCATGGCACGCAATTCTTCCGGTGTGCCGAAACGATGGTCAACCTTGTTGTTGTATATCGGCCAGTAGCCGTGGTAGCCAGAGAACTTCGTATATTTCTTGCTGGGGTCATACTTGTTGCCGTTCTTGAACGGGTAACGGCCCCATGCGTCTGTCGGGTTCTGTGTGATAGGTGACACCCATATGGTGGTTATTCCCAGGTCCTCAAAAAAGCCGCTGTTGATCGTCTCTGTTATACCTGCAAGGTCGCCACCCTGATAATCGACTATCGGCAGCACTTCGGGGTCATTGAGCGGCTCGTCGTTAGCTGTATTGCCGTTGTAGAAACGGTCAATCATCAGCGAGTAGAGTATCTGCGTCTGGTCATCGTTGAGCGTGAGTTGTGAAGCATCTGTCACAACCTTGCCATCTTGAAGCGGGATAAGCACATCGTTTAGGCGGTTGGCGAAGTTGGCTGCAAACAGACGAATGAACGAACGTCCGGCAGGGCAGTCGGGCAAACGCAATGTACCAACCTCGTCACCCTCACCGCGCTCAATCAGGTCAGGCGACAGCAGTTCGTCGTTCAGATACGCTTGTACGCGGTAGTTACCCTCGCCCGACAGACTAAACAGGATTGTGCTGTCCGTGCAACCGACGGTTGTAAGACCGGTGGCAAACGGCAGGTTAGGCAGGATAGGGATGTCATACTTCGCGCTGCTATCCACATAGACGGTAAGGGTGGACAATGTGTTGTCGCCGCGCAGGTCGAACTCCATGGTCGTGTAGTTAGAAGCTGTGTAGCTCATGTCGGTCTCGATAGTCAGCTGTTCGTCACCGGTCAATGCAGGCAGATAATCCGTCAACCAGATGTGCTGCACACCGCCTGTGTAATGGACAGGCATAATAGGGTTGACAACGGGTTGGGTGTTATCCTGTGAGCAGGACTTTTTGCCGGCGCATGCGCTGAAACCGAGCAACGCTACTGCCGACAGCATAATGAAGATTGATTTTTTCATGGTATAGTGTCTGTTTTAATCATCAAATATTTCGTAATCATGTACCAGCGCACATAATCCCGATACAAATATACGAAATATTTTGCATTTATGCAAGAGATAGGTGGCAAAATGTGGATTTTTTTTCATGTTTTACGCAGTTTTGCGCGAATACGGGGTGTCATTGCTTGCAAATCCGTGGATTTTTTTGTACTTTTGCACCCGCTAATAAGTTAATCACCAATCGAAGATATGAAGAAGGCATTCGTATTCCCGGGTCAAGGCAGCCAGTTTATCGGCATGGGCAAGGACCTGTATGAGAATTATCCTGTAGCACGCGACTTGTTCGAGCGCGCAAATGAACTTCTTGGATTCCGTATAACGGACATTATGTTTGGCGGAACGGACGATGAACTACGTGCCACCCGCGTCACTCAACTGGCTGTTTTTTTGCACTCTGTAGCGGCTTATATGGTCAATACGATTGAGCGTCCGCAGATGGTCGCCGGCCATAGTCTTGGCGAGTTTTCCGCTCTCGTGGCATGTGGTGCGTTGGCGTTCGACGATGCTCTGTTGCTCGTCCGTGCACGTGCCGAAGCCATGCAACAGGCCTGCGAACTCCATCCCGGAACGATGGCTGCCGTGCTTGGTCTGGATGACGAAAAGGTAGATGCCGTATGCCGCAGTATAACCGGCGATGTGGTCGTAGCAGCTAACTTCAACTGCAACGGTCAGGTTGTTATCTCCGGTACAGTCAGCGGCATTGATGCGGCTATACCTCTACTGAAGGAAGCCGGTGCACGCCGTGCGCTCAAACTGCCTGTAGGCGGCGCGTTCCACTCACCGTTGATGCAGCCTGCCGCGGATGCACTTGGCAAGGCGATTGAACAAACGACATTCCATAAGCCTGCATGCCCTGTTTATCAGAATGTATGCGCTATGCCGCAAACTGACCCCGACATAATCCGTCATAACCTGCTTGACCAGCTTACTTCTCCGGTGCGCTGGACACAGTCGGTCAATCAGATGATTGCCGATGGTGCAACAGAGTTCTATGAGTTCGGTCCGGGCGATGTGCTTAAGAACTTGATCCGTAAAATCAATCCCGAAGTCTCCGTAGGATAATTATTTAACGTCGCATTGCGGCCATTTTAACTGCTTAACGTTGCGCAGCTACAATCTTAACGCAGATATCCTGAGGATTGCCGTTCCGTCAATCCTGGCCAATATCACCATTCCGCTGGTCGGATTGGTGGATATGGTTATTGCTGGACATATCTCTACCGCATGGGCTATCGGCGGCATTGCCGTCGGAACGATGCTGTTTGACATGCTGTATGGTTGTTTTGGCTTTCTGCGTGTCAGCACGGCAGGTCTGACGGCACAGGCTTACGGCGCAAACAATCCTCACGAATGCGGTAGCCTGTTTGTACGCTCGTCAGCTATTGCGGTAATAGGGGCAATTATCATCTGGCTGTTGCAAACTGTTTATCTGGAGGCGGTTATGTATGTGCTGCCATGTTCAGAGGAGGTAGCCGGATTTGCCCGTTCATATTTCTGTATCCGCGTGTGGGCGGCTCCCGCCACGCTGATGCTCATGACCTGCAAGGGCTGGTTCATCGGTATGCAGGACGGCACGCGGGCGATGGTTGCTGATTTGGTGGTCAACGGTATGAACATGCTTGCTTCGTATGTGTTGGCTGTGCATACTCCGCTTGGCGCAATCGGTGTGGCATGGGGCACGCTCATCGCGCAATGGACAGGTCTCGTTGTGGCTCTGGCGATGATTGCCGTGCGGTATCCGCATGCATTTAGCTTTTCGGAGGTTGATTTCCGATTTACGGCCAACAGATGTTTCTTCCGCTTGAATTACGACCTGTTCATCCGCTCGTTGTGTTTCATTATCGTGTATGTCGGCTGGACGGCAATCAGCAGCGCCTACGGCGATGTGGAACTGGCTGCATCTTCGCTGATGATGAAGCTCTTTATGCTCTTCTCGTTCTTTATCGACGGCTTTGCATACGCTGGTGAGGCATTGGTAGGCAAAACTATCGGAGCGCAGATGTCAGAACATAGCAATCAGCATTCGGCAACCAGCAATCAGAGGTTTAATTATCTAATCAAGGTGTTGTTTGCGTGGGGAACGGGAGTAGGGTTGTTCTTCAGCCTGTTGTACGGACTGTTCCCGAACGCTTTGTTTGCCTTACTCACTACAGATAGCGATGTGGTTGCAACGATGCAACATTATCTCGGCTGGCTGATTGCGATGCCTGTAGTCAGTATGCTGGCATTTATGTGGGACGGCATTTACGCCGGTGCTACCCGTGGCCGCGAGATACGGAATGCCATGCTATGGGCGGCGGCAGCTTTTGCCGGTGTGTATCTGTTGTCAACAATCAACGCACAACTCTCAACTTCATTAGGTATGCATGCAGTTTATGCTGCATACTTCGCTCATCTTGCAGCTCGAGTAATCTATCTCTCCGCCATTTTTAGATAAAAATAGTAGATTTTTATTCTATTTGACAAAAAAAATGCGCAAAAATTTGCAAATGTGCATTTATTTTTGTACCTTTGTACCGCAAACGCTTGGTGTGCGTTTTTAACCGAATAATCTAAAACTCCAAATACAATGAATTTATCCGAATTAACCGACAAGATTTACGCTGAGGGCGTAGAGAAAGGTAAAGAACAAGCTTCTGCCATCGTGGCCGAGGCCGAACAGAAAGCAACTGCCATCATCGCAGCCGCAGAGAAAGAAGCTGCTCAGAAACTGGAGGCAGCCAAGGCCGCCGCTGCTGAGCTGGACAAGAACACCCGTTCGGAGCTCAAGCTCTACGCTGAGCAGAGTGTGAACGCTATCAAGACCGAGGTTACGAACCTGCTGACGGACAAGCTGGCTGCTGATAGCGTAAAAGCCGCTACGGCTGACGCAAAGTTCATGCAGAAACTGATTGCCGACCTGGCTGCCGATCTGGCCAAGGGCGGAGATGTTGTTATCGAGGCCAAGGATGCCGAGGCGCTGAAGAAATACTTCGCAGCCAACGCCAAGACTTTGCTCAACAAAGGCGTCGAGATCAAAGAGGTCAAGGGCATCAAGACCGCTTTCGCCATCGCACCGAAACAGGGCGGCTACAAGCTCGCGTTCGGTGACGACGAGTTCATCGCTTACTTCAAAGAGTTCCTGCGTCCGCAACTGATTGAACTTTTGTTCTGATTGTTATGGGTTACGAATACTTGATAGCGGGCTTTGAGGACATTGCGCTCAACGAGCTTGTTCAGACCTCTGAGGAACAACTGCTCACGCTGCTGGACGAACATCTATCGGCATCGGACAAGGAACTTCTGGCTTTGCTGCGCCGCAAGAACGACGATCCGGCAATCATGGAGCTGCTGGAGGATGACTCCGTGCTCGACCGAAAGGCTGAACTGAGCCTGTCCGATGAGGACTTCCGTACACAATTGCTGTACGAGCAGGGACTGCATTGCAAGAATAAGTTCGTGCATGAGTGGTTCGCATACAATATGGACATCAACAACGTGCTGGCCGCCACAGTGGCAATCAGGCACGGCATGGATGTGCAGAAGGTGATTGTGGGCGACAACGACGTTGCGCAAGAGCTCCGCAAAGGTGGTTCGCTTGGCAAGAACGCCCGTCTGGCGGCGCTGGTGCCTGACCTCAAGGAGGTGGCGGAGATAGCCGAGATAAGCGACCTCCTCGATCGCGAGAAACATATTGACGCGTTGCGCTGGCAGTGGCTCGAGGACCGCACGCTCTTCGAGGTGTTCAACATCGAAGCCGTGCTTGCGTACTACCTGAAGACAACCATCCTGCACCGTTGGGACAACCTGACCATTGAGCAGGGCGAACAAGTGTTCCGCGCTATGGTCGCGGACATGAAGAAAGGTGTCAAGCTTTAATCGTGCCCGCAGGGCCAAGAAGAAAGGCATAAGACTTTAATCTTGCCCGCAGGGCTAAGAAAAAAGGTGTAAAGCTAGATGCCAAATATGGCTTTTATCTTTCGACAAAAAAATTATCAAGATATGACAAACGGAAAAGTAAAAGGAATCATCGCCAACCTCGTGACCGTAGGTGTTGATGGTCCTGTAGCACAAAACGAGATCTGCTACATCCACATTAAAGATGTGCGACTGATGGCAGAAGTTATCAAGGTGACCGGCGACAATGTGTATGTTCAGGTGTTTGAATCGACACGTGGACTGAAGGTCGGTGACCTGGTAGAGTTTACCGGTCACATGCTGGAGGTGACCCTTGGTCCTGGTCTGTTGAGCCGTAACTACGACGGTCTGCAGAACGACCTTGACAAACTGACCGGCGTGTTCCTCAAGCGTGGCGAGAAAAGCTTTCCGCTGGATGAGGATAAGCTCTGGGCGTTCAAGCCACTGGCAAAGAAAGGCGATAAGGTAGAGGCAGCCTCATGGCTGGGCGAGGTAGATGAGAACCACCAGCCGCACAAGATCATGGTGCCATTCGTGTTTGAAGGCGAATACACTGTGAAGTCTATCGTGGCGGAAGGCGAGTACAAGATTAACGACACGATAGCCGTGCTGGTTGACGCTGACGGCAATGAGAAGACAGTGACGATGATACAGAAGTGGCCGGTGAAGAAAGCTATCACGGCCTACAAGAGCAAACCGCGTCCGTTCAAGCTGTTGGAGACTGGCGTTCGTACTATCGATACAGCCAACCCGATCTGCGAGGGTGGTACGGGCTTCATTCCCGGACCCTTCGGTACGGGCAAGACCGTGCTTCAGCACGCTATCTCCAAGCAGGCGGAGGCGGACATCGTGATCATCGCTGCCTGCGGCGAGCGTGCCAATGAGGTGGTGGAGACCTTTACCGAGTTCCCCGAACTTGACGACCCGCATACAGGCCGTAAGCTGATGGAGCGTACCATCATCATCGCCAACACGTCGAACATGCCTGTGGCTTCTCGTGAGGCATCCGTATATACGTCCATGACCATCGCCGAATATTACCGCTCGATGGGTCTCAGAGTGT
>JAFSXJ010000007.1 GCA_017444065.1 Paludibacteraceae bacterium | reverse complement strand
CCCGGAACGGTCATCAGCAATGAGACCCAGTGGGTATGCAAGCCCGAAAATACGATCGATACCTACGAGCAGAGTGCCGTCATGCCGGATAAACGCGCCGTCTTCCATGTGACGCTGATGAACAACTCCTCGCTCCAGACCGGCCGTGCCGCTATGGGTAACCAGTTCGACCTGTCCATCAATCCGAACTCCAACCCCAACGGCGCACGTATCACCATGGACGGTCAGCCGCTCACGCAGTCGATAGGCTTCTTCCTCACGCCGGGCGTGCCTGTCACCAAGACCCTGGAGGTGGAGCGCGGAACGGTAGATGACTACGAGAACCTGACGCTCAACCTCGGTCTTGCGGACTGTCCGATCACGTTTGCGAACCTCAATTTCTCCGTGCATTTCCTGCCGGTATCGAGCCCGGTAGAGATCACATCGCCACGACAGAACTGGATCATGAATACCCTCTCGCCGCATGACTCTATCGGCTATTACCTGCCTGTTGAGATTGACGGATTTGATATTCACCATAAGAACTTCGACCATATCGAGTTCCAGTACAAACTCTCCACGGAGAGCGATGACGCATGGGTGAATCAGTGTTCGTTCTATGCCGACGACAGCCTGTACAACCTCGCTTCGGGCAACAAAGCCATGATCGAGAACGGACGTATCGTACCGTTCCGTTTCTATGGCGAGCGCGACCCGAAGGAACTCAACTACGACCTGCGTGCCGTCACTTTCTGCCGCTTCGGCTCGGGCTTTGTCACGAAAGCTTCGCCTGTGATGAGTGGTGTCAAGGATACCCGTCCGCCGGTAGTGTTCGGCAGTCCTGAACCTGCCAACAGTATCTTAGGTATTGGCGATCATCTCAAGCTGCGCTTCAGCGAACCGATAGCCGGTAACTGGCTGGACGAGGATAATAACTTCCAACTCATCGGTATCACCAATGAGACCAGTCCGACTACCGACGCTTCGCCGCATTTCGACGGCACAGCCGACTCATACGCCGCTTCGATGGTCAACCGCAGTCTCGCCAACCGCTCCTTCACCATCGACCTGATGGTTAAACCGACCGACCCGAATGCCGCGGTCACCTTCTTCGAGCACGGTCTTGACGGTAAAGGTATCACCTTCGGTCGCACAGCGGACAACCGCCTCTTCCTTAAGAGCGAGTCGCAGACCGTCTATTCCAAACCGCTGACGGATAAGATGCTCGAGTTCACACGCGTCGCTGTTACCTACAACAACGACTCCAGCGCTGTCCGCTTCTACGCCGGTACACTGGATATAACGGCAACGCAGTCAATCATAACCGGTAACCCGTCACCCATAACTGCTCCCCTCATCTTCGGTCGCGGTTTGGAGGGTAACATCCTGGAAACCCGTATCTGGACCAAAGCCCTAACGCAGGAAGAGATCACCGTTACCAACCAGCGTTACCTCACCGGTTACGAACGCGAACTGATGGCTTACTACCGCATGAACGAAGGCACCGGCTCAACACTGCGTGACCGTGCTTCCGGTGCTACGCTAACGATGCACAATGCTTCGTGGAACCTGCCGAAGGGTATCTCGCTCGCCCTCACCAAGAACGACACCGTAACGCTTGAACGCAACAAACTGTCCCGCTCTGCCGCATACGACGCCACCTACTTGTTATGGTTCCGCCCGACGAGCAGCAATGGTACGATCTTCCGTGCCGGCGACAAACGCTTCGCCCTCGAAGAAGGCAAACTCATCTTCTACTACGGAGATCAGTCGTCAATCGTAAATCGTCAAATCATAAATGGAACTTGGCATCACCTCGTGCTTGTTGTTAACCGCACGTATAACAACATCGCCGTCTATCTGGACAACCAACTGACAGTCACTTTTGCTGCGGACAGTCTGACAGGTATAGCCGGCGATATGTACTTCGGTGGCGACGGCTTTGAAGGAAACATCGACGAGTTCATCGTCTTCGAGCAAGCACTGCCCAAGACCTTCATCTCCGAGTTCGGCAACCGCAAACCGGTGGGCGATGAGATGGGACTGATGGCCTACCTGCCGTTCGAAGAGCAGATCCAGAACCCCAACGGTGTACTCGAACTCGTCTTCTCCGTCAATGACCAGCGTATCTTCAAAGATGCAAACGGTAACATAGTGGACAAAGTGGTGCCTTTGGTAGTCGAAAGTCAAAAGTCGAAAGTCGAAAGCATGGCCGATAAGGCAAGCTACGCTCCGGTCAGCGGCATCGGTCTGCTCAGCAAGCTGAAGTTCAACTGGACGTATAACAACGAGGAACTGCTTGTCAACCTCAACATGGCGGACTACGAAATCAACCATCAACCTGTTCTCGTGACTGTGCGCGATGTAGAGGACCTCAACGGCAACCCGATGCCGTCGCCTGTAATGTGGATGGCTACGGTTGATCGCAATGCCCTAAAGTGGTACAATAACGAATTGACATTCGAGGCATTATACCCAATCACCGGAAACCCGGCATCCGAGCCTGACTATAATGTTGACTTCGTCTTCTACAACCAGACCGGACTCCGGCATCAGTTCGTCATCGAGTCCCTGCCGGATTGGCTCACGGTCAGCGAAGCGTACGGCGCTATCAATGCCATCAGCAGCAAGACCGTCCGCTTCACGTTCGATGCACAGCTGCCGCCGGGTGTTTATTCCGACTATATCTATCTCACCGACGAGAACGGACTGAGCGAACCGCTGCTGGTGGAATATACCGTAACCGCTATCTGCCCGTACGACGAGGTGGACAAGAACAACTATCCGCTTAATATGTCCGTATGCGGTGAAGTGAAGATTGGCAATATTTACGATACGGATGCCAACGACAAGGTCATTGCCCTCTATCGTAACGAGTGCGTTGGCATGGCGAACATCGCCTTCGATGCACTGACCAGCAAGACCGAAGTCTTCCTGACTGTTCACGGCAACGAAGCCATGAATCAAAAGGAGATACGCTTCCAACTCTGGCAAGCATCAACCGGCAAGATACTTGAACTCGCTCCGAGTCGCAAGATTACCTTCGCACATGGTGCCGTCTATGGTTGTGGTGATCCGACACCGCTCGTCTTCACAACCTCCGGTTCTCAGACGCAGAACATCGCGCTCAATACCGGATGGAACTGGATATCGTTCAACCTGAATCTCCTGCCGGATTCGACGCTCATCAATGACCACATGTCTGCTGAAGGACCTTGGGCGGAAGGGGACCTCATCAAGAACCCCGCTTCACAGCAGTTCTGCACCTATTCGGAAGTGAAAGATGCGTTTATGGGTACGCTCACCGCCTTCGACTATCAGCAGATGTACATGGTATATGCCAAGAACGGTAATATCCTGCGCATCGGCGGTGATCCTTTGGAGCAGAAAGACATGCATGTCACGCTCCGCGGAAACGGACAATGGAGTCCGCTCCCATGTCTGCTCAACCAATCGACACCTGTCACAGAGGCTTTAGCAGACTATTACGATCATGCGTCTGTGGGTGACCTGATCAAGGCACACGACCGCTTCGCGTACTTCTCTGCCGATAAGAAATGGGTAGGTGACCTCACCGCCTTCCGTCCGGGAGAAGGATATCTCTTCCGCCGCATGGGTGCCGACTCTGTCACTATCAACTTCTACAATAAAGCTGCTAACGCTCCGAAGCAAGCACCGGCTTTCCATGGAAACGCGGCAACTAACATGACGATGATAGCGAAAGTACAAAGTGACAAGGTACAATGTACAAAGGTGAATGCTTACATCGGTGATGAATTAGTTGGTGTAGCGACGAAGATAGACAGCCTCTACTTCCTGACCATCCAAAGCGACTACGCTGGCGAACTCCGCTTCGAGACCGAAGACGGTACGCCGTTAATGAGTGAGATGCCGATTAGCTATGTAGCAGATGCTCACCATGGCTCGCTCAAGGTGCCGGTCATCCTCAAACCCGGCGATAACTGTCCGTATAAGATTATCGAAAATGACCATGTAGTAATAATTCGCAACAATGAGAAATATGATGTTACGGGAAAGAAACTTAAATAATAATTCAACAAATATGACTAAGAAATTATGGATAATCGTTTCTTGCGGTTTGCTGCTTCTGGCAGCAGGCTGCAAGAAAGACGAACCGGAAACATTTGTTTCGGACCAAGCGCGTCCTACGTGGACGGCACCTGAAGCGGGCGACATGACCTCGTCAATGACCGCTGTGGTCAAGGTGGATATGAAGGCACAGTACCCTGAAAAGGCTTCCGATTGGCAACTGAACGACAATGATTTGTTAGCCGCCTTCAACGGCGAAACCTGCCTCGGTGTTGCTTCACCTAAGGAAGGATTGTTCTTCCTGTATATAGCAGGAACGGAAGGCGCCGTCACACTCCGCTACTACTCCGCGCACTACAAGAACTTCTTCGAGGCGAAGGAT
>JAFSXJ010000095.1 GCA_017444065.1 Paludibacteraceae bacterium | reverse complement strand
GTGTTTTCTTAACAAAAAGTATATAATACTACGTATTATATAGTATAAGGTGAAAAATTTCAAACTTTACGATTTTTGAGGGCTTTATCCTACGGTTATCCTATGGGTATGCTATGGTTATCCTATGGTAAGGGTTCTCCTTCCGCCCTACTTTGGGCGTACTCGGGGTGAAGCTGTGCCTGAAATGCAAATAAAATTACAGTATTTGAGGTATTTTGTAAAAAAAACACAAAACACTTGCAAATGTCAAATAATTTTCGTAACTTTGCAGGCCGAAATGCTATTGTTCACGAATTAAACGGATTGAACAAACCAAGCAATGCTATTGTTCACGAATTAAACGGATTGGACAAACCAAGCGATGAATACAATTTCAGTATGAGACATACGGGTAAGCGAGATTATGTCGCCAAGCACCGGAGACGGCTGTTGTGGCACGTGACACGGGACTTCTTCTCGTGGGCTGTTGTGATCATCACCATCGTCGGTTCGCTTGTCGCGTTCCTGCCGGACGAGTCGGCAGAATGGCTGAAGGCGGCCGTCATGGACCGTCAGATGACAGTAATCGTGCCGGTCATACTGACCATAGCTCTGATTGTGGAGTGGCCACGCACGCGTGCCGTATATAAGGACAGGCAGTCAGACATCCGCGTCATCATCGAATGCTGCGACCTGCTGCAGCAGACAGGTCTGAAGGTCATTCACACGGTTGACACGTTTGACTCGGAACTGGAGCGCATCATCACACCTCGTTCGCTGCATGGTGCGTTCCTGCAGCAATGCAGAAAGCAGGGCGTGGATATAGACGCGCAGATTGACGATGCACTGGCATCACTCGCACCGGCAAAGACCGATGACAAGCTGCCCGGGCGCAAGAACCGCTATGCCTTGGGCACCGTCTGTCCGCTGGAGGTGAAAGGCGAGCCGTACTGCTGGGTGGCGTTCACGCACCTGCAGGCCAACGGCACGATAACAATTACACAGAAACAATATATCGACTGCCTGAAGACATTATGGCGCAACCTGTCCGAGCCACGCATCCGCCGTGAGGAGGTGAACGTGGCGGTGATGGGCAATCGTCTGGTTGACTTGCCGGCAGAGTTCTCGACGGAGCAGAAGATTGACCTGATGATTCAGACGTTCTTTGCCGTGGCACGCACCAGGAGCTGCTGCCGGACGCTGCGTATCTGCGTGCATCCGGACAATGTGTCGGAGATAGATTTTGACGCGTACCCCACTATCATAGCGCACCTTGCCAAACGGCCGGTAATCTAAATTATGTACAAATACTTTGCGTTCATAAGTTTCCAGAATGCCGACGCCCGTGAGGCGTTGCGTCTGCAGCACGCAATCGAGCGTTATCGCTTGCCGGCTGTGCTTTGCCGTGACAAGTCGGTACCACGGCGTGTGAAGCCGCTGTTCTGCTACCTGAATGACATCCATGCCGGCGAGGAGCTGATGCAGGAACTCAAGCTCAGGATGGAGCAGTCGCGCTACCTGATTGTTGTCTGCTCGCCTAACGCCGCCAAGTCCGCCTACGTGAACAGCGGCATCGACTACTTCGTTACTCTCGGCAGGCGCGACAGCATCATTCCAGTTATAGTTGAGGGTGCGCCATACAGCGGCGACGCGACGACAGAGTGTTTCCCCGAGGCTCTTCGGCGGCATTTTCCGAAAGACAATGACCCGCTGCAGGATCATTCGATATTAGGCATCAATCTGCGTGAGGCAGGAGTGTCGAAGCGCAAATCATACAACCGCGCGATGCTGATGGTTGTGGCGCGGATGCTGCAACTGGATTTCGACGGTCTGCTGCTGCGCGAACAACAACGGCGCAGGAAACGTACTGCGTGGATTGCACTGGCGGTTGCCGCCGTACTTGCCGCATTGGGAATGACGTGGCGCATGGCGCAACCTGTGCCGGTGGAAGTAAGCATACAAGAGGAAACACCGCTCAATAACAACTTACCACCCATCAGCGATATTATTTGCACGCTGCATCTGGACAACGAGACAAAGTCCGACACGCTTGCCGCGTTAGGACAACCGCTACTTTTCAGCAACGTGCCGCACCGGTTTATCGGCCGGCAGGTGCGTGTGGAACTGAACGCCAAGGACTGTCTGCCACTCGACACGACACTTGTTCTGCAACAGCAGATCAGCCTACCCCTGCGCCGCGATGAAACGGTCTATGGGTTAGTGCATTTTCGTCTTTGGGGCACTACTGCGACCGAGGTGCATATAGCCGGCAGGACAGTTACTCCGCTGGAAGATGGATTAATCGAACTGCTTGTTCCGATAGAAGAGCAGCGGACAGCCTACCATGTTGAGGTGCAAGGGCTGACGGATACCATCTATATGCCTTGCGGCAAAGATGATGTAATAGAAATTAGATAAAGAAACAGCAGGTCTTAACATAAAAAACGACTAACATGAAAAAGTCACTCTTATCCTTATTATGTATCACAATGTCAGTAATGGCATTTGCTTATGATTTCGCAGCAAAAAGTGCGAACGACACTACGTTGTATTACAACTACTTGGGCGGCGACAGTGTGGAACTTGTTCAGGCTACTCCCATTTATTCAGGCGCAATCATTGTGCCTGAATATGTTACAGATTCACAAGGAGTTGAATTACGTGTTACCAAAATAGGAAATAACGCATTAGCAGGCTGTAACGGGTGTCCAAGCATTAGCGCAATATCTATACCACAATCAATTAATCATATAGCAGAACGAGCATTTGCGGACTCATGGTGGGGGACGGGAACAACAGATTTATATTTGCCAAACCTGAAAATTATCGAAAACAATGCCTTTAATAGTTCCAGAATGATACTCTCGCTTTACGCGCCCAATTTAGAAACATTAGGAAGTAGCGCTTTTAAAGCATGCAGAAATATTAAATCCGTAGTATGGCCTGATACAATTCCGATTCGCGGCGAGACATTTAGTTCGGCTGTGAGTTTACTTGGATTTAATTTTCCTAAAAATCAGGATACTATATATACAGGAACATTTGCGGGCTGTTGGATGCTGAAACAAATAGTCATCCCCGAGCAGGTGCGTGTTATAAGAAGCCAAGCTTTTATGGCATGTATGTCACTGAAGAGTTTATTTATTCCCCAAAATGTGGATAGTATCGGCTCACAAGTAATTTATGGGACAAAGGATATACAAGGTAGTCCGGGATGGATTTGCGACGACGGAGTATATTCTACGGATGTAGGATGCCCCTATTCCCGATACAATGCAAGCAATAAATTGAGTAGCATATATTTTGAGCGTCCTACGCCACCACGGTTGCATAAATCTGCTTTTACCAATGTAATTAAAGATAATGTCATTTGCTATGTTCCTATAAACTCCATTCAGGCATATTTGGCAGATACATTGTATACCAATGCGTTCAAGGAAATTATAGGGATAAAGTATGGAGATGTGGACATAAAACCAAATTCTCCCAACAGTGTGGATTTTAAGTGGAAGATGGAGGATAGCAGTATTACGCAATATACCATCAAAATTTTTGAGAAGAGCAATTTGTTTGGCGAGTACCATATTTGCGTTGACGGAATGGCTATTACATGTTTTGATACCATTAAAGGTAGCCAAGGTTCGAGTTCTGTTCAAGCACGGAGAATTCAGCAGATTCCTCAGCAAAAGAAAGATACAACCTATTCTACCGACGAAATGTATGTGCTGACGATCAATGATTTGTCCGATAACACAACGTATACATACGAAATAAGCGGTATGGATGAGCAGAATAATATTTTATATCATGATGAGGGAACATTTACGACTCCAAAACGCCAGATGACACAAAGTGACGCATTACCTATAATACAAGACGACAACAAAGATTATACAATACATGCAAATGGCAATAAAGTGCATATAAATTCACATTCACAATTAGAAATATTTATATATGCCATTGAGGGGCAGTTGATGTATCACAAGCGGACGAATGAAGGTACAATTGCTTTACCCAGTGGGCTATATATTATCCAAGTCAACGGGAAAGCACAAAAGGTTGTGTTGTAAATATACTGACATGGTATAAATTACTCTCTATGTATAACCACAAATACAAACATATTGTTTTAGCACTTACAATTTCTTTGTTAGGTTTTGTTCCTGTGCACGCCGTCACCCAGCAGGGTTACGTGAAGACCATCGCGCGGCCGAACAGACCATCGGAGCGGATAGAGGGCGTGTTGATTCGTGTGCAAGGGGCACATAACGCAGTACAAAGCCGTGAAAACGGAGAGTTTACCATCCTGCTGTCTGATATGCAGAACGGTGACCCTTATGCATTTTCACGCATCTATCGCAGCGGGTATGTACTTGCAGAACAAGAACTGATAGGGAAGCAGATGGCTTGCTCGGACAAAGTGCCACTGGCAATCAGCCTCGTCAACCAAGCCGAATTACTCCGCGAGAAACAAGCGATAGCCGACAAGGCGATAGAACAAGCCGAACGTGCATATGCAGAACGCAACGAGTGGTTAGAGCAGCAGTTGGCGGCACATGTGCTGTCGGAGCAAGAGTACAACCGTCGCTTGAATGAAATGGTGCAACGCTACGACCGTTTCGGACCGCTGGTGGATGCCATGGCGGAAACCTACGCACGCACAGACCTTGACAATCTGGATGAGCTTTCGGCAAGCATCAATGCCGCTATCGAAGCAGGTGATTATGAACAGGCAGAAAGGCTGATGATGCAGAAGGAGAGCCTGGACGAACGTGAACAGCGTGTGCTCAATGCCGACCGGCTGCTTGCATCGGCACAAGCCGTGATTGATTCAGCCCAACTGGCGCTGGACAACCGTAAAGCCCTCAACAACCGCGACCGGCGTGAAGTGGCGAATGATCTTTATAGAATGTATAGCATCTGTCTTATGCGCTTTGACAACGACAGCGCACGGCTCTTTATAGAGCGTCGCGCACAACTTGACACACTGAACATCGATTACCAGTTGCAAGCAGGACAGTTTGTGAAGGAAATAATGAGGGATTATCCGGCAGCAAGAACATATTTTGAGCGCGCGTACAGGATTGCCGAAACGCAGTACGGCGAGCAAAGCGGACAGATGGCAACGACGTGCAACGAACTGGCACTACTCTGCAAGTGGCAAGGCAGGCCGGATGACGCCTTCATGTGGGGCAAACGCTCACTCACCATACGCGAACAACTCACCGGGAAGAACTCTATTGTGGTGGCAGAGGCACTAAGCACCCTCGGCGAGCTATATCGCGCCCGAAAGGACCGGAAGAACACATTAGACTGCCACAAACGGGCTCTACGAATACGGGAGAAACATTTGGGCAGCAACAATGTGCAGACAGCCACCAGCAAAGGCAACATAGCCGGTGTGTATGTCCAAGAGAACAAGAACCTGGTTCAAGCACTGAAATTATACAAAGAAGTGTATGCAGTCTATTCTGCTGATGCCCATACGCCAAAGTGGCGGGTAGCAGACGTACTGAACAACTTGGGTGTAGTGGCATACAAGACAGGCAACTATGCCGAAGCACAGGATTACATGGAACAGGCAGTTGCGATCTACCGTGAAGTGTTAGGGAACAGTAATCCCAAGACCCTACAGGCAGAAACGATACTCAATGCGATAAAGCAAAAGTGATAATAACCATACAAATACGATAACACCCTATTTCCTGATGACACTCAGACACAGCCATAATTTTTTGATTATTCTGCTATGTCTTGCATGTATGACGACTACTTATGCAAGCAAGAAATACGACTTTTACAGTATCATGGAATTTCAAGTAACTGCAACAGATACATTGTTTTTCCGTGTGTTAGGCGGTGACAGCGTGTCATTGGCCGGTATAGAACGCGTAGACGGCTGGGGGACTCTCGGCACGGCTGATACAACATATATTCCCACAGATGTCACCGATACGGATTCCGGCCATTCATATCGCGTTGTGGCTGTAGCCGACAGCGCATGCTGTAATGCAGGATTTAATTATATTATGTTACCGTCCTCCCTCCAGGCAATAGGGGCATATGCATTTGCAGAGACATCTTTAGATTCAGTGGATATTCCTGATAATGTGACAACTATAGGGCGCTATTCATTTTTCAAATGCAGCCAGCTACGCCGAGTACTATTCGGCAACCACCTCAGCCGAATAGGGGCTGCTGCATTCGAGAACTGCAGCAAATTGTCATACATAGATTTACCTGAGTCCCTGACCATCATTTGGGAAGAGGCGTTTGCACGAACAGGATTGACATTCATTACCTTTCCTACGACGACTTCTCCTTTGAGTATATACGAAAGGGCATTCATGTCATGCACGAATCTAAGCTCAATCAACTTTGGCGATAACATTTTCCATGTAGCGAGCACCGCGTTCAGAAGTTGTAACAGTCTGACTTCTGTCACCATCCCATCAGGAGTACAGCATATAGGGAGTCAGGCGTTCTATCTCTGTACCAAACTCACTGACATCCATGTTGCGCAAGACCATCCTGCGTATAGTTCGACAGACGGCGTGCTATGCGACAAGTCACAAACAGAAATCATCACATATCCCTGCGCCAAGAGCGGTGATTATACTGTGCCCGAATCCATCCGCACAATTGGCGACTCGGCATTTATGTCCTGCTCCAAACTAACAGCAATAGAGTTTCCGGAAAAACTGAACAAGATCGGAAGAACGGCATTCCATTCTTGCACCAGTCTTCAGTCGATTGCTCTTCCAGATAGTCTGAAGACACTGTATCTATATACATTCTACGGCTGTACTCAATTGAAAACAGCACATTTAGCACATATTGAAAACATCGGTCAGCAGGCATTCTACCAATGTCCGCTCACATCCCTCGTCCTGCCAGAAACTGTTAGCAAGATCAATGCCCAAAACTTCTTGTGTGACAACATCCAAGCGGTGTATTGCGCAGCGCAGGTTCCGCCTACGCTGAGCAGTACAAATGCGTTCTATTTTTCCACCACCCAAACACAGGTTGACACACTATATGTACCCTGGCGCAGTGTGGAAAAATACAAGGCCAGCGCCGAGTGGACGACACGGTTTGCACATATCCAAGGATACACATTCAACGGGCATGAGGTGGATAATATCACTGAAACCACAGTAATCCTGAAATGGGAACCAGATACAGCCGTAACACATTACATAATAAACCTTTATAAGACACATGATGCTGACACCACTCTTGTTGTAAGATATGTAATTGATGGCAGTGGCACTCTTGTTGACTCCACGCACTTTACCGCGCCTATTCGTCCTCTCAGGAAAGACACCACCGTCAGTACCGACGAACTATATGTGCTGACAATGGATGACCTGAATGCCGGCACTTCCTACCAGTACACGATCAATGGTTATAATGACACCAATGAGTGCGTCTATTACGTCGCCGGTTCGTTTACCACGCTGCCCAAAGACCCCATTCAAGACGCACTGCCAAACAATTTCACGGATAGCATTCGAGCGAACAGAAGAAGACAAAAAATCTTCCGAGACGGGCAATTGCTCATCCTGACAGATGACAAGGCATATGCCCCATCCGGCATCGAAGTTCTGCAATAGCGCGACAAATAATTATAGACTTTTTACAGAAAAATTTGCAAATGTCAAATATTTTTTGTAACTTTGCAGGTTGAATTTGTAACACGACGTGAAAGACCTGTTTCACATATTCCGCACAAACGATGCGGTTGAGGTAGAAGATCTGGCGGATTACCAGGTCATCCTGCTGGATACGGAGCAGCCGACGCAAGCGGCTATGGCGATTACCGCGCTGACACTCTATCAGTTGGAGCACGGCTTTGACCGTGGGCGGTTCCAGATGCTGCTGTGGGCGATGAGCCGGAGTTGTCCGGAAGAGGTGCGTGTTCGCGCCATCGTGGGTCTGCTGCTGATCTGCGGCAGGCTGAAGGTGATGGACAGTTGGGCCCTGGAGAAGATGGCAGACCTGCTGTCGTATGACAGCGAACTTGCGTTCGAAGCCTGGCAAGCTATCCTTCGTACCTCCAAGCCTGCGGTGTATGACCCGAACCTGGAGATGGTGAAGCAGTTGTACAACTCGCCGCAGTTCGCCAATGCGCCAGAGTTGTACTTCGAGCCGTTCGTGCGCGGGCAGATAGAAGACCTGGACGACTACGAGTGGAAGATGACCGAGCTGTTCTTCCATGCGATGAACGTCTGCGACAGCGACAAGTATGCGCTTCTGCTCGTGCTTAAGCAGTACCTGCCCGCCATCGTGCAACAACTCAAAGAGCAAGATATAGACCTTGACTCGCTGGAGTTCGTGGGCATGAACTTCCAGCAGATCATGCTGATGGGGCAAGGCGGCAAGCAGAAGTTGCAACGTCGTGAGTATGAACTGACGCCTGTGGACAACTACGTGCAGCAGCTGTACCGCTTCATAGGTCTGTCGCGGCATACGCCGCTACGGCTGACGAAGGACATCAACGAGCTGCGTAACACGATGATTGACCGAAAGGTCGTTGTGGGCGCAGAACGGCGGAAAGTGCTGGAGGATTTATAAAGAGTACGGATATGGCGGAATGAACGGAAAAGATGATACCTAAATTAGCAAACAGGAAATGGAGAGTTGTCAAGTCGGAGAATATCCTTCGAATGGGCACGTGGCTGAGTGTGCGTCAGGAGACCGTTGAGCTGCCTTCGGGACGGCAGATACCTACGTGGTTCATCTTCGAGTTTCCTGACTGGATCAACGTCATCGCCATCACCAAAGACGGACATTTCGTCATGGAGGACCAGTACCGCCATGCTCTTGGCGAGACATGTTACGAGATTGTTGCCGGCGTGGTTGACCCGGGTGAGACGCCTTTGCAGGCGGCACAACGCGAACTGAGCGAGGAGACCGGCTACGGCGGCGGTACATGGGAACTGTTCATGACGCTCTCCCCAAACCCGACGAACCACAACAACCTCAGTTACACGTTCCTGGCACGCGATGTGGAGAAGCTGGGCGAACAGCACCAGGAGGCAACGGAAGATATCAACGTGCATGTCTTCACGCGCGATGAGGTCAAGGAGATACTTGACCGAGGAATGATAGTGCAAGCGTTGCATGCCGCACCGCTGTGGAAGTATTTTGCAATGGGGAAACAGGTCAACAATTGCCAAAATTATCAAAAATTATAAATAGGAACAAGATAATAACAAACATAAATAAACAATTAAATCATTTTACAATGAAACCAACCCACATTGAGCATCTTGGTATTGCAGTACCGAGTATTGAGGAAGCTGCTCCCTTCTTTGAGTTTTTGTCAGGCTCTCCCTGCTACAGCATCGAGGTAGTAGAGGACCAGAAAGTACGTACCGCCTTCTTCAAGGTAGGCGAAGTGAAGATTGAGCTTCTGGAGCCAACATCCCCCGAATCGACCATTGCGAAGTTCATCGAGAAGAACGGCGGTCGCGGCGGCGTACACCACGTAGCTTTCAACGTTGAGAACGTAGCAGACGCACTGGCAGAGTGCGAGGCAGCAGGCATCCAGCTCATCGACAAGGCTCCACGCAAAGGTGCTGAGAACCTGATGATTGCTTTCCTGCATCCGAAATCGACGAAAGGTGTATTAACCGAATTGTGCCAACAACCAAAGTAATTTACCATTTGGTCATTTACGATTTGGTCATTTATTTAATCATTTAGACATTCAGACATTTATGGATAGTGCTAAATTACAAAAACTGATTGACTCGCGTGCACAGGCCAATGCCGGCGGCGGCGAGGCTGCTGTGGAGAAACACCACGCAAAAGGCAGTTATACAGCGCGCGAGCGTATAAACAAGTTGTTAGACCCGGATTCGTTTGAAGAGGTGGATATGTTCCTCACCCACCGCTGCAACGATTTCGGAATGGAGAAGAAAGTGTTCCTGGGCGACGGTGTAGCCGTTGGTTCTGGTACGATTGACGGCCGTCTGGTGTTCGTGTTTGCACAGGACGCAACGGTCATCGGCGGTTCGCTGAGTGAGACGATGGCGCAGAAGATCAGCAACGTCATGGACCAGGCTATGAAACTCGGAGCGCCGATTATC
>JAFSXJ010000094.1 GCA_017444065.1 Paludibacteraceae bacterium | reverse complement strand
TATTCCTACTGCTTGCTTCTACGCTGCGCAACTCTGCTATGACCATGCAGAGTACGGCGTCTATCTGTCGCAGGCGCTGACCACCGGCGGTAAGAGCCAGACCGGTTCGTATCCGTACAGCCAAGGCTGGGAGTTCCTGGGTGTGAACCGTCACCCGATGTGGCGTCGTCACTTCTACGACCTGGGTGCGAACATCAACAAGATGAATGAGATAGCCATGGACAAAGGTAATCTGAATGCCGTGCTTATCGGCAGGACGATTATGTTAGGATCGACGCTGTTCACCACTGATGCGTTCGGCGATATGCCGCGTTCGGAGTCCTATCAGAAGAGTTCACCTGCGTACGACATGCAGGAGGATATCTACAAATGGATGTTCGAGGAAGCGGATGAGTTGGTGAAGTTATACGACGATCCTGCCTGGACGGAGTGCGAGACGAACCTGCCGATTACGCAGAAGCGCGACCGTATCTATGCCGGTGACCTGAAGAAGTGGGGTTTGTACGCCAAGGCACTGCGCTGCCGCCTCTGGTTGCGTAAGTTGCCGAACTGGGACAATACGCCTGCCGTTTGCAACAAGATTGTGCAGATGGTTGATGAGGTGCTCAACGACGCGAACTGGCAGGAACCGCTCTACCGCTACGATGGCGGCAAGACCGAACAGAACTGCCCGTGGGGACCATACGCCCCCATCATCAACTCTTGGGAGAGCCGCGGCAACCGCCTCGCATCCTCGCTGCCGACAACGTTCTTCGCCAAAGCGATTCTTGGTGCTTACGCCATTAAGAACAGTGACCGCAAGTCCGCTCTTGACCCGCGTGCCGACCGAATGATGACCGTTCGTTCGATGGGTTCGGCGGCGAATAGTGATGTGCTGCGTTATTTGGAGAGTAACATTGGCATGGACAACTCGATGAAAATTAACTACTATCCCGACTTGTATGCTACGGATGCGGCTACCAACCCGTTCACGCAGAACAACGGATACATTGCACTTTTCACCACAGAAGAACTATTGTTCATCAAAGCAGAGGCACAGTACTGGGCAGGTGACAAGAGCGGTGCATACAATACGACCTGCGAAGCGGTGCATAGGAGCTTTGAGCGCTATGGGGTGGTAGAGTACGATTTGACCGGTAACGCAAAGAAACGTATTGAGCGCTTCTGGGAAGTGAAGCTTCCGGGTGCCGCTACGTTCACTATCGGTGATTTGATGCAGCAGAAGTATGTGGCGATGTACCTGCAGCCCGAGCAGTGGACGGATATGCGCCGTTACAATTACTCGAGTAAGACCAACGGTATCCAGTATGACAACTGTTTTGTATATACCGTCAGCACTTGCCATAACGGCTCGTCGAAGAAGTGGACGGCCGACAGCTTTAACGTCGAGTACTCGCTCCGTCGTCCGTATAACCTGTACGAACCGTACTGGAATACGTTTGATGAATATGGTGATTTCGGTATCAATGCCGAACTTTCACCAAACGCGTGGGTGAACCGCCTGAATGCCGATACGGAAACGGAAACCAAGTACAACAAGGGTGAGTTGGATCGTATAGGCTACTATACTACCAACGCAGCCGGCGAAAAAGTACTTGATTACCGCGTACTCAAGCGCCGTCTGATTTGGGCGAAAAACACATGTGGTAAGGCTGTCAGCAGTGACCCCGGAATAGTTTGGCAATAATTTCCGGATTTTCCAGAAATTCCAGAAAACAAACAACGAAGAAATAGTTCAATAATATGAAAACGAAAACGATTATCATGACGATAGCGGCGATGGCGCTTGTAGCGACGTCATGTGCCAAGCATGACTTTTTCGACGAGGATACCATCACCGGCAAGGTCGGACCTGAAGCCTATTGGGAGGTCGGTAGTGCGGTTGTTGCTTCCGGCAGCACGATGAACTTCTCGGCACAGTACTACTCCTCCGCCAGTAAGATTGACCATTCTGAGGTATGGTACGACATCGAGGAGACCCTCGACAAGACCGTCACCTGTCCGTGGACAGTGACGTTCACCTATACCTTGTCAAGCAACATTACCCAGCAGAAGCGTGTGTCGCAGCTTATTAAGGAATACGCGCACACGGAAGATATGTGGAGCGACAGTCTGCATGCGTACTTGCTCGAGGATAATTTCCCTGTCAGCGGCACATTGGCACCGTTTGAGTGGAAGCAGCCTGTTCAGTTCGACTCGGCGAAGATGGTGCAGTACTTCGGCGAAACCTATATGGCTGAATTCAAGGAGGCTGTGCATAAGAAGATGAAGTACGCCGACTACAAGAAGATGTACGTCGGTATGGGCAAACTCGACGACTTTACGCAGTACACCGACTCGACGGAGGATAAGAACCAGGGCGAGGGCGTATTCGTCTATCACTTCCCTAAGAATGCCGAGGGTGAAGAGGTCGTTCCCTATGCTATGGACTCCATTTGGGAGACCATCGGTTTTGCCGAACTCATCGAGAACAGTGCCAACGGCTATTACGATGTCGAGTACAAACGCTCGTACGCTTTGAACGCAATTATGCGTGTGTATGATGAGCGTGGCGTATATGGGCGGACGGTGAGCAAACACATTGATATCAACTAATGGGAGGATACAACATGAAAAATGTATTTAGATTATTTGCATTGGCAATCGTAGCGGTTTCGCTTGCCGCATGTGTTGACAATATTCCTGTAGAGGAAGATCTCCCGCAGGATGCTGTGTCCTTCAATTATCAGATTAAAGGCGATTATGCGCTTGACTACTATGTCGGTTCGGTTATCACGTTCAATAACACCTCGCCTACCGATGGTACGCCGAAATGGGAGTTTGGCGACGGAACGACTGCAGAAGGCAATAGCGTGGAGCACTTCTACAAAGTGGCAGGCACCTATCAGGTCAAACTGACCATCGGTGACTATAGCAAATCGCAGGTTATCATGATCTCCGACATCAAACCGCTGCTCAGTATCAACCCGATAGAAGGTGGTCTGTGCGAGGTGCGCAGCACCGAAGTGACTTTCTCGCTTGAGGTGCCGAACCCGCAGAACCTGCCGTTGGAGTACGAGTGGATTCTTCCTGCCGGCACTACCAACGCCGCCGGAGACCCCATGACCACCTGCACCGAGCGACTGCCCGAAGCATTGAAGTTCGGCAACGTAGGCTCGCAAACGGTGCGCTTGCGCGTGAAGATGGACGGCCGCGAACTGGAGGAGGGAACAGTGAACGTGCAGGTGGGCTACAACCAGCCCGTGCCTACATTGTACTACGCTGTGCAAGGCGGGCATATCATGGCGTACAAGCTTATCAGCGATGCGCCGGAAGATATGGATGTTATGCCGTTTGACATGGGCGTGACATCCGGTCAGCACCCGTTCAATCTGCTGTTCAAGGATAGCTCGCTTTACATCCTTGACTGCGGCAAGCAGTTCTACTATGTCAACGACGAGGACGGCGTGCTGGGTGACGGCAAGATTACCGTCATGTCCAACGACGGCGCCAAGGTTGAACTGATGCTCACCAATGCCGGTCAGGCAGCGTTCGACGACCCGTTCTACGGATGCATTGAAGGCGATAACTTGTACTTTGCCAACCGTAACACAGGTATTATGCGTATTGCTCTCGGCGAACGCAATGCTGTATTCTCGCATGCAACCTATCCATACTACGTGCAACATACCACGCTCGGTTATTACAACAACGGCTGGGGATATGGTTCTATCGGCGGCTGCTTTGGCAAGGTCGAAGGTGTGTGGTACTGGCTCAAGTTCTACAACGGTACGGGTATCTTCCGTTTCAAAGATAGCGATATTCTGCCTGCAGTGATCGCTCAGGGCGACGAAACCAATCTGCCGCAGGACGGTATAGCTCTCGGCGGTATGTGCCCGAAGTCGTTTGCTTACGACAAGAACTCCAAGAAGTTCTACTTCACCCTCTGGGATTCCGGCTATGGCGGATTCTACGCTTGCACGATTGACGAACTCAATGACATAGGCTCGTCCAAGTCCAAACTGGCACCGTATAAGAAGCTGACTGCAACCGGAATGGACTTTGAACCGAATATCTCAGGCTCGCCGGCTTCGATGGAAGGTACATCGTCCGAGCCTGTGGCTATCTGCCAAATGGCGCTGGACGAGGCTACCGGCTGCGTATATTTCTGTTACCGGAACTCGCAGAATGATGCCATGTGTGCGCCTACAGGTATCTATCGTTACAATCCCGAAACGGATAAGATTGAGCCTGTGCTGGAGGGCGTATCGGGATATGGCATTGTAGTGAATAATAACCCGTCTAAACTATTCTGATGAAACAACGCTTAAGTATATTATTTCTATTTCTCGCAGTCCTGATGGCTCTTCCGCTTATGGCGCAGCCCAAGCGTGAGTTCCGCGCCTCGTGGCTGACTACGGTATGGGCTATCGACTGGCCGACCTCGTGGGGACAGTCAACGTCGTTAGGACAACAGAAGCAGCAGGACGAACTGCGCGCTATCGTCGATTCGCTGGCTGTGGCGAACATGAATGCCGTGTTCTTCCAGGTGCGCGGTTTCTGTGATGCGATGTACAAATCCGAATATGATCCTTGGAGCAAGTACCTCACCGGTAGCCGTGGCGGCGAACCAGCCTATGACCCGTTAGGCTTGCTAGTGGAGTATGCCCACAGCAAAGGCATTGAGGTGCACGCGTGGATGAACCCGTACCGCTATTCGACTTCGGATGATACGTATGGCAAACTGCTGACCGATTATTCGAACACTCACCCCGAGTGGCTCGTGAACTGCGGAGGTTACTATATCCTTAATCCTTGCCTGCCGGAGGTCAAGGAGCGTATAGCAGCTGTCGTGGCGGACATTCTGGAGCACTACGACGTGGATGGTATCATCTTCGATGACTACTTCTATCAGTCCGGCTACCAGAACAGTTATGATGACAGTTATTATACTGCATCCGGAACCAAACTCTCCCGTGCTGACTGGCGTCGCGAACAGGTCAACGATATGGTGCGCATGGTGCACGACACGATTCAGGCTACCAAGCCGTGGGTGAGTTTCGGCATCGGTCCCGCAGGTATAGCCGGCAAGAGCAACACATCCGCACCTGTCTATGGCGTTGAACCGTGTCCGGTAGGCAGCGATTGGCAGTATAACGGTATCTATTCTGACCCGCTCGCCTGGTATGACCGCAAGCTTATCGACTACATGGCGCCTCAGTGCTACTGGACTATCGGTTCGAGTAATGACTACAGCCAGTTGTCACAATGGTGGTCGTACATAGCAGGGCACTTCAATCGCCATTGTTATATTTCGCAGTCGCTGGACAATCTTGGTAACCGTCCTGACGAGATAGCCAATCAGATGCAGTTGGACCGCGAGTTTGACTACCTGGGTGCTCCGGGCTGCGCATGGTACTCGCTAAATGACGCTATGGCTACGAAGGATTTCTTCCGGAAGATTAGCAGCCTGGTTAATCAGCGTCCGGCTGTTGTGCCGATGATGAGTTGGCATCGCACCGATGAAATGCTATTTGTCAGCAATATTGTTGATAAGAACGGCAAACTCACTTGGACAGCTCCGGCGGACAACCTCCGTTATGCTGTCTATTCCATCCCTGCCGACAGCGTGGGCTATCCCGGAATAGTAGGCTCGTCGCGTTACCTGCTCGGCACAACTTATACCAACGAGTGGCCCTATCAGGCATCGCAGACGAATACTTATGCTGTAGCTGTTCTTGACCGTTATGGCAACGAGTTCCCTGCCCGCACCAAGGGCAACAAGAATCTGAGCGAGTCCGTTGCCGTTGCCGAATTGGCTCCGGCATCCGGTGCGCAGGTACTCTTGCCCAGTTGGTTCAGCTGGCAGCCGGTGGATAAGGCGGACAGTTACTTCTTCCAGGTGTCGAAGAACGCCGACTTCTCGACGGTGGACTATGAATGCGAGACGATTGAACCGACCTTCTTTGTCGGACGGGTAGAGTGGCTGCAACACAGTACAACTTACTATTGGCGCGTGCGTACACGTAGTATTAACCGCACGGACACCTATTCAGCCATACATAGTTTCAGTGCTTCGTACTTCCACATGGCCTCTCCTGCTGATGGTGAGCGCGATTGCGCCGTTGCGGTAACCTTGGTGGCGGATAGTGTCCGCACCGAGCAGGCATCCTACCACTTCGAAGTAGCTACGGCGAACACCTTTGCTGCGGCTGAAATCGTTTGGGATACAACGGTCAGCGTGCCGCGCGTAACAATGCCTGAGAACGTGTTGCTCTACAGCTCGTATTACTACGCTCGTTGCCAAGTCAGCTACGACGGTTTGAGTGCTGTTGCACCGGCGGTACGGTTCCGCACCGAGGCACAAGCTGTTCCGGTTCCTGTAATCACCTCACCTAAGGAAGGCGAAACAATCGTCGGTACAGACGTGGAGGTTTGCTGGCAACAGCAACCGTCCTCCGGCTTCCGTATTGAACTATCTACTGTTGAGACGTTTGCCGGACGAAAGACGAATATCGCAAAGCAGGATTACGACAAGTATTGTTGTAGCTATACGGATAAGGCCCCCGGTGTCTATTACGTGCGCGTCTTTGCCGTTGCAGATGAAGGTCTGACTGACCCGAGTGAGGTGATAAGCTTCACACTCGAAGCACCTTCTGCTGTCGAACAGACCGAACAGCCGGATGCTCCCGCCAAAATCATTCGCAACGGGCAATTGCTCATCCGCGTCAATGACGAATGGTTTGACGTTTTAGGCAATTGTGTGACACCTTAATTAGGAGGCACGTGATAGTCGGGTCATAGTAGGGCCATTGTCGAGCCATAGTCGAGCCGTTCCCGAGACTTTGTCGGGAGTGCTCAAAAAACTAAAACGAACAAAATCATAAATGATTTGATATATTCTCAACTGTACTAAGTCGGAGAGGACGTGTCCTCACCGGGGAGGTACAAATCTATTAACAAAAAACACAAACGTTATGAAGAAATTATTTTCTTTATGTATGGCAACATTGCTCGCAATGAGCATGTCTGCCAAAACCGTGGCAACGGTGGAAAAGCTTTGGTCCGGTGACGTGCTTGGCTGGTCAACATCCAACACGCGTCAATGGTCAGGCTATGGCGAGTATGTCTATTGGGCAGACAAAGCCGCAACAGCTATCGTTGGCACGAAAGATGGCGTCAAGGTTGACACCGTTATCGTCAATGAAAAAATCGATGGTACTGCATTCTGCGTGGACGGTGCAGGCAACTGGGTGGTTGAGGGTACTTTCCCCAGCACTCCGTCACACATCTTCCTTGTGAAACGTGCTGACACCACATTTGTTGACATCCCTATTACAGGCCTTGGCCGTACGGATATTGTTACCGCAACAGGTGACGTATTCTCCGCAGAAGGTGGTGTAGTTTTCCTGTATGGTAACTCGGTTAACCTGCTGGCAGTTGCTATTAAGAATGCCGGTGCTGAAGGCCAGGAAGTTATTGTAAAAGAAATTGCTATCAAAGGTGGTGGTGTCCAGAATTTCGTAGTTGCAGGTGACACAATCAACCAGTATGTTCAGCGTCGTTCGGAAGCCCAAACAGGCTTTGACTACTATGAGAATGGCGTGAACAAGGGTTCGATTGAAGGTCTGACAGGTTACAAGAAAACAACTCTTGGTGGTGCTATGCTTACGTTGGCTGGCAAGGACATCGCTATCTATCCTGCTGGTGCAAACAACTACTCCTCGGAGTTCTCTGTTGCTAACCTGACCGATGGCGCTTTGGCTGTTGACAAGGCAGATGCTACTAAGACATTGTTCTATGCCAATACTGCAACAAAGGCAAATTCCACAAACGTGGGTGTTTTTGTAAATGCTACCAAGATTGACGACAACAGCGCTTACATTCAGGTTGGTAACGGCTCGGACGGTACCGCTCTGTTCAAACTGGAAGTATTGGTTGCTGCTGAGGTAACTCTTACTTGCGATGAGAATCAAGGAACTGTTACCGGTGGTGGTGATGTGGCAGTAGGTGCCAACGCTACCGTTGAGGCTACTCCGAAACCCGGCTTCGAGTTCGTTGCTTGGAAGAAGGGTGACGAGGTCGTTTCGAACGACGCAAAGTATATCTTCCAAGTTACCGAGGATATCGCTCTTACCGCTGTCTTTGAGGCAAAGGAGAACGTAACGATTACGCTCGCCATTAACGATGCAGAGCTTGGCGCTATCACGATGCCCGAGGGCATTCAATTGGGTGCGAACTCCGTAGTTTATGGTACTCCGCTGACGCTGACAGCTGTTCCTGCAGATGGCTCTACATTCAAGGGTTGGTTCAGGGGCGAAGAACTCTATGCTGCTACCCCGGAAATCAAGCTTGACAGCAAAGAGAGCATTTCGCTTGTTGCTAACTTCGTCAATGTGCTTGTTCTTGCTTACGAACTGAACGAAGGTGTTGCCAACGACTATAATTGGTTGACACCGTCTGACATGTTCGCTGACTTTATGTTTGATGCACAAGGCAAGGCTGCCCCTCACACTTTGGCAGAGTACCTCGCTATGCCGGAGAAACTGGGTGACCCGGGTATCTGCAGTGCACTTACTACTCCGGAGAAGGCATTCGAAAATGCTGACAAGTGGGGCTGGTTGAAGACTTATATCGCTTCTGTTCATGAGGCACAGGCTGCTGACGGTGCTTCCGCTCTTCCTGAGAACGGTGCAGGTGCTGCTTGGCGTTACGCTGTAGGCGCATTCTTCATCGATGGACAACGCGAAGGCTGGCCGAAGTCCGCTAATTTCGCAACATGCGGTGTAAGTACAATTGATGCTTATCAGAAGGTTTGGAAACATGGCTTTGCTAACCCGACCGAGGTTACAGCTGAATTCACTCTGAACGCTCCGTACAAGGCTGGCTTCACATTCGATGGCTGGTATCCTGACGCTGAGTTTACAGGTGAGAAGGTGCTCAAGGTTGCTCCTGAATCCAAGATTGAAGGCAACACGCTTTACGCTAAGTGGGTTGAGTACATCCCGACGCTGGCAGAGGTTGTAGCTATGGCTAACGACGAAGAGACCAACGCTCGTGGCGTCGTTACATACATCAACAACAAGAACGCTTACATCCAGGACGCATCGGCAGGTATGCTGCTCTATTGCAAGGCTGCTCCTACATTCAAGGTAGGCGACCTCGTAGTTGTTAAGGGTACACGTACTGTTTACGGTGGTGCTCCTGAATTGAAGGATGTTGTTGAGGTGCGCGCTGAGGCCAGCACAATGCCGAAGGCTGTTCCTCTCGCATCGCTCGCTGCTGCAACTGCTGATCCGTTGAAATACTTCGGACAACTCATTGCTTTCAATGGCCTGAAGATTACGGCTCTCGACAGTTACAAGAACCCGAGCCTCACCGATGGTGTCGATACGGTTGTTTGCTACAAGATGTCGGTTGACGACACTAAGCTGCCGGTTGGTACGGTGGTTAACGTAACGGCTATCTCCGGCTACTTCAACGGCTTCCAGCTCGTAGGTGATCCTGCAGGTATCGTTGAAGCAGGTGGTGCAGGTAAGGACAATTATGCTTACCAGGCTTACGGCGACAACAACGAGTACACCCTCACCAATAAGTGGATCTATTCAAACGTTCAGGATAACTACGCATCGGCTATGCCGTCACAGTCCGACTTCGCTCGTGGCATGGTGGCTAAGGATGGTAAGATGTACTTTATCAACCGTGTAAACGGCTCGTTCACCGTTGTGGATGGTGCTAACGGCAAGAAACTTGACCCGATTCAGATTACAGGCGAGCACCTCTTTGAGACGGAAGTTGTTACTGACTCGGCTACTATGGCTAAGGAGTGGAAGAGTTGCGCAACGTTGCCATTCAACGATGTGAAACTTGACCAGGCCGGTCATTTCCTTATTGCAGGCTGCGTAACAACAACTCAGCGCTTCCAAGTGTATAAGGTGGACATCACTACCGGTGCTGCTACCACTGTGGTGGATGATCGTTTGTATGATTACAAAGATTATGAATCTGAAGGGTGGCGCTTCGATGCCTTCAACGTTTATGGTGACGTAGATAGCAAGGCTATCATCATGGCTGCTGATGCCAACTCGTTCTGGGTATATTACTGGGAGATTGAGAACGGCAAGGCCGGTGAGGCACAGCGTATCAACTGTACGCCAGATCCGAAAGAGGATAAATCGTTACTTATCAAAGAGGACGGCACTCTTGCAGCAGAAGCATTTGGCACAGCTCCGCAAGTATTCCCGGTTGACTTCGAGTACTTCTATGTGGACGGTTGGAACACTCTGCCGATGCTCTTCGATATGGAGGGTACAATCGTTCAGGACTTCATTGATGTTCCGACAGGCGTGAAAGTTCCGATGGCTAATGACACTTGCACCATGAACACCGGCCACAACGGACTATGTGAGTTCCAGATTGGCAACGAGTACTATCTCGTCATGGCTGCTACCAACACCGTCGGCTCGCCGACATCTGCATTTGCATTGTACAAATATGCTAATGAGGATCGCGAATTCAGCGAAATGACCCCGATGTGGTTCTTCCCGGTTGAGGGTATGGGTGCCACTACCAACGGTTGCCGTACCGCTGTTCCGTCGGTTGAGGTGAAGGACAACGTGGCTACAATCTACGTTTACACCAACAACAACGGTTATGGCGTTTACGAAATGACCGGCGTGCTTGGCGGTGACGCTGTTGAGAATGTTGGTCAAGAGCCCGCTATCAAGGCTGAGAAACGCATTGAGAACGGTAACCTCTACATCATCCGCAATGGTGTACGCTACAGCGCTCAAGGTGTCGTTGCACAATAATCACGCGTTCAGCAGCAAGCCGTACAGAAGCCGCTTGGCTGCTTAAAGGCGGCTTGTGCTTCCGCTTTCCAAAAGACAGGCGCTCCGGCGCTTGTCTTTTGGGGGAGCGAGAGGCGAAAAAGCCAAACTCCTCCAAATCTCTGTATGTAACTACCATGAAACGCCTTACTCTATTAATACTGGCATTTGTTTTCTGCCGCATAGCTGCGGCAATCACCCTCAATGGTGTCAATTATACGATTGACACGCTTGCGCAGTACCCTGTAGGTCCCGGGGCAAGGTTCTATGAGCTGCGTATGCTTCGCGCCGACAATGGCAGTGGACGCTTGGACTGCTGGCTCATGACGGTTGACACCAAGAATCCTTACGTTTCTATCGAGCAGGTCTTGGGCAAAGACCAACTGGTCGGGACGGAGCGCCCATCAGCCATGGCGGTGCGCAAGACAACTCCCACCCACGTCGTCTATGGCGGCGTCAATGGTGACTTCTTCGTCACACAAGGCGATGTTGGTCGTCCGGTCGGTCTGACGGTCGTCAACAATGAGTTCGCTTATACCCCGACTGCCAACCGCCGTCTCGGAGGTGTGGACGAACACTTTCGTGCCGTCATCGGCACCAAAATGTCGTACTCGGGCAAACTTGTTCTGCCCGACTCATCCTATACAATCAAACATGTCAATTATACGCGGGCAGCAGATGAGCTCGTACTATATAACCAGCACAACGGCAGCACTACCGGCACGAACATGTACGGTACGGAGCTGCTGATTGAACTATTGCCGGATTATCAGTGGCACACCTCTGGCACAATGAAAGCCAAGGTGCTTGACAAGCAAGAGAACATCGGCAATATGTCCATCCCCAAGGGCGAAGCCGTGCTTTCCGGTCACGGCACAATGCAACAGGTGCTTAACACCTTCAGCGTAGGCGATACGGTCACGCTCAAGTTCAGTTTGAAGGTTGATGGCGAAAAGGTCAAAATGTTGCAATGCATAGGCGGTGACACCTACGCTCTGATAGTCAACAACGGGCAGGTGGAGCAGTCGAACTTCTGGAACGAACTGCACCCGCGTACCGCCTTCGGTGCCTCGCAAGGCAAGGACACACTGTTCTTCCTCGTGGTGGACGGCCGTGGTAGCAGTGCCGGCTGCACGACAAAGGTACTCGGCGAAATTATTCATTACTATGGCGCTTATACAGCTGTCAATTGGGATGGTGGAGGCTCGTCGGGCATGTATATCCGTCCGTTCGGAGCGGTCAACAACGGCTCCGATGGCTCCGAGCGTGCCGTAGGCAATGCTATGTTTGCCGTAGCGAACATCCCTGTCGAGGACAACACGATAGCTTCTATAGCCCCTTATCAGCCTATATGTCCCGTACCGCGTTATGGTATAGTTGAGCCGAAGTTCCTCGGTTACAATCAGTACAGCGTACTGATAGATACATGCGTGCAAGGGGTGAAACTGCAATGTGACGCCTCGTTGGGTGAGATTCTCCCTGACGGACGATTCCTTGCTTCCGGTACGGAGAACGGTACACTGACGGCTGTACTTAATGGCTCAGGCGGCGAGGTGATTTGCCCGATTACTATCAGGCTGATGACCTCTGCGCCCGTAGCATTCCGGCTGGATTCGTTGCTGACCGATAACTTTCACCCATACCAAGTGCAGATTCAGAGTCTCGTCAATGGCAAAGTAATGGACTTGCTTCCTTCTGCTCTTACGTGGCAGTCCGCTGACGAGGCTGTGGCAACCGTTGATGCCGAGGGCATTGTGCAGGGCGTAGCTGACGGCTACACCGACATCATCGGTAGGGTTGGCACCTTTGCCGATACATTGCATGTGCATATTATCAATCCCAAGGCACGGCTGACGTGCTGGGATGACTTTACAAGCCATGAAAACTGGTTGCTAACCGCTACCACGGACTTCAACCCAACGTGGGAGAACACTGACGTGGTATTTAATTTCGCCGGCGGCCGTGGCGCATTTGTGCGTATGGAACGCCAGGCAGCGATGATGCTCCGGCCGGACACCATCCGCATCCCCGTTCTGACCAATGCCGTGGTGCAGAAGGTGAATATAGGTATCCGCCCCAATAATAGTTCCTCCTTACAGAACATCGCTTTGTTTCCCGACGGCATGCCTTCCGGCGAGCAGGCGAACCTGGACATTGATGTAGCATCTGCTTTGGGTAAGGATGAGGCCCTCTTCCCCTTGAACTTTGATTACATTAAGTTCTTCCTCAGCTCCGCTACCGCCAAGCAGCAGCAACGCTTTCAGATGAACGGTATCTGGCTGCTGTGCAACAACTACCTCGAAACGAAGGATGCCGTAACGGATGCGCGCAATGATGCTATCCGTCCGACAAAGATTCTGACTGCTGAGGGTGTCATAATCCGCCAAGGTAACACGACTTACAGCATCTTAGGTCTTCCGATAAAGACTGATTAACCCCCATATAGTTATGAAATACACATTTACCACTATTCTTCTTTGCGTAGCCTGCGCTCTGATGGCGCAGACTGCGCGTGTTTTGTCTGTTCAGGACCTCGGTGAAGGATTCTATCCGCAAATCAGTGCCGAGGGCACTGAAGTGCTTTATCTGGATAACGAGCAGGAGAGTTACTCCGATGCTCAGGTTAATCCGGCTCTGTATGTCACCAACGAGGACCTGAACCTCGTGCTATACCGCGATGGCGAACGCACAGTTCTCAACCCGCGCGGTAATGATGTGCACTATGTCTGGTCATCCGTTTCGCCTGACGGCAAGCGCATCATCTTCCACACCAAGTACGGCACGGAGATCTGTGACCTCAACGGCCGTATTCTAGCTAACTTGGGTGTGCTGATTGACCCGCAGTGGTACGGCAACGATTACGTAGTTGGCTCAACGGAAACCAGTGACGGACATCAGTACCTCAGTTCCTGTATTGCCATCATCCGTACGGACGGTACAGGCTATCAGGCACTCTCGGAGCCTGCAGAATTCGGTATGCATCCGACAGTGTCCGTTGAATCAGGGCGTATCGCTTATGGTACACTGGACGGTAAGATGCGTCTGCTGCAGCTCAACCTGACTGACAATCCCATTCAAAAGACCCAACCGGTGGTGAAGCGTGCTCCGCAGAAGATGCACAAAGCACCAAAGCACAAAACCGCAGCAAAGAGTCCTTCTGAACTGAAGATTTATATCAATCCGGGACACGGAGGTTGGGATTCTGATGACCGCCAGATGGTCATTTATCCGTTTACACTCGGTTCGCACGATAACTTCTGGGAGTCACAGTCGAACCTTGACAAAGGTCTGCGCCTGCGCGATTTGTTGAACAGATTGGGCGTGCAGAATACCATGTCGCGTACAACGAACACTACCGCTGACGACCTGCCGCTATCGACCATCGTGGCGGAGGCGAATGCCTACAAGCCTGACTTCTTCCTCAGCATTCACTCCAACGCCGGTAACCCGTCGAACTATATCCTCCAGCTCTATGCCGGCAAAGACCCGGGTGACACACGCAGCTATGCGACTGCCACGCCATGCTCTGAGGAAGGTCGGCTGGTGACCACGCTGATGGGAGACATCCTATACGAAAATGCGGTGACCGACTGGACACGTGCTCCGATGATCAAGGGTGACAAGACTTTTGCCCGTGATATCATGGGCTGGTCGAACGGTTACGGTGTGCTCCGCGGATTGAAAGTGCCGGGCACGATTTCTGAAGGCTGCATGCACGATTACAAGCCCGAGACCTACCGCCTTGTGAATATGGGCTACAAGTGGCGTGAGGCGTTCTACTTCGCCCGCACGTTCCTGGAGTATTATTGCAACACGACGCTTGCTGATGGTGCTATCGGTGGTCAGGTACGCGACTACTTCCTGCCGATGGAGTTCCCTGCCATCAGTTACCATAAAGGTACACTCGATGGGCAGAAACCAATCAACCGTGCAAAGGTTGAACTCAGTCAGAACGGTACATTGTTGGATACTTATACCACCGACACGCTCTACAACGGCTGTTTCTTCTTCTTCGACCTTGAACCCGGGACGTATGACGTGAAGGTGACAGCCGACGGCTATTATGACTATTCCTACCAAGCCAACGTCACTGCAGCACATATTTCTTATCACAATGTGTTGATCAACATGAAGCGTTCCACGCCGCTTGAAGTCATCAGTTATTCTCCGGTTCCCGCTTCCCTGACTGACTCGATGGATGTGTCGGTGAATGTGTTGCTTGACTTCAACTGGGACTGCCGTAAAGACTCTACGGCAGAGGCGTTCAGCATCACACCGGCTGTAGAAGGAGAAATCACTTTCGAGAACGACAACCGTACATTACGCTTTACACCGAACGGACGTTTTGAGCCGGGGACTGAATATACAGTTCGTCTCTCCACCAAGGCATGTCATGCTGATGACACTTATGCCAATCATTTGACGGCTCCGTTTGAGTTCAAATTCTGCACGAAGGACCGTGGCGCCATACGCTTCCTTGGCTCTTATCCGGGCAACAATGAAACGAACGTACCAATCAAACCGTCGTTTGTAACCCTGTTCGACCAGTCAATAGTCTCTTCTACGGCACGTAATTCGTACAAGTTGACCGATACACAGGGCAATGAGGTGAAAATCAGTACCCGTTCATTCAAGTATAACCAAGCCCCTGCACCCTACGGGCATGTGGCTTTTGAGTCTTCTGATGCCTTGCTGCCGGCTACAGAGTACGTGTTGACTGTTCAAGGTACACTCAAGGATAATATTGGTGTTTACTTGGTGAACGACCTGCCGATACATTTCACAACAATGGCTGAGGAGGCTGTTCCGAATATTCCGCGTTATGATATATTGGATACATTGGTGTTTGCTGTAGATAAAGAGGCATCTTTCAATACAGCCAGCCTATCTACTTTGCGCAATAGCAATACGAAGTATCGCGATGGCTACAAAGCCTCCAACGAACTCTCATACGTATTTGGCGACGAAGAGGAGGCAGAGGCACATTTCATGGCAAAAGACCCGTCGTATATCTCTACAGTCGGCGCAACCGACCGCTTGGGTATGTACGTCTTCTCCGACTTCTCCGGCAACACCGTGTATCTGCGTTGCGAGGTGGCAGGCGACATCCAGTATGTCAAGCTGTGCGACCTTGACTACGGAGGCTGGAAATGGCAGGAGGCTGACCTCTCTGTACTGCCGAAGGGTATTGAGTACCAGCTGATGGGTATACGTGTTGTTCGCGGCACATCGCTGCTGTCGGGCAAGGGTAGCATCTACCTCAACGACCTGCGTTATCAGTACAACCCGCAGACCGCTGTGGAGAATATCGAGGCAGAACAACCTGCCCCGCAGAAACTCCTCCGCGACGGGCAGCTGCTCATCCAACATGGCGGCAATACCTATACAGCTATAGGAGAGCAGGTGAAGTAGCATTTATCTGTTTATCGCCACTGTTTGCCGTTACCCGGAGAGTGGCGGATTAAATTTCTAAGGCACACGTCGAATGTATCGATGGTGTGCCTTAGCGTATTTATACACGTGCACGCAAGTGCATCAGTAAGCAGCGGGGTTCATGTATGGTTATTTACGAAATATCAATTGTCGATAATTGTTGATAATTGTTGACTTAATTACCCTACAAAAAAAGAAGGATTGTCTCCCGACAACCCAATCTTTATTAACCTTAAATCTAATACCATGAAAAACACGATGCAAAAGTACTGCAAATTTTCCATATATGCAAATATTTGTGCAAAAAACATGTTTTATAACATAAAATACCGATGTTTTGCAAGCCCTATATGGCAAATGGACGGGCAACGGTTCGAAAAGGTGTCATTTTGTCGGCAAAACGGCAATATGGCAGACAAAATGAAAGACGGCATGCGGAATAGTTGTCTTGAGGTTGCAAAATGAATAATTCTGCGCCTGCTACGGCAGAATTTTGCGCCAATCGTTTGCATAAATGGAATATATGTTGTACCTTTGCAGCCCAATCCGACAGATGCCTCTGGCGATTGCGCGTTCAGCAATTTGCGCTAACAGATGCCGCTTGGCGACATAAAGCGCACAATTGCCTCCGCTCTCCCCACCACAACCTCTGGTTGCGTCGGGGACCCCGGACAGAAACGCGGCTAAAAAAGTAGCGTATGCCTCTGCCAACAATTGCTAATTGTACAAACAATGGATTTGATTAAGATTGCTGAACAAGCATTTGCAGGTGAGAAGAAAGAGTTTCCTGCATTCAAGGCCGGTGACCAGGTCACTGTAGCTTATCGTATCAAGGAAGGTAACAAGGAGCGTATCCAGGAGTTCCGTGGTGACGTTATCGCTATCCACGGCAGCGAGGACAAGAAGCGCTTCACTGTTCGCAAGATGTCGGGCAACGTAGGCGTTGAGCGTATTTTCCCGATGGATTCACCTTTCATTGAGTCTATCACGGTTAACAAGTACGGCAAGGTGCGTCGCGCCAAACTCTACTACCTGCGTGATCTCACCGGCAAGAAGGCTCGTATTCCCGAGCGCCGCGTAAAGTAAGGAACTCTTGCGTTAACTTGTCCCAACCGTACTTGTCTTTCTCAAGACGCAGGTACCCGGTAAACGATTCCTGACGGTTGTGGGTGTAATAGTCGCTGATTGCAGCGGCTATTTCTTTTGTCTGTGGCGGTACGGCGTAACCCATCTTGCCGTGGTGAACGATCTCGCTGAGACCGCCCACATTGGTTACGAGCATGGGTTTCTCGAAGTGGAACGCAACCTGCGTCACGCCGCTCTGGGTGGCGGATTTGTACGGCTGCACGATGAGGTCGGCAGCGCCGAAGTACTTGCGCAGGTCGGCATCGGGGATGAACTCGTTGCGGATAATCACGCGCTCGGTCAGTCCGGCTGCGGCAATTTGCTCGCGGTACTTCTGTTCGTCCTCGTAGAACTCGCCGGCAACCAGCAATCTGAGCCTCGGCAACTTATCCTTAACCTGCGCAAATGCGTCAATCAGCAAATCCAATCCTTTATAAGCGCGCACCAGCCCGAAGAACAGCATGTAGTCGTTCTGCGGGGCAAGGCTGAGTGCCTGGCAGGCTGCGGCTTTCGTCATCGGCTCGCCGTAGTGGTCATAGATAGGATGCGGACTGCATGCCTTTGGCTTGTTCTGACCGCCAAGTTTGGCGATGTCCGTCAGCACGCTTTGCGAAAGGGCGACAAATCCGTCGGTGTTGCGCACAAAGGCGGGCGCAAAGAGCTTGTCGAGCAGGGTAGGCTCATGAGGGATCATGTTATGCACCAGCGCGATGCAGCGGGTGTGACGGTTACGACGGACGATGCGCTCGATTGTGGCGAATGCCGGCGCGAAGAACGCCATCCAGTAGCAGCAGATCACGAAGTCAGGGCGCTGCTTGTGCAGCTGCCTGCCTACACGCCACCACGTGAGCGGATTGCACGAGTTGACCGCCCGGCGGATGGTGAGGTCAGCTGGTGCGGCTTCGGTGGAGTACTGCGTCTTGCCGGGGAATAGGAACGAGGGGTACTGCGTGGTGAACGTGATCAGTTCGACGTGGTGCCCCTCGGCTTGGAACTGCTGCGCCAGCCGCTGGTTGAACGTCGCCAGCCCACCCCGGAAGGGGTAGGCTGTTCCGACGATCACTATCTTCAGCGGTTGTTGCATGGGTGTCGTGCTTTCCGTCAGTTCCGTGAGATCCGTACTCACTATTTCTTTTTCGTCTCCGCCTTGATGACGTTGCTGCTGTCTTTCCAGGCGCTCTTCTTAGGGGCTATAACTTTTCTGGCTGCTCTGCCTTTTTTGATGGCTTTTGTGGCAGATTCTGTTATCTCCTTGATCAGATCAGCATGTTCGAGCCAGCATACGGCGTCTCCTTTGGTCACCTTGTCACCTTGCTGTTTGTCCACAGCTACTACGCGTGCATCTTCTGTTGCATAGAGTGGTTCGATGCCGTGCGTGGTCTGTAGCCAGCATACCGGTGTCCCTTTGCCGAACAGCTTGCCGAAGGCAGGTGCGTGGCTGGCTTCGTTGAAGTCGAGTTCCCAGAGAACGGTTCCTGCCTGCGTAGCTTCCACCGGCTCGCTGTTCGGGTGCAGGATGGCGCGTTTGTCGGCAGCCGAGATGAACGTCACCTGCTGACCGCCCTTGGCTGCTTTCTCCATGCGCTCAAGCAGATCTTTGTTGAACTGCTCCTTTGCCAGACCGGACTTGTACTCGCGGTACTGCTTGTCGTGCATCGCGAACTCAAACAACTCTTCGTCGTCCTGTCCGCGATCCCAACCGAGTTTCTCCATCTCTTCGATGTAATGCGGCAGTACGTCCGGATAGAGTTTTTGCGGGTCGTCGGTGTAGAACTCGTAACCTTTCTCTTTGGCCAGTTCGATGATTTCCGGAGCCAGCTCGCCGGGCAGTTTGCCGGATTTGCCGAGAATCATTCCCCACATGGCAGGATCCATACGTGTGAAGTCTTTCTCGCCCATCGAACGGCTGAACAGGTTCATCAGCGCGGCGTTTTTGACGTACTGGCTGAACGGCGTCACGAGACACGGCGTACCGAGCATCGGCCAGATGCGCTGCACCTCGTCGAAGAGCTGCACGAGCAGTTCGTCTTCGGAGAGTTCGGGTTCACCTTTCTTCTTGAGGTTTGCGTTGATGGCGGCATGAATGCCCTTGAGGTCAGCCATCAGCGATCCCATCATTCCGCCCGGCAGACCGCAGCCCACGAGCAGCGAGGTCATGAGGGCGTTCTTCGGGTCAATCCAGTAGCCCAGGAAGTCGTCGATGAACGACTGGGTCAGGCTGCGCGCTTCCATGTAGGCCTTCATGTTGATGTCCTTGACGAGGAATCCTGCATCGCGGAGCATCGCCTGGATGGTGATCACGTCGGGGTGCACCTTGCCCCACGAGAGCGGCTCCATTGCCACGTCCAGCACGTCGCCGCCGGCTTTGGCAACCTCGAGCATCGAGGCTACCGAGAAGCCCGGACCCGTGTGACCGTGGTACTGGATGATGATGTGGGGGTGTTTCTCCTTGATGGCACGCACGATGTCGCCGAGCATGGCAGGACGGCCTACGCCTGCCATGTCCTTGAGGCAGATCTCCTCTGCGCCGCCCTCAATCAGCTGTTCGGCGAGGTTGATGTAGTACTCGCGCGTGTGTACCTTGCTGTAGGTAATACACATCGTCGCCTGTGCGGTCATCCCTGCGGCTTTCGCCCATTTGATACTAGGGATGATGTTGCGCGGGTCGTTCAGACCGCAGAAGATACGGGTAATGTTCGTGCCCTGCGCGTGCTTCACCTTGTACATCAGCTGCCGCACATCAGCGGGCACGGGGTTCATGCGCAAGGCGTTCAGACCGCGGTCAAGCATGTGCGTCTTGATGCCTGCTTCGTTGAACGGTTTGCAGAACGTGCGCACGGCGAGGTTGGGGTTCTCGCCATACAGGAGGTTGACTTGTTCGGACGCGCCGCCGTTGGTCTCCACGCGGTCGAAGCAGCCCAT
>JAFSXJ010000093.1 GCA_017444065.1 Paludibacteraceae bacterium | reverse complement strand
TGACCGTAGATGCTGAAGCCTTTCTGCACGTTCGCGTTCGGATAGGCGCGACGGACATCCGACACGGCACTGCCCAAGCCGCTGCCTTCGTGCGTCGTAAACGGGTAGATGGTCTTGCCGTTCAGGTCGTACGTGTCAAAGAACGTGAACATCACCTGCGGATACGTGCCCCACCATATCGGGCCGCCGATGAAGATGGTGTCGTACTGGTCGAGGTTCTCCAACTTGCCCTCGAACGGCGGACGCTCGTTGTTGTCTGCTTCTTCTTGCGCCAACTGGGTCAGCGGCGTGTAAGCCATACCGTCGTACTTGTGCGTGACGATTTCGAACTGGTCGGCACCTGTTATCTCGGAAATATAATCCGCCACGATTTTGGTGTTGCCGACTTTGATGTTGCCTACCGAGTAGTTCTCTCCGGCATGGGAGAAGAAGACTACCAATGCTTTTTTCTGTTCCATATTACTTGGGGTTTTAGTTGTCTGTGCCGTGCAAGCCGTCGTGCAGAACAAGGCTGCAAGGGCGATAAATAGTTTGTTTCTCATAATTCGTAATTTTTAATTCGTAATTTCTGTAATCCGTTGCAAAATTACTGCTTTTTTGCGACATATGCAAATTTAGAATACGGTTTTTTATGCACAAATTACGGATGATTATTTGCATATTTCAATTATTTTTTATACCTTTGCAGCAAATTTTAAGCACATTATGCAAAATATAATTATTGAAAACACTCTTGATAACAGCACGATGCACGCCTTGAAAGGTTATCTCATTCATGGCCTATGCACCACCGGCTCTGCCATCGTCCGTTTCAACGAACACGACTTTACTATCCATCCTAACGACAGCTTCATCTTCGTACAGGCCGAACGCACTGAACTCATTTCCAAGTCTGATGATTTCCATGCGATTGTAGTCTATGTCATAAGGGAGTTTACCGAATTGGCGACACCGCTGAGCAATTACGGTATGCGGGGCGGACTGATGCTGTTCCATGACCCGCTCATGCCACTCAACGCTACCCAAGCCGAACGGTGCCGCAAGAATCTTGAGTATATCGGCGTGCGGTTGCAGGAGAAGCACCATCATTTCTACCGCGACCTGCTGCTCAATGCCGTCCAATGCATGATTATCGACTTCTTCGATTTCCACGCGGAGATATACGGAGAGACTGAAATCTCCGAGAAAGTGGCAAACTTGGTGCAGTCTTTCCTCAGTATGCTCAACGACGGGCATTACCGCAAGCATCGCGAGGTCTCGTATTATGCCGATGCCCTCGGTGTGTCAGCCAAGCACCTGTCTGAGACCGTTAAACTCTACAGCGGTTCGCCTGCCATCCATTGGATCAACCGTTACACGGCATTAGAGGTGGCGCGTCTGCTGCGTAATCCTACCTTGACGTTGCAGGACATCGCCGACATGCTCTCTTTCTCGTCCGTTTCGTACCTCAGCCGCTTTGCCACCAAACACCTCGGCTTCAACCCCAGCGACATGCGGAGATAAAAAGACCCACGCAGTTTTGCGTGAGTCTCATCGATGATATGTTGGTTATTTCATATCGTTATTTCCAGTTCTATGCCATCCCAGAGGGCGATGACGCTTTCGTAGTAACCGTCGCCGGTGGTACGCGGACCGGATTTGACGGTGTAGCCGTCGGTTTGCAGACGCGCGGTCATGGCATCCACTTGCTCCTTACTACCGACGCTGACAGAGAGATGGAAATAAGTCTTGTCTTGCAGTCTTGCCGGCATGAAATCTATTCCGTCCCATTGCATCAGTTCCAGTCGCGCCTCGCCGTCAAAACTCATGAAACATGAGTGCAAGCCGGTGCGCGGATTATGGTAGTCGGTGTCTGACGTACAGCCGAAGTACCGTACAAAGAAATCCTTCGCGCGCTGCAAGTCCGAAACGGTTATTGCGAGGTGGTCGATTCTCATAATTCTTTCAGGCTAATTATTTTTCAGAAAACTCCGTATATACTTGGCTATCTCTGCAGCGTGGCTCTCGAGGGCGAAATGACCGCTTGGCACGAAATGTATCTCGGCGTTCGACAGGTCGCGTTTGAACGCATTGGCACCGGCAGGGATGAACGAGGGGTCGTTCTCGCCCCATACCGCCAGTAGACGCGGCTGATGCTCACGCAAGTATGCTTGGAACTGCGGATAGAGTGCCACATTCGACTGGTAGTCAAAGATGAGGTCATTCTGCATCTCTGCGCGTTCGGGCAGTTGCACATAGGCGAAATCAAGCGTGTAGCCATCGGGAGCAACGGAGCCTTCCGGCGTGCCGAAGGTATATTGCCCGATGATGGTCTCCAGCGCATACGCGGACGCATATTGCGCACGCAGTTCCGGCGTCGGGTGCTGCCAGTAGTCCTTGCGTGCCTCCCATTTCTTGCCAAGTCCTTCTTCGTAGCAGTTGCCGTTCTGCGATATAATTGCAGTGACACGTTCGGGATGCCACATGGCAATGCGCAGGCCTACCGGTGCTCCGTAATCGAAGATATACATTGCGAAACGGTCAAGGCGCAGCACTTCCGTGAAATGGTCTATTGTGCTGGCAAGGTAGTCAAAGGTATACGCCTGCTCGCTACGCGAAGGGCAGACCGTCTGACCGAAGGAAGGCATGTCCGGCGCTATGAGATGATACTTGTCCGCCAGCAACGGCATGAGGTCACGGAACATGTGACTTGCAGAGGGAAAACCGTGTAACAGTAACAGTGTCGGTTTGTCAGGACTGCCCGCTTCACGATAGAAGACCGTGCAGTTGTCCACATTGATTTGGTGATAAGTCACTTTCATATATTCGTGTTCTTTCGTTGTTGCCGTGCAAGCGGTCAGCATCGCCGCCAGTAGTGGGAAAATTACTTTTTGCATGGTTCAATTGTCTTGATTACTTTTGCAGGCACACCGCCGACGATGGTGTTGGCTGGCACATCCTTGGTGACTACTGCACCTGCCGCCACGATGGCATTGTCGCCGATGGTTACACCGGCAAGGACAGTCACATTCGCACCCAGCCACACGCGTTTGCCGATATGTATCGGTGCGTGCTCCATAGATGCACGGCGTGCTGGGTCTTGCACATGATTGAGTGTGCAGAGTGTAGCGTTGTGTCCGATGAGCGCGTCATCGTCGATATAGATGCCGCCTTGGTCCTGGAACTTACAGCCCATGTTGATGAACACCCGTTCGCCGATGTGCGTGTTCTTGCCGCAGTCGGTATTGAACGGCGGGAACATACCGAACGACTCCGGCACGTCAATCGCCCATAGTTCGCTTAATAAGGCGCGCAGTTCTTCCGGTGTGTGGTAGCGGCTGTTGATTTCTGTAGTTATGCGCAGTGCCTCCTGCGAGTATTTATGAAACTCCAAATGCAGGTCCGAGCCGCCCTCTACGGGTGCCGGGTCTGCCATGCGTTCGCGAAATTGTTCGATGGTCATATGCTTTTACCTAATTCGTACGCTTCTTGCAGTTTGGGATTGCCGGTTATCTCACGAGGGTCGTTCACACCGCCGCAGAACAGATGGGCTTTGAGCGTCGCTTTCTCGAAGCAGTCTATCCAGCCTTGCAGTCCGCTCTCGGCACGTTTGGGCGTGTACTCCTCGTCTTCGGCTGCTGTGGTCAGCAGGTAGATGTCGCGGAACTTGTAATCCTTTGGGTACATGGCGTTCATGCGGTCGATGAGCGTCTTCATTTGCCCCGCCATCTCGTAATAATAGATAGGTGTCGCCCAACAAACGACATCGGCGTTGAGCACGCTGTCCATGATGGCAGGCACATCATCCTTGAACACACAGGCACCGGTGCGCTGGCAACCGAAACAACCGATACAGAATTTTATTTCCTTGCCGCGAAGCGAAATCAGTTCCACTTCATGCCCTGCGGCTTTTGCGCCTTCGGC